>SVEH01000043.1 GCA_015057455.1 Lachnospiraceae bacterium | reverse complement strand
CCTGCTGCTAATGCTTTTATCTCAGCATAAGATAATGCTACTTCATCTATATCTTCTGCTGTTCTTACTGGTGTTTTAGAAGTCATTATTTGCGACATAAACTTTTGTTTATTTTCTACTAATTGATATAAATATGCATCAAAAGTTTTCTCTGTTACATATCTATAAATATATACATCATCATTTTGATTTCCCTGCCTTACTATTCTACCACTTCTTTGTATTAAGTCAGATGGCCTCCACGGACAGTCTAAATCATGAAGTGCAAGTAGCTTATCTTGACAGTTTGTACCGGCACCCATCTTTGGCGTACTACCAATTAATATACGAACTTGTCCTTTTCTAACTTTGGCAAACATTTCTTTCTTTTGAGCATCAGTATGAGCATTATGTATAAATTGTATTTCTTCTTCTGGTACTCCTCTTGCTAATAATTTATTTTTAATATCATCATATACATTAAAAGTACCATCATTTTTAGGTGTGGATAAATCACAAAATACTAATTGCGTTAATTTATTATCTCTATTTTCTTCCCATATTTTATATACATTTTTAGAACAAACATCTACTTTACTATCTTCTTCATCAGGAAGTCTAGCATCAACAAGTCTTTGATCTAGTGCTAATTTTCTACCGTCATTTGTTATTTTAAGCATATTATCTTCATTAATTTTTACTTCTTTATTTCTAACTTTCTCTGCACGCTCTGAAAAAGATTTTACATATTCTAATTGTATTTCAGATGGTTTTACTACTATATTTTCATAGTGAGCCTTTGGCACTGGTAAATTTAATGTATCAGCTGTTTGAATATCTGCTACTTCCTTAAACATATTCATAAGTTCAGGTAAGTTATAAAATCTTGCAAATCTTGTTTTAGAACGATAACCATTACCTTCTGGTGAAAGTTCTACTGCGGTTACTTTCTCTCCAAAAGTAGAAGCCCAAGCGTCAAAATGTTGAAGTCCATGTTTAACTAATGTATCGTATTGCAGGTATCTTTGCATTGTATATAGTTCAACCATTGAATTAGATATTGGTGTACCTGTTGCAAATATTACTCCTTTATTGCCAGTTATTTCATCTAAATATCTGCATTTCATTTGTAAATCTGATGATTTTTGAGCCTCTGTTTGTGCTATTCCTGCAACATTTCTCATCTTAGTATATAGAAATAAATTCTTATAATAATGAGCTTCATCTACAAATAATCTATCAACTCCAAGTTCTTCAAATGTTATTACATCATCTTTTCTATTACTACTATTTAATTTTTCTAGTTTCTTTTCTAACATTTTTTTAGTTCTTATCATTTGTTTTATTGTAAATCTTTCACTATTATTTTTCTTTAATTCTTCTATACCGTCAACTATTTCATTCAATTGATTATTTAACATTGTTCTTTGTCTTGCTACTGACATTGGTATTCTTTCAAACTGTGAGTGTCCTATAATTACAGCATCATAATCTCCTGTTGCAATTCTAGAACAGAACTTTTTACGATTAGCAGTTTCAAAATCTTTCTTCGTAGATACTAAAATATTAGCACTAGGATATAACTGTAAGAACTCACTTGCGAACTGTTCTATGATATGATTAGGTACTACAAATAAACTTTTATTACATAGTCCAAGCCTTTTACTTTCCATAGCAGCTGCTACCATTTCAAAAGTTTTTCCAGCACCTACTTCATGTGCTAATAATGTATTACCACCATATAAGATTCTTGCTATGGCATTTATTTGATGCTTTCTTAATTTTATTTCCGGATTCATACCATCAAAAGTTATGTGTGAGCCATCATATTCTCTTAATCTTATTGAATTAAATTTCTCATTATATAGTCTTGTTAATTCTTCTCTTCTATCAGGATCCTTCCATATCCACTCTATAAATTCCGCATCTCTTTTATCATGTTTTGCTTGTGCTATTGCAGTTTCTTTTTTATTAAATACAGGTATTTTTTTGCCAAGTTCATCTATTTTGTAATCAAATATTTTTGTATCTCTTAAATTAAGACCATCCTCAAATAGTTTATAAGCATTAGCTCTACTTGTACCATATGTGGTATTTACTCTTACAGAGCCTCTGTCATGATGCTTACCTTCTATATACCATTCACCACTAGAATTAGAATAATGTATTTTAATTCCATTTCTTGCATAGTATGATGATTCTAGTATTTCAAATAAAAACTGCTCATAATATTTTGGTGGTATCCAAGTAGCACCAAACCTTACATTTATTTCACTTGTGGTAATATCTTCTGGCATTACTTCTTTTAATGCACTTACATTGATATTATAAGATGGATCATCTTTTGCATATTCTTCTGCTATTCTTAATTTTTCTCTTATATTCCCACTTAAATACTCATCTTGTGTTACCCAACGATTATCTTCATTTGGTACTTTAAATATAGCACCCTCTAAATCACTAATTAATTTATCTTTTGGTATATTAGATACCTCACTCATATAATCTAAATCTACTTCTGCTTTTTGTGATATAGATAAGATTAATGCGTCTGATGGTGTATCAGCACTTTTAACTTCGT
>SVEH01000031.1 GCA_015057455.1 Lachnospiraceae bacterium | reverse complement strand
TCATGTGTTTTTTGATCCATGTTTAAAATCTCCTTATAATTTTTCTAGTTTTTTAGATTTTTCCGACTTAGTATAGTTTATCCGAAAAACTAGGAAAATTTAAGGTACTCATGGTTTACCACTTACGTATGCCCTTTTTTAATGCCCTTATATATTTAAACAAAAAATTTGCAAAAAAAGGGAACTATGAAAAAATGATTTCTCATTTTTTCACAGCCCCTTTTTTTGTTCATGCCTTTTTATATTCTATTATTTCTAATTCTGTTATCTTTTTAGATGGACACACGCTTATCATATAACCATCTACTTCTTTTGATATTATATTCTTATATTCTGGACACTTTGTAATATCTTCCTTAAAACTGCCCTTATTAAAGCCTGTCCCTCTTTTCTTTAATAAAGCTTCTTTACTAGTCCATATTCTATAGCATGCTTTGTTATATCCATTATCTATTTTTATAACATCATATACCTTAAGTATTCTATGTTCTGATTCTGAAAAATAATTTTTTACAATATTCTCATTAAATACATCTATATACTCTATATCTATACCAATTTCTTCATTATCCATGACACATACTATCTTATCTCTTCCATGTGCTACTGAAAAATATATTCCTTTAGGCTCTTTTAAATATGGCTTACCATATTCATTGTAATAAATATCTATAGGTTTACCCTCATTAACAACTTTTCTTATCAAAAGTTCTGTATATATAGATATAACTTTCTTTTTATCATCTATATATCTCTTAACTCGTTCTTTTCTTTTTGGTGTAAGGAATTCTATGAATTCCTTACACTCTTCAAAGGATATATTTTTAACATCTAATATGTAAACTTTCATATATAAATCCTCATATATTATTTATACTATACTCTATCTTATCTACTTCTAATTATAATAAATAATTTATTATATTATATCCCCTTAAAAGTATCTATCTTTATACTCCTAATTTTGAAATAAGATTTTTCATATACTCTATTGCAGCACTATTCATAATTAAAGTTGCTACATCTGCCACACATCTATTTTCGCGTTTTTCAAGCGGTGTTCCTTTAACCCATAGGTTAAATGCTCCCATAGCTTGTCCACACCATATCTGCATGTCCATCTTTCTATCAGCATCACCATTTACCGCCCATCTTGATGAATTGCCTAAATACCATCTAAATACTAAAGCCATCTTTAATTTAGGATTTGATTCTGCTTTTGTTATTTGATTTGGATTGATTGTCATAAAATATTCTTTTGTCATTTCCCATACTTCATTAAATGATTTCTTAAGTATTCTTTTTTCAACTTTTGTTCTATCTGCTTCTGGTATAGCTTCGAATGACGGATATTTTTTATATAATTCATATAATTTAGAAGCATTTTGAGCATACATAGTTCTTTTTCTTATAACTTCTACCTTAGCTCCATCTTCAAACATATCTGCACATGGTGCCATAGCTACATCTGCCATAGCTGTTTCTTCTAAACATTGTTTTACATAATCAGAAGTTCCTGCCTCTACACATGCTTGGTTCACAGACCCTGTCACTACATATGCAGCCCCCATATCAAAAGCAGCTAAAGCTGATAAGCCAGTTCCTATTCCACCAGCTGCTCCTATTCTAACTTCTTTTTGATAATTATATTGCGCCATAATCTTATCTTTTAAAGCTATTAAAGCTGGAAGCATAGATACTAATGGTCTTCCATCTGTATGTCCACCACTATCTGCTTCAACTGTTATATCATCTGCCATAGGTATTAACTTAGCAAGTTCTGCTTCTTGTAATGTAATTAATCCTTTATTAACTAAACTACTTAATATCTCATCTTGTGGAGGCATTGCAAATTTAGTTAATACTTCTTCGCGAGAAACTTTAGCTATAACCTTATGAGGTGTAACTATAGTTCCATTTGCATCTTTATATATTCCATTTACACGATAATATACTAATGGTTCTGATGGCGTAATATATGCAGAAGCCTCTACAGCAGGCACATCTTTCTCAACTAATAACTTAGCAAGCTCCATTTCTGCTTCAACATTGCGATTACATAACATATTTATCATGTATGGTTCATTATTAGTTAAGTTACTTTTTATTTTATCTATTTCTTCAGCTATCACAGATAGTCTAACACCACCTGAACCGTATGAACCCATACATCCGCATTTTCCAAGTGCTATTACCATATCTGATGAGGCTATACCATTTGCCATAGCTCCACCATAATATGCATATTTTAAATTATAATCTTTTTTAAATGACGCATCTCCAAGACTTGTAGCATCAAAATTAGGTAATAAAAATAATATTTTATCAACATCTAGTATATCTGTAGATACTGTTAATTTATTATTTATATTATATACATACAATATAGGATAGTCTTTATTTGCCAATATTTTATGACTATTTTCTTTATTAACTATTGCCATCTTTTCATTATCCCCTTTCAGCATATCCTGTATTTTATCTCAAGTTTTCTTATATAAAAAGCTTGGTTCTATTTCTTTTCATATATCTTAATTTCATAATTGTCTACTTGTATTACATGTACATCATTGTTATAGATAGATGCCTCTGTAAGTACAAATATACCATCTTCTTTTTGTACACATTCTTTAATATGTACTTCATAGCGAAGTAAACTATATCCTTTACGAACTTGTCCTCTAAATTTAGACTTAACACATGCCCCTTCAACTACCTTAATTTCTGCATTATTATAATGACCTAGCATACCTGTATGTCCAAACAAGAACATTTCTAATTGGAGAACACCATCAACCATTATAATCCCTGGAAATACTGGATCATTTTTAAAATGCACCTCAAATGGCCACATATCTGGAGTTATATTCTTCTCACCACATATTATTCCACGTCCATATTTACCACCGTTATAATCTATGTTAGTTACTCTATCTATCATCTTTACTGCATCTCTAATATAATACTTTTCTGCTAGAGATAATTTCACATCGTTACCAAAACATGCTTCATAATTTCCCTTATAAAATGCATGTGTTTCTTCATCTGTATATGATGTCTTAGATGTATGAGAAAAGTGTAATAATTCCTTAGGTTCTAGTGGATTAAATCTTAGTTTTGGTGTCACAATACCTTTATTAGACTCTAATTCTGCCTTAGTAAAGAATCCGCCTGATGCTTCACTAATAGATACTAATTCATCACCATTATAAGTTTCATATGTATAATACATAATTGTTGTTGAACCATTCTGAGCAAATCTATGAATTTTAAATATTGTTTTCATAGTATCTCCTACCCTAAATGGTTTCCCACTATAAAATGTTTGCGCATTATCTAATGCTCTAAATGATAAAGTACCATTAGATATTACATCTAATCCCATATATCCCATTAAGAAAATACCTATATGTGATGCTTCCACTGGTAAAAGATATGATATTTTATTATCCCCTACACCGAATACACCACTTTCTTCAAAATCATATTCTGCAGCTATAGAGGATGGTTTAAGTTCGCCAAATTCAGCATCTATCTCTACTATACGTGATGCAAATAAAAATGGTGGTAGTGGCATTCTTGCACGCACTGAATAGTTATCAACTTCTTTGTATTTTTCTCCAAGAACTGCTGCCATTGAAGTATCTGTCATAGTAAGAATTTGTTCTCTATTCCATATACAAGTTTTTTCTTCTTTATCCTCTGCACACCCATTACTATTCATCATATTTAGTATTTGATTATATAAAATATTTTCACCATTAATAAATGCTGTATATGCTTCTGTGTTATTTACTGTTTGACTTTTTATATACTTTTGTAGTTCTGGTAACCCTAAAATTACATTCTTCATTGGTTTTACCCCCTAATAATTACATTATGTGTCTACCAGCTTATTATGGTGTAATTTTCATACCATAGTTTCCTATTTGTATTACTTGCACATCATCATTAAATATTCCTGTCTCTGTGTAAATATATATGCCATCTTCTTTTTCTATTACATCTTTTATATGTATTTCATAACGTAGTAAGCTATGTCCTTTACGAACTTGTCCTCTAAATTTACAGCTTATAGGCGAATCATTTATCATTGATACATTACACTTATCATAATGTCCTAGAAGACCTGCATGTGCAAATAAGAACATTTCTAATTGAGTAATACCATCAATCATTACAATACCTGGTAATACTGGATCATTCTTGAAATGAACTTCAAATGGCCACATATCTGGAGTTATATCACACTCTGCACATATAAGTCCACGTCCATATTTACCACCATTATAATCTATATTTGTTATCCTCTTAATCATATCTACATCATGTGAAAGATAGTATTTTTCATTTAAAGCAATTCTTATATCTTTCCCAAAACATGCTTCATAATTACCTTTATAAAATTGTGCAATATCTTCCTCTGTATAAGAATCCTTTCCCTTATCTGTAAAATGTAAAAATTCTTTAGGTTCTACTGGATTTAATTTCAATTTTGGTGTTGCAATTCCCTTATTAGATTCTAATTCTGCTCTAGTAAAGAATCCACCTGATGCTTTACTAGTAGTAATTAGTTCATCACCATTATAAACCTCGTAACTAAAGTAAATTATTGTTGTTGAACCATTCTGAGCGAATTTATCTATTTTATAGATCATCTTCATAGTATCTCCAACTCTAAATAGTCTATCACTATGATATATTTGTATACTATCCAATGCTCTATATGACAATGTACCATTTGATATTACATCAAGTCCGATATATCCCATCAAGAAAATACCTATATGTGATGCTTCTGATGCAATAAGATTAGATATTCTCTCATCACCTACACGATATATACAGTCTTCCTCAATATCAAATTCTATTTCAATTGAAGATGGACGTAGTTCACCAAATTCTGCATCTATATCTAATATACGTGACACAAATAAAAATGGTGGCAATGGCATTCTTGCACGTATAGGATACTTATCAACCTCTTTATATTTGTCCCCAAGAACTGCTGCCATTGAATTTTCTGTCATCTCTATAATTTGTTCTCTGTCCCATAAACACTTCTTCTTTGGTTTATTTACTTCAACTGTTTTTGTATTAATCACATTATCTTTATTAACTGTCTCATTTCTAAATGTAGATAGTACTTGCTCATAAAGTTCTCTTTCTCTTTCAAGATATACATTATAAGCTTGTCTATTAACATTCATTTGGTTCTTGATATAGTTTCTTAATACAATATTATCATCTATCTTACTAACCTGATTTTTACTTTCCACCTTAATCTCCTCCTCTTTGTCAGTATAGTTATCTGCCATTTCCACTTTATCTGAAACAATCTCTACCTGTTCATACTTATTTGTCTTATCCATTTTATCTGAAACAAGCTCTATATGTTCAAACTTACCTGTCTTATCATTAATAAACATTAATCTAGAGAATATCTTTCTATAATCAAATGATACATTAGACGCTAATAAACGAGTACTCATATCTACCACATAATCCGCCGTATTCTTATTCTCGTATATTGCAACAATCTCTACATCATCTTTATCTTTAAAACATTCCTTTGCCCATCCTGTGCAAAGTTGTGTAGTACTTAAATCTATAAAAACTCTAGCACCATTTTCATATAATTTTTCAAGAGCCTCCATATAATTTACTTCTTTTATTAAAATAGATGCAAAATTATTGGCAAACATTTCACTAGAAGAATCCATCTCTTTACACATATATGTACTAAATAATTTGTATGGAAGTTTATCTGCATCTACATATGCACCTACTTCTACAAGCATGTCATATATTTTTTTATACATATTCTCTATAACAGGTGTATGTATATACATTGCATCACTAAGTGTCATAGGAATACATCCTAGTTTTTTAAATAAGGATTCACAGCTATCTTTCTCTCCTATTATTATAATATCAGTTGGTGACCCTTGAATTATTGGAAATATATCGTCATATTCTTTTATTGCTTCTCTTACTTTATTAGCATCATATTTTATATAATATTTCATAAGATTAACATCTCGACCAAAATATTCCATGCTCTGATTGTATTTATTACCTACTATACTAGATATAGAACCTTCTATATATTGGGTATATTCATCTCTTTCACCATTTGGCACCTTCATATCTAGCAAACTAAAAACAATCTCTCCCATACTAGCACCAGATAAATAATCAGGCTTGATACCTATTACATCTAACATATACATTATTACGCTTGTAATAACACATTCGCTTAAATATCTGTCTACCATTTCGTTATCACTATTTATATATGTTTCTCTAACAATATCCTTAGTATTCTCATCTACAAAACTATAAAGTTTACTGAATAATTTGTGATATATATTACTTTTAAACATGCCTCCAGGAGGATTCATAAATACGATTTGTGGTTTATCTACATTCTTTCTTACATATAGCGAACCTGTAGTACTCTTCCATATAAATCCTTTATCTAACAATCTATCACTTATGCTATATAATTCATTTATCTGATCATTAATACTATCAATATCTTCCACAACAAATACAATAATATTATCTTTTCTGTTAATCTGTAAATTTTTTATAGCATTTACCATAGTTGTAAATAACCCTACCTTAGTTAATTCATCTTGAACTTTTTTAAGAGTAATTCTTGCATCCTGGGTATCAGAAAATGTAACTGGAATAATATATTTTCCTGATTCAAACATACTCTTGTTAGGTAATTCAGATTCTTTTATAGTAGTTTTTATTCCATCTAGTACTAAATCCAACTCTCTTTTTTCCAATGTATCCCATAGATATAACTGGCTATACCATTTTTTATCTAATTTTAAACAATAACGAACTTCTACTATTCCTTGCACAAGTTTCATCATATTATTTATTAAATTCTTAGAATCATCTATATTTAAACTGCCACTTTTATTATCAACATATTCATCAATTATAGTTATGTCATTATCTATAGATAGACTTGTCATATATCTTTCTTTTGTTTTATTTACTAATATTGCTACGCACCCATCTTCACCACGAGCAACCAATACAATATTACTATCTATTTTTGTTTGTAGAATATGCATCATTTCTTTTATCATACTCACATAATTAATAGCTACTATTTGATTATTAATATTATATTGTTTGCATATATCAGTCGATAATTTATCATTTGTAATAGCAATAATATCCTGACCATTTAAGTCTTTTACAGCATCATTTATAGCTTTATTAGTTGAATCTACTATCGCTTTTTTATTATAAAAGTTTTTCTTGGCAATAATATGCTCTACTAAATCCTCACAACTATTTATACTGCCAATGTGTATACCTAGACCACTAACTACACATTCAAATCCCATATACACTTCCTCCTTCTATAATTAATGCCCCATGTTGCCATCATGTGTTATCATAATCTGTCTTGATGGTAGTCCCATTAAAAATTCATTTGCAAAATAATTAGCACCAATTTGTAATGGAATTAATACATATCCCCTTTCTATCATTGCTTCACTATAAGTCATGTCTAGCATTCCTCCAGCCCATGCCCCCCAGTTAATAGAAAGTGTTTTGCAATTAGGATATTTCTTATTCAAATAATATGCATACTTGTCAAAATATGAATTACCAGCTGAGTAATCACATTGACCATCATTTCCAAAATAACCAGATATTGAACTATACATTACTAAGAATTTTAATTTATCCTTATTTATGTTTTTCATAATGTAGTTTAATCCTTTATATTTTGTATCATATACACGCTTAAAGTTATCCATATTCTTATGATGCATTTTTTGGTCAAATATAATACCTGCACCATGTATTATACCTGTTATAGTACCAACCTCTAATTGAATAGTATTTATAGTTTTAGCCACAGCATCTTTATTACTAACATCACATGAATAATAATGAACATTTACTCCTAATGCTTTCATTGTATCAAAATTCTTTATCATATCACGCTGAGCAAGTATTGCTTTTGCTTTTTTTTCTATTTCAATAAATGAAACTTTTTGCCCTGCTTCCTTAAGTCTTCTTGCAAGTAAACTTTTCATTTCTTTAACTTCGGTAATCTTTGATGTTTCTGCATCATCAGCATACTCAGATGTAATATTTGCACGTCCTAAGATAACATATGTAGTTTTAGCTCTCTTAGCAAGTTCTGTTATACATTCAGCTGTTACTCCACGAGAACCACCTGTTACCAATACAACATCATCCTTTGTAAAAGGACATTTATTCTCTGTTACTACCGATTTTGTAACATATGCTTCTAATACATGTCTTGAACCATCTTTTGTACGACCAATTTCAAATATCATATCTGTACAACACAACTCATCTTCAAATGCCTTAATCATTTCTTTTGTTGTCATTGTTTTCTCAAAATCTATCAATTTAACATTAACTAAACCTGGAAGCTCTATTGCTTGTTCGATTCCTAAAGATTTAGCAAAGCCTGTAAATGATGCATATAAATAATTATCATAATTACCTGTTATTCCTAACTTACCATCCATAAATGAATTAAACATTATTAACGGATTAACCAAATTTTTATTTTCACGTATGTATCCTAATATATATTTAGTCAAATATGCAATTGTTATGAAATAATCATATGCCTTTTCTTCATCAATTTCTTCAGCAAATGCATTACCTACTGCTATCATTCCTGATATCTGCGTTATTTTTGATAATTCTTCTATTATTTCCTTTGCAGAATTCTCTTCTTTAATGATGGAATCTATTAGTACAACTAGTAATCCTTTGCTTTTCAAGTATGAAGACAATTCTTTCACATATTCATCTTCTTTTCCAATGATAATAATAGTTCCTGTTGTAGGAAGTTTGCTTACTCCACGAGATATTTCATCTCGTGAAGTAGCCTTTATCTCAAATCTCTTAACAGATTTGGGATCATTTATATCAATACTATCTATTACTTCATTTGGTATAACACCTACTAATTTCTTCACTTCCTTGCTATCCTGGATAGCAAAGTTATCATTTATAGCAACTTTATTATCTACTTCATTAAGCACATTAATACTTTGTAACTTAGAAGCAAGCTCTCTTTGTACTTTTGTATAGCGCTCATATGCTTCTAATCCTCTATCTTGAAAAATTTGAACTGCTGATAATAATTTTTCATCTACAGAGTATCCATCAACAACAAAATCTTTTAACATATCAAACTTTTTACTTTGTGAATCAAGATATGCTTCTAATGATTTTGCCTCATTTTCTCGTAATGTCTCTTTACGTTCCATATGATCCCCTCCTAATTTTATTAACATTTCTTTGCTAAAAATGCTATTATACTGCGAATATCTGCTTGTTCTGCTAATTCTTCTGCATCATCTGTTGATAATTCTAATGAAAGAGCTTTATTAACATCTGCAAATATTTCAACTCTTTTAATTGAGTCTATTCCCAAATCTGCTTCTAATTCCATTTCTGTATCAATCATATCTATTGGATATCCTGTTTTATCACTTATTGCTTCCATAAGTACACTTTCAATTCTACTTGTATCTGCACTAGTTTCTACAGCTGTTGTTGCAACATTTGTATCTGCTACTACCTCTACTGAAGAATTCTCAACTGTAGTTTCTCCTCCAAATTTTGATAAATAAGAAATCATTTCACTAATTACTTCTATTGTTGAAAGATTCGCTATATCTTCTTCTGCAAATACTGAACCTAATCCCTTGTTAATATCTGATAATATCTCAACACGTTTGATTGAATCTATTCCTAAATCTGCTTCCATCTCCATATCTACTTCTATCATCTCTGTTGGATATCCTGTCTTATCACTTATTACATCAAGAACTAATTCTTCTACTTTTTTGCTATATCCATTAGCGTTATTTGAAACAACTGCTTCTTCTTTTACTTCTGCTGTATTATTAGCATCTGTATTAACTTCTGTACTCACTGATACTTCTACTTTTTCTTCCTCTGCTTTTATAGGAGTAACTTCCTTAACAGTTTCAATTTCTGCTACAGGAGCAGTAGAAACAACTGGTTTAGCCTCTACTACTGTTTCAATAATTTCTATCTCTTTTGTATCAACTTCTTTAGCTGTATCAGTCCATACAACATTACTATCTAATACACCTTCAACAGTACTTCCGAAGAATGTTTGGAATGCTTGTAAACTATTATTTTGGAACATTGTAACCATATCTAAAATGTGTTTTTTCTCACTTTCTGATTTTGCATTACTTACCTCTAACATTTTTGCTACTGCATTTAATTGTGCTGTTTGTACATCCATAAATTTACCAAATACCTCTGCGTTTGCTGTTTGTACATTTTTTATATTACTCATATTATTCATCTTCCCTTCTTCATTAACTATTGTATCCACTACTTGTCTTTTTACTTCTGTCTTTTCTATTGTATTCTCTACAGGTGTTTTAACTTCTGTATTTGCAGGCATTACTCCTTTATCTTTTGACATATCTTCTAATCCTGGAACTTTAATTCCTGCTTCTAATGCTGCCTTTAACATAGACTCTCTATTTCTTTTTATATCTTCTTCATTTACAGCTAAAGCTTCATTCTCTAATTTTTGTTTTTCAGGTAATATAAATATATCTGAAGCAACTGTATAAGAACTTCTTGTCTTTTTGTTAAACATTCTTTCTTCTGGTTTAAAACGATATTTATCTTCATTTATATCATAACCAAGTACCGCAAGTCTTGCTAAAGCAAATTCTAATGTATCCATGCTATTTTTATTCTTATCTGGACATACTGATATTATTTCACATTCTCTATCTCCAAGAATATCTTTTGTTAAATTAGATAACACTTTTCCATTACCAATTTCAACAAATACTCTTACTCCATTTTCATAAGCCTTATTTATACTTGTTGTAAATAATACAGGATTTACAATTTGATTTACTAAAGTATCAATAACATTAGCACCATATACATCACCATTGTAATTAGCAATAACCTTATTAGTCGGTGTTTTAATATTTTGTGTTCCAAGGAAAGCTTTAAACTTACTAGCAGCTTCTGCCATATATGGACTATGGAACGCTCCTGATACATTAAGTTTAACTGCTTTTATTCCATCACTTGTTAACCTATCAATTAATTTATCTATTTCTTTTGCATCACCTGATACTACTGTTTGTGCAGGACTGTTTTCATTAGCAACAAACACATTATTAACTTTTGAAACATAGTTAGCTACTGTAGTTTTATCTGCCATTACAGCAACCATAGCTGTTCCTGCTTGTGTATCACTCATATATAAGCCACGCTGTTTTGCTAATTTAACTAAAGTTTCTGTATCAAATACTCCATCTGCCCATAATGCAACTAATTCACCAAAGCTATGACCTATCATCATATCAGCCTTAAATCCTCTTTCAGACATAATATCATATAGACCAGCTTCTAAAGTTGCAAGAACAGGTTGAGTATTAGCTGTATTTTGCAATCTATCAGCTGCCACTTTCTTCTCTTCATCTGTTAAAGCAAGAGGATATACAAGCTCTGATACTGGTGTAGCACCATCTGCTAACATTACATTATCAGCCTTAGTAATCATCTTTCTCATATTAGGATATCCAATTGCTACATCTGATAACATATCTACACTTTGTGTTCCTTGTCCTGAGAATAATGCAGATACTTTATCTTTTGTTACAGGTTTTTCACTATATGTAATATCATTTAATGTCCAAGATTTTTCTGATGAAGTATTTAATAATTTTAGTGCTTTATTACATTTATCAATTACTTCTTTCTCATCTCTTGCAACAAATGCTAAACGATATATATTCTTATCTATCTTATGATAACTATATTTATCTTCTTTCCATACTCTTCTATTATCTTTTTCTTTTAATAACCCAGCTAATTCTTCTATCTTAGTTATTACTTCCGCCTTTGATGTTCCACTTATCATAACACCTTGTGCTGCTGGTGTTACACGATATTGTTCATCATAATCACTTTGGTATTCTTCTAATACTATATGGAAGTTTGTTCCACCAAATCCAAATGCACTACAAGCTGCGCGTCTTACTGGCATCTTATCATTTACAATCCATGCTTTTGCCTTAGGTAATACACATAAGCTTGAATCCACAATTGTTGGATTAGGATTTTCAATATTAAGTGAACCTGGACGAACCTTTTCATGTAATGCAAGTGCTGTTTTTATAAAACTTGCTATTCCTGCTGCCATTCTTAAGTGTCCTATTTGACTCTTAACACTACCTATTACTGCACTTCTCTTACCATCAACTCTCTTATATACCTCAGAAATTGCACTTACTTCACATGCATCACCTTTAGCAGTTCCTGTACCATGAGCTTCAACTAATCCTATAGTTTCTGGGCTAACACCTGCATTCTCATATGCACGTTCTAAAGCACGAATTTGTCCATCTTTACTTGGTGCATATATACTTTTTGCACGACCATCACTTGATGAGCCAACTCCTCTTACCACTGCATATATTTTATCTCCATCTCTTTTAGCATCAGATAATCTCTTCAATATAACGATTCCTACACCATCTCCAAGAATCATTCCATCTGCATCCTTATCAAATGGTTTAATCTTATCTGTTTTAGAAATCGCAGGTGTTTTACAAAATGAAATATATGCAAATGAACTTGTATCTAGATTAGCTCCACCTGCAAGCATTACATCACAATTACCATTTTGCAATTCATCTACTGCAAATTTAATAGCTGCCATACTACTTCCACATGCTGCGTCAACACTACATGATGTTCCACCAAAATCAAATCTATTAGCTATACGACCCGCTACTACGTTTGGAATATATCCTGGGTTATTATCCTCTGACCATTCACTTAATGTTGCTTTATATTTTTCAACAATATTTTCTGCCACATCACTTGGAATACCATTGTTTAGTAATATTCTACGAATCTTATGTTCTTCTGTTCTATGACATAAATTAAATGCATTTTTAGCCGCAGGTGCTGATATAATTATACCTGTTTTTTCTTTATTGAAACTTTTAGCATCTTTACCATAGATACCTGCATCAATCATAGCTTGTCTTGCTGCTATTAATGTAAATAATTGCTCTGTTGATGTTGCTTGCATTACTTTTGGTGATATACCAAACTCCATTGCATCAAACTCAATAGGTGCAACAGTTGCTCCCATTTTACTATAAGATTTATCTGGTGCATTTTTATCTGTATCATAAAAATCTTCTGCTTCCCAAAACTCTCCTGATATATCATGAATTGAATCATGTCCTTCTACAATATTTTTCCAGTATTCTGTAAAATCTGGTGCATCTGGAAATACACAACCTATACCAACTATCGCTACTTTCTCCTTCATAATAATCCTCCATTTTATATATTATTTTTTATACTCTTAAATTTATAACATTCTATATAATGTATTTAATTTACTCATATTAAATCCACTATTTTCTTCATACTTACCAATTTTTCTAAATTTATTATATCTATTATCTAATAACAAATCTGTGTCTATATTCTTTAATTCATTTAACTTTATTTGTAATTCTATAGAAAGCTGATTAAAAAACTTTTCTCTATCTTCTTCTATAGTAAAATCTTGTGGTTCTTCACATATTTTTTCTATAATTCCAAATGAATATAAATCATCTGCTGTTATCTTAAGTGCATTTGCTGCATCCTCAGCCTTATTTACATCTTTCCATAATATAGTTGCACAGCTTTCTGGTGAAATAACTGAGTAATATGCATTAGATAACATCCATACTTCATCAGCTACTGCAAGAGCAATTGCTCCTCCACTTCCGCCTTCTCCAATAATTATTGATATTACTGGAACTTTTAAAGTCATAAGTTCTGCCAAATTCTCTGCTATAGCCTGTCCTTGTCCTCTCTCCTCAGCATCAATTCCACAAAAAGCGCCAGATGTATCTACAAAACATATAACAGGTCTATTAAACTTCTCAGCTAATTTAAATTGTCTTAGTGCCTTTCTGTAACCTTCCGGATGAGCCGCACCAAAATTATGCTTTATCTTCTCAGCAGTTTCAGTACCTTTCTCTATTCCAACAACTGTTACAGGCTTTCCACCAAGTAATCCCAATCCTGTAATTATTGCCGAATCATCACCGTATCTTCTGTCTCCATGTAGTTCTACAAAATCTGTAATTAGATTTTCTATATAGGAGATAGCTGTAAGTCTATTTTTGCCTCTCGATGCTAAAACTTTCTCGTAACTCGTCATACATTCCCTCCAATCCTCTATAAACATTACATTGTCTATAAATAATAATTGCTCTGTAATTAATCTAAACCCTAAATCAATATACAAAACTACATTAAAAATTTAAGCTTTTCTGTTATACTTAAGCATTTTTGATATATATTCTCTCTGTTCTACTCTATCTACTATATCATCTATAAAGCCACACTTAAGTACTTCTTCCGCACGCTGAAAATTCTCTGGTAATTTCTTTCTAAGTGTTTGCTCAATAACTCTTGGTCCTGCAAAACCTACAAGTGCGCCTGGCTCTGCTATTATTACATCACCAAGCATTGCAAAACTTGCTTCAACTCCACCTGTTGTTGGATGTGTCAATAATGACAAATAAAAGTTTCCTGCATCACTATGTTTCTTTACAGCTCCTGATACCTTTGCCATCTGCATTAAGGATATTATTCCTTCCTGCATTCTAGCACCACCTGAAGCTATAATTCCAATCACTGGTAAATTATTTTCTGTTGCATATTCAAATATTCTTGTAATCTTATCTCCCACTACAGCACCCATAGATGCCATTATAAAATTAGTTTCCATTGCAAATATGCAACACTCTATATCATCTATCTTTGCTTTTCCTGTAATAACAGCCTCATTTTCCTTTGTTTTTTCATAAGCTTTATTTAGCTTTTCATCATATTCTGGAAATCCCAGTATATTTGTTGATCTAAAGTCTTTATCAAACTCATAAAATGAATCATCATCTGTAAGCAACATTATCCTCTTTCTTGCGCTAATTTTGTAATAATAATTACATACATTACATATATATAATGCATCTTTTATGTCTTTTTTTAAGATATCATTACCACAAGAAGTACAATTAACAAATGTCTTTTTTCTAACTAAAGTATTTTCTTCGCCCTCAAGCTTATTAGGAGCAAATTTAAATAATGTCTTTAATTCCATCTACAAGCCCTCCTTCTTTAGATATTCTCATGTTTCTTCATAAAGTTTGTTGTATACGATGCATCTTCGAACTCTGAATTATTTATTAGTCTTAAGTGCATTTCACTATTATGAATTACACCTTTTATTATTAGTTCTGATAAGGTCGTTCTCATCTTTCTTATAGCTTCTTCTCTGTTCTTACCAGCCACAATTACTTTTCCTAACATAGAGTCATAGTAAGGTGGAATAGAATATCCTTGGTACAAGGCACTATCGAATCTTATATTATGACCACCTGGTACATGTAATAATTCTACTTTTCCACAACTAGGCATAAATGTATCTGGATCTTCTGCACATATTCTGCACTCTATAGCTCGTCCTTGCAGATGTATGCTTTCTTCATTAAAACTAATATCCATTCCTGCTGCAGTTCTTATCTGCCATTTTACGATATCAATACCACATACCATCTCTGTTACACTATGTTCTACTTGAAGTCTTGTATTCATTTCCATAAAGTAAAAATTTTGGTCTTTATCCAATAAAAACTCAATTGTTCCTACTGTTACATAGCTTACTGCACTTGTTGCATTTCTTGCTGCCTCATACATCTTAGCTCTTACTTCTTTTGATAATGCAGGAGCAGGACATTCTTCTATAAGTTTTTGATTCTTTCTTTGCATAGAACAATCTCTATCGCCTAGTACTACTACTTTACCAAACTTATCTGCTAACACTTGTACTTCTACATGTTTTACATCTGTAAGAAACTTTTCTATGTATAAAGCACCATCTCCAAATGCTGCACTAGCTTCTTCCTTAGCACTATAAAAATTACTTTCGAATTCCTCTTCTTTATATACTGGTCTAATACCTCTTCCACCGCCGCCTGAACGTGCTTTTATAAGAATTGGATATCCTACTTTTCTTGCTATTGCTATACCTTCACTTACATCTTCTATTATGTCGCTACCCTCTATTATAGGAACTCCTGCTTCCTTCATAGTTCGTCTAGCTTCGTCCTTATCACCCATTTTTTCAATTACTTCTGGTGCTGGTCCTATAAATGTAATCCCATTTTCCTTGCATTTTCTCGCAAAATCAGCATTTTCTGATAACAAACCATATCCTGGATGAATAGCATTTGCTCTACTTCTCTTAGCTGCAGTTAAAATAGCTGTCACATTCAAATAACTATCTTTTACCATAGGTCCACCGATACAATACGATTCATCAGCTAACGCTACATGAAGTGCATCTTTATCTGCTTCTGAATATACTGCAACTGTTTGAATACCCATTTCTCTACATGCTCTTATAACTCTAACAGCTATTTCGCCTCTGTTAGCAATTAGTATTTTACTAAACATTATCCCCCTCCATTCATTCACTTTTTCTAAAATATTTATTCTAGTTCCAATTAAGGAATAATATTGAACAATGTTTGTCCATATTCTACAACATTTCCATTATTTACACAGATTTCTTCTATTCTTCCTGAAACTTCTGCTTTTATTTCATTAAACATCTTCATTGCTTCTATTATGCAAAGTACATCTCCTTTATTTACATAATCACCTACTTTAACAAATGCCTCTGCACTAGGTGATGGCTTTGCATAGTATATCCCTATAAGGGGTGCTTTCACTGGAACCATATTTGATGTAGACTCAACTACAGTTTGATTATTAACCACATTATTAGATGCACTTTCTTGCACTATAGTCTTCTCTATAACTAGACCATTATTATCACCACTAGATGTGATGCTATCTGCATTACCTGTTACATTAGTATTGGCACCATCATTCATCTCGATACAAGAAAGTTTCTTAGAAATGACATCTGTATTACTTCCCTTGCTAGCTTCTCCCAAATAGCAAGCGTTATTTGTACCACAAACATCTTTTTTTAGATATAATTCTTCATCTCTGTTTACAACCTTTAATTCACTCAATCCTAATTCTTTAAAGAATTCACCATAAAATATTACTTGTTCTTTTGTCATACTAACCCTCCTATTCAAAGTGCTATGCACTTCTTTTATTATATTTTATTATTTATTCTCTACCCTATTATACCTATATCTCTTGCGACTTTTATAGCCTTTTGCCTATTCTTCACATCAAGTTTACTAAATATATGACTACAATGTTGCTTTACTGTATCAAGTGCTATTCCCATAACATCTGATATCTCTTTATTTGTATAACACTCTGCTACAAGTCTTATAACCTTTAATTCTGTAGGTGTTAATTCTACATTTTCAGGTAACTGACTCTTTAAATATCTTATATGTAGCATAGCTGTGTTTTCTGTTAATTTTATTAAATATGCTAAATACTTGCTTTTACCACAATCTTTTGTATATTTTTTTAATAATTGATACATTCTCATACCTTCATCAGCTATAAGCCTGTCGTATCTGTATTTACTAGATAACTCTAGCATCTTCTCTATATGTTTATAACTTTCTTTGATTCTTCCTGCTGCATCTTCGCTAAGTGCCCATAACATATGTAATTCACACATGTCCATATATCTTTTTTTTTCTTCCAATAATGGCATTACTCTCATCGCAAGCTTAGTAACCGCAAGGTACTTTCCTTGAATAATATATGTACGAATCTTAACCATATACCTAAATAAATCTAAGAAAGAAAAATCACTAATTTCGTCTGGCGCCTCTTCTTTAAGCCACGAACTTAACTTCATATATTCGCCATCATACATCGCTGCCCAAGCATCTAATGCATTAACATTATCTAAAAATAATTTCTTTTCACTTACAATAGTTTTCTTTCTTAAGTTATCCATAAGTGAATGCGTCGATGATGCTTGTCCATTGATTATCATTATATAAGTCTCTAGTGTAAGCGCTACAAATAATAATCGAATATCTTTTTTTCTCTCTAACTTTGGAATTTTTCCTAATAGAATTACTAAAGCTTCATAACATTTATTTTGTTGATATAAACACTCAGCTTTCATAATATCTAATATATCATCAGCTTCTTCTCCGTATAGATTTCGTATAATCTTTTCTAGCTTAACTGCCCTACCATTTATAATGTCCTCTCCATAACATGTAAAATCCCATAACCCATTTATAGCACACGGTCTTTTAACAGTTAATTGAAAAAAATCTTCTGGAAATACATCTGCTATTTCTTCTACATGTTCAGCCATCTCATCTAATGTTAAACTTGATGTTAAAAAATCATACAATAACGCATATTTATTCTTACTATCTATAAGATTTCTAAGTTTGCCTGCCTCTTGTAACTCTCCTTGTAAAAAGAAAATCATTGCTTTTCCATATATCAGTTCTGGATTCTTAATTAATTGTTCCTGGGAAATCATGAAAAACCATTTTTGATATTCCATCAACGAATGAAATACTACTTTTCTAGAAACAACCCCAACAAGAATATTAATTACTTCCTCTATACTCTCTGCCTGTCTTAAAAGTCTAAGTGCTTGCCTATCTATCTTAGGTAAATAACTTATCTTCATATTAAACTTAACCCTTTCCTTTTAACATTCGCCATTATATACCATTTTTCGCGAAAAGTCTATAACACCAAAGTGTTATAGACTTTTCGTTAAACCCTTTGCAAAATCAAGTTTAATTCATTTTTTCAAATTTTGCAAATATATTTTTATAAATTCTTTTTTTAATTCTTTTTTATACTTTTAATTATATCTTACTTTCCTAGAACTTATAGCTAACATCATAGTTAATGATACTCCTATCATAATCATCCATATTACCATACTTGCCATATCTCCTGTCTTTGGAGTATTATCCATATGCTCTAGTTTTTCTACATCACTTACATTTTCTTTACTAGTATCATCATTCTTACTATCTTTATTATCATCTATATTATTATCTTTATATAATAGGCTATATTTCTTTGCTTCTTTATAACATTCATCTATATCACCATATATTTCTCTGATATAGTTCTTCATATCCTTGTCTTCATAAGATGAATCTTTAAAAATACCTTCATACACTTCAACAAAATTTTTTGCAGTTTCTTTATCTGGCTTATTTCCAAAAGTTTCATATGCTTGCATAACTGTATTGAATATATTAATATCTATCCAATCAGATAGTATTACACTGTATGCTTCTTGAGCATCTTCAAGCCCCATTAATTCTGCTAATTGTTTAAATTGTTCTTCACTAAATTCATTGTACTTGTCTAAATATTCCTCAAAATCTTGAATTACATCTTCCACACTAAATACGTCCTGTAATTCTAAAGTATCTTTTATCACTGTATATAACGCATATACTACTTTTACATCTTCATCTGGTATATAAGCTTGCGCTTCACTATATACATCTTTTATACCTAAAAGCATTGTTTCAATAGGTGCTTCTATTTCTAATGCTTCTTTATAATTTTCTACAAAGTCCATCGCAGTTTTAGCATTCTTATCATTAATAAATTTTTCTCTACAATCATCAACATCTATAACATAACCCACTTGAAAGAGAGTAGTTAAGAATTCCTCTAAACCCACATTTTCCTCTATAAGTTTTCCCCATTCTTCAGACTGGTTATCGTCAAAATTATATATTACTTCCTCAAGTTCATTAAATAAATTTTCCATAGCTACTAAATCATTATTTACCTTAGCTTCTTTCATTGCAGTATACATATTAAATGCTTTACTTACATCTTCTCCTGCATATACTGTGCTACTTAATCCTATAAATATCATTAGCGACAGCATCATTCCTGTAATTAGTTTCTTCATATATCTTCCTCCTATGTTTAATTCAGCTTATGATATCATACATTTACAAATTTTTCCAGCGAAAACTAACAAGTAATCGACGACTTGCCGAATCCCTCAATCATAAGATACTTTTAATCTTTGATTATACTTTTCTGATAAGCAAAAAGCGTAACACCCTTAGCGAGTATTACGCTTTATTATATTATATTATATTATATTATATGTACTTCTAAACTAATTACACAATTAGTTACATCTTATTATTTAAATGTATATGTAACTGTCTTAGTTTTCTTACCACCATTCTTATATTCAAGAATATGGTCACCAAAACCAAATGCTACAGCATCATATCCTTTATATGATGGATTATTTGCTTTAATACTTGCAATAATATTAGCTAATACTTCATCTGATACTTCTTCAGAAACCCATACCATTCCTGAATTAGCCTGTTTCATAAACATTGCTGATATGTATTCTTCTTTTGCTTCTATTGGTGCAAAAGTTGAGCCGCTTTCTACATCTTCTTTATAAAGGAATTCTACTTTTCCCTCTGAATCAACAAGCATATATGAAATATTAGAAACTGTACCCTTTTTAAATGTTAAACTATGAATATCAACTTCTGCTTCAGCATATACATCAGTAGGTCCTGCTGCTACACCTACTAAAGATTGACTTACATCTCTTCCTCCTTTTGGCTCATAGAAATATACACCATTTGGAAGCACTTGAGTCCCTTCTACAACTGCTTTTATCTTTTCTCCCGCCATAGCATTTACTGTTACATCATATGATTCCTTACCTAGTACAATATCTTGTGATGTGCATAATGTATCTCCCACATAAACATTAAGTCTTATGTCATCTTCTAAACTACTTCCACTATTGTTTAAATCTACATTAACATTAACAGTATATACTCCATTCTTTTCTTCTAAAAGAGTAGAATCCATAATATCTATATCTGAAATCACTATTTGATTCTTTTCTGCGTATGCAACTGTATAATTCTTCAAATGTGAAATTAGTGAATTTATACGATTTGCCACTTCATCATTAGTTGAAAACTTTCTTTTACCTGTATTCCACCAAACATCCATTTCAGAAGTATAATCATGCATAACTCCTCCCCATTGACTATTGCTTGAAACATCGAAAGTTCTTCCGTATTTATATTCTCCAACTTCTTCATTAGCATATGCCCATATAGCCGCTTGAACTGCTGTAATTATCTCTGCACGAGTTAATTTTTCTGCATATGCAAACCCTTCATTTACTAGATTTTTTTTCATTTGCTCTAATGAAACATATGGATATGAATTAGTTACAATTCCTCTTATATGTGACGCTTTTTCTACATCATAATAATCACTATCTTCTAAGTTAGTTCTTTTATAATATACAGCATCATTATATCCAGTCTCTGCATCACAACAATATAAAGTCTCATAATTACTTACACCCAATGAATATAAACCATTAGGTGTCCATCTATAATCTCTATTAGCCTCAATCATTACCAATGTCTGTGGAATATCATATCCAATATCATCTACAGTAACCATATGATTACTCATTTCATAAGCGTGATATGGTTTTTGATATACAGATCTAAATGTATAACCCTTTTCACCTGCTGTTACATCAACAAAAACTTTGTCTCCATTCCATAAAGTTGCCGCTTGTGCCTCCACACACATTGTGTTTACACACATAATTGTTGCAATAATCATTGCAATAGTTTTTTTTAATTTTGCCTTCATTTACTAGCTCTCCTTTTTAATAATATTTGTTTTTAAAACTACCGTCAGTTATTATAGTTGTTTTGAGCTAACAATGCAAGTTTTTTCTAATTCTAACATAGCCTATATATAACTGGAACGTTCATAGAAAAGTAGATCTTTTAATATCAAAAAATAACTACAAAAATAAACCTTATTTAGTGTAAGCGTCAAATCTAGCACGCATAGAAAAATCACAGCACAAGTAGTATAATAATTACTTTTGTTGTGATTTCTTTACTTTGCAAGATTCTGGTATTTGGTCTGACCATGGTAGAAGAATTGAT
>SVEH01000030.1 GCA_015057455.1 Lachnospiraceae bacterium | reverse complement strand
GAGAAGCAAAATCCCCCAATTTGAGCAAAGCTCAAATTAAAAAGAGCTCGACAAGTTATAGGTTGAAAAATAATCTAAAAGGGTTATACTAGTTATTATGTAATGAGGATTAATAGAGATATTTTATTAAGTAAGGTGAATGTGTATGAAATATAATAATACTAAGAATTTGACAGAAGGAAGTTATAGGAAGAATATTATTGATTTTGCTATACCTATTATGTTAAGTCAATTATTTCAACAGTTGTATAATTCGGCAGATTCATTTATAGTAGGAAAATATTTAGGTGATAATGCATTAGCAGCAGTTAGTTCTTCAGGGCCGTTAATATTTCTATTGATTAGCTTTTTTACAGGGACATCAATGGGCGCTGGAGTCGTTATGTCTAGATATTTTGGTGCTGGAGATGATAAGAGATTATCAAAAGCTATACATACTAATATAGCAGTTGGACTAATCACAAGTACGCTTTTAACTATGTTTGGAGTTACAATGACACCACATATTTTAAGGGCTATGGATGTTGATAAAGCTATATTGCCACAATCTATTGCATATTTTAGAACATATTTTACAGGTGTAATATTTGTAGTAATGTATAATATATGTAAAAGTATAATGAACGCAGTAGGAGATAGTAAAAGACCATTAATGTATTTGATAATTACTTCTGTTTTAAATGTTTTGTTGGATATTTTATTTATTAGCATATTTAAAATGGGAGTTGAGGGTGCAGCTATAGCAACAATTATAGCTCAAGTAGTAAGTGTTATATTATGTTTAGTTCATCTGATGAAAAAGGGAACGGTATTTCAAGTAAGATTAAAAGATATTAAAATTGACAAGGAAATGTTTATAGATATATGCAAATATGGCTTGCCAACAGGTATTCAAAATTCAGTAATTGGATTTGCCAATGTTCTTGTTCAAACTAATATTAATTACTTCGGAAAAGAAGCAACTGCAGGATGTGGTGCTTATTCAAAAATTGAAGGATTCGCCTTTTTACCTGTTACAAGTTTCTCCATGGCATTGGCTACATTTGTTAGTCAAAATCTTGGAGCAGGAAAGATAGATAGGGTTAAAAAAGGTTCAAGATTTGGTATTATTACATCAGTAATATTGGCAGAGATAATAGGCGTAATAATATATGTTTTTGCACCACAGTTTATAGGTATATTTACAAAAGGAAAAAAAGTATTACAAATAGGAGTAAAGCAAGCTAGGACAGCTGCATTATTTTATTGCTTATTATCATTTTCTCATTGTATAGCAGGTATATGTAGGGGTGCAGGAAAAGCAATTGTATCAATGTTTATAATGCTTGGGGTATGGTGTATTTTTAGAATAGTATATATTACTGTTGCTATTAGTATAAAAAAAGAGATAGGATTGTTATTTATGGCATATCCAATAACATGGTTTATTAGTTCTGTAATATTTGCAATTTATTATAAAAGATCTAATTGGATAAATGGATTTAAAAAGAAAGCGTAAAGTAATAACAGAAATATAATAAAGGAAAATATTGACAAATTATGATTATGTTATAAAATATAAATGTGTAAAAGTATGTAATTTTATATATTTAGTAAATATATGTGTGTAAAGGTATTAAATTCATACCTATACAGCAAATATACATAGAATGCAATGTTTATTTTTTAGAATTTTATTTATAAATTGAGAATAGGAGGTTAATTATGAGAGTTATAGCAGGAACAGCAAAGAGTCTTCGCCTTAAGACAATTGAAGGAATGGAAACTCGTCCTACAACAGATAGGATAAAAGAAACTTTGTTTAATATGATTAATCCCTATATAAGAGGAACTCGTTTTCTGGATTTATTTGCAGGAAGTGGTGGAATAGGTATTGAAGCTTTAAGTCGAGGAGCAAGTGAGGCTGTTTTTATAGATAGTAATAAAAAGTGCGTAGAGTGTATTAAGCATAATTTGAAATTTACAAAACTAGAAGATAGAGCTTCGGTGTACTGTAATACAGCAACAAGTGCAATTCATATGATGGAAGATGAAGATCCATTTGATTACATATTTATGGATCCACCTTATGATAACTTATATGAAAAAGATATAATTATGATGTTAGATCATAGTGAGTTAGTTGATGAAGATACAGTTATAGTTGTGGAGGCATCGTTGGATACTGATTTTGATTATGTGGAAGAAGATACTGATTTTGAAGTGTATAAAGAAAAGAAGTATAAGTCTAATAAACATGTGTTTATTAGAAAAAAATAAATAGTAAAACATAGAATTTAGAAAGCAAGAATATAAAATAGCATAGATTTTATGATGCGAAATTAAGTACGGTGTAAAACTAAGAAATAAAAGGGTATGTAATGGGAGGAATTATGAAAGTTGGAATATATGCAGGTAGTTTTGATCCTGTAACTAATGGCCATGTTGATATAGTACAACGAGGACTGAATATAGTGGATAAGTTAGTTATAGGTGTGCTACATAATAAGAATAAATCTGCACTATTAAGTGTTAAAGAGAGAATTGATTTAATAAAAAAAGCGTTAGAAGAAAACGAAATAGACATATCAAGAGTAGAGATAGTAGAGTCTAATGAACTTTTAGTTGATTTTGCAAAGGAGAATAAGGCTACTATTAATATTCGAGGAGTAAGAACTACTAAAGATTATGAATATGAGAAGGATATGGCATTAATAAATAAAAAATTATATGGCAAACTTGAAACTGTATTTTTAGTGGCAGATAGTGATAAGTCAATTATCAGCTCGAGTATGGTAAAAGAAATAATTTCTTTTGGTGGAGATGTCAGCGAATTTGTACCAAAGTGTGTTGCCCATATATTAAAAAATATTTGAAAGAAGGATAGGTTAGGAGAATGGAAATGAGTACTAGTAGAATTGAGCAAATAATTGATGATATATATGATTTTGTAGATAGTTGTAGAACACAACCACTTTCACCTAATAAGGTTATTGTACCAAAGGATACATTATATAATTTATTAGATGAATTAAGACTTAGAACACCAGATGAAATTAAAAGATATCAAAAGATTATAGCCAACAGAGATGCTATAATTAATGATGCTGAAACTAAGGCACAAACTATTATAGCTCAAGCAGAAGAAAAAGCTAAGAAGATGATTAGTGAGCATGAAATTATGCAACAAGCATATTTGCAAGCTAATGAAGTTGTATCTGCTGCTAATGATGAATCTATTCAAATTAGAGAGAAAGCTAAGAAAGAAACAGATGATTTAATGCGAGTTACAAGAGAAACAGCAACAGAGATGACTAATACAGCTAAACATAATAGTGATGAGATGGTAAGAGAAGCAGTTAGTTATACTAATGAATTACTTACAATGATTGATAATGTAGTAACAGAGACATTGGAACAATCTAAGAGAAACTACGAGAATATGTATAAAACATTATCTAATAGTGTTAATGTGGTAAGAGAGAATAGAGAACAACTTATAGGTGAGCATAAAGCAAAAGAAACTAGTAAAAAGCATTCTAGTTCACATTCAAGAAAGAGATAAACAGAAAAATTAAGGAGTTATTGTATAATAACTCCTTTTTTGTATTCATTTGTATTCTGTGTTTTAAATTTAGTATAAACAATTTTATTATATAGTTCAGATGATTTTATATCCATTTCTAGAATAGCCTTATCATCATCAGAAAGAGATTTTATTCCTAAAGATAATTTATTAATTAATGGAATAGAACTGCTCTTTTTTAAAGTTTTTATTAAATTAGAAGAGCTGGATTTAAAACCTAGTATTCTTGCATAGGTAGATCCTTTAAGTAGGTATCTGTTAAAGGTATCTTTTTTGTTATTTAAAATAATATTTAGTAAAGCTCTTGATAAACGAGTATAGGTAACATCTTTAGATTTACTGTTATTAAGTAGAGTTGTAATGTTTTTGCTACTAGTAAAGTTATTCAACAATTTATTAGCAATTACAGTATCTATATCAACATAAGTATTTAAATCGGTTGTATTATTATTCAATAACTTATAATAGGCCAATATAGAAAAATCATCATAAGTTATTGGAAATGTCACATTATAGTTTTTGATGAAAATTTTATAGCAATTAGAAGGGATATAAGCTTTAATCTGTTTAATATATTTTGTTGTAGATTTTGAGTTGGTAGTATTTGATGTTCCATTGTTTGTTAGGGTATTTCTAATACTACTAGCAGAAGAAAAATTGCTAGACAAATCTAACTCAACTGCGTTATATCCAGAATCTGTTCTTGTAATTGTTACAGGCTTGATTGTGCTATTTAGTTTTTTTAATGCTTTAATATATTCTATACCTAGAATATTATTTGGTGAAGCAATAAGTTTCTTTACATCCTTTAAGTAAGGACTATTAATTGATTTAAGGTAACTAGTTAAGGCTAGTTCTCTAGCTTTTGGATAGGAATTTCCTTGCTTAATAAATGTATTTAGCATTTTTTGATATGCATCATTGTTAGTACTAAGTATATCTGCTGTATAATCAAGTAGTTTACAGTCGCCTATTTCACTACCGAAACAAATAAAGTCAACAATATTAAGGCTATTAAGTAAAGATACGGCCCCAAATGCAAAATATTCAGCGCTAGCTGTTGCATAAATAGTAGGAAGTTCAATAACCAAATCAACACCATTTAAAAGAGCCATTTCACATCTACAATATTTGTCAATAATGGCAGGTTCTCCACGTTGCACGAAATTACCACTCATTATAGCAATGATATAATCCGCACCAGTGATTTTTCTTGTTTCCTCGATATGAAGTTTGTGTCCATTGTGAAATGGATTGTATTCTACAATAATTCCTGCTATTTTCATTATTACACCTTCCGATACATATAAAGTGAACTATTATTGTGATTTTAGTTAATATTATATAATTTGTTAAATATATAATGAGTTTACAATATAAGCTGTATTATAGCAATAATAATTTAATAAAATAACATTGGAAATATTAAATTTACCCTTGTAATAAAAGGTCGAAAGCTTTATAATAGAACTGTTGTGAATTAATATAAATGGATGTTTAGTGCAGACATGAAAGGAGAAATGACATTATGGGATTTATTGAAACTATAATGCAAAGAGCAAAAGAAAATAAAAAAACTATAGTTCTTCCAGAGACTGGAGATATGAGAACTATCGAGGCTGCGTCAAAGATATTAAAAGATGACATAGCAAACCTAGTGTTAGTAGGTGATTCAGCTAAGATTAAGGAATTAGCTGGAGATTTAGATATATCTAAGGCTACAATAGTTGATCCTGCAAACTATGAGAAGATGGATGCATATGTAGATGCATTAGTAGAACTTCGTAAGAGTAAAGGAATGACTAAGGAGCAAGCAACTGAGTTATTAACTAAGGATTATTTATACTTTGGTGTAATGATGGTTAAGATGAAAGATGCTGATGGAATGGTTGCAGGAGCTGTTAATTCAACAGCTAATGTATTACGCCCATCATTACAGATTCTTAAGACTGCACCAGGTACAAAACTTGTATCAGCATTCTTTGTTATGGTTGTGCCTAATTGTGAGTTTGGTGCAAATGGAACATTTATATTTGCAGATTCAGGATTATGTCAAAATCCTAACTCAGAAGAATTAGCTGCAATAGCAGATTCATCAGCTAAGAGTTTTGAATTATTAGTTGAAGAAGAAGCTAAGGTTGCAATGCTTTCACACTCAACTATGGGAAGTGCAAAACATGACGATGTAACAAAAGTTGTAGAAGCTACTAAGATAGCAAAAGAGAATTATCCAAACCTTAAAGTAGATGGAGAATTACAATTAGATGCTGCTATAGTACCAAGTGTTGGTGCATCAAAAGCTCCAGGTAGCGAAATAGCAGGACAAGCTAACGTATTAGTATTCCCAGATTTAGATGCTGGTAATATAGGATATAAGTTAGTACAAAGATTAGCTAAAGCAGAAGCTTATGGACCAATCACTCAAGGTATTGCTGCACCAGTTAATGACTTATCAAGAGGTTGTGTGGCAGATGATATCGTAGGTGTTATAGCAATTACAGCGGTTCAAGCACAAGCTTCTAAATAAATATATGAAAAGAGGATGTAACATGAACGTATTGGTTATTAATTGTGGTAGTTCATCACTAAAGTATCAATTGATTGACTCTATCACAGAGAATGTTTTAGCAGTTGGTTTATGTGAAAGAATAGGAATTGATGGAAGTACACTTAAGTACACTCCTCAAGGTGGAGAAAAGATTCAAGTAGTTTCTCCAATGCCTAATCATGAAGTTGCCATTAAGATGGTTCTTGATGCATTAGTAAATGAAGAATATGGTGTAATAAAATCTCTTGATGAGATTAATGCTGTTGGACACAGAGTTGTTCATGGTGGAGAGAAGTTTGCATCATCAGTAGTTATAACTGATGAAGTTATGAAAGCTATAGAAGAGTGTAATGAACTTGCACCACTTCATAATCCAGCTAACTTAATAGGTATTAATGCATGTAAAGCACTTATAGATGTACCTATGGTTGCAGTATTTGATACAGCATTCCATCAAACTATGCCAGCAGAAGCATATATGTATGGTTTACCATATGAATATTATGAGAAACATAAGATAAGAAGATATGGTTTCCATGGAACTTCACATAGTTATGTATCAAAGAGAGCTATGGATATTGCAGGATTAGATCCTAATAATTCAAAGATAATTGTATGCCATTTGGGAAATGGAGCAAGTGTTTCAGCAGTACTTAATGGTAAATCAATAGATACAAGTATGGGGCTTACTCCACTTGAAGGTCTTATAATGGGAACAAGAAGTGGTGATTTAGATCCAGCTATCGTTGACTTTATTGCTAATAAAGAGAACATATCAGTAGATGAAGTTAATACTGTTCTTAATAAGAAGTCAGGTGTTGCAGGAATCTCAGGAGTATCAAGTGACTTTAGAGATTTAGACAATGCAGCAGATGAAGGACATGAGAGAGCGCAATTAGCACTAGATATGTTTAATTATAGAGTTGTAAAATATATAGGTGCGTATATTGGAGCACTTGGTGGTGTAGATGCAATTGTATTTACAGCTGGTGTTGGTGAGAATAACGGAATAATGAGAAAACAAGTTATGAGTAGACTTGCATTCTTAGATGTTACTATGGATGATGAGAAGAATAAGGTAAGAGGAGAAGAAATGATAGTTTCAACTCCAGACTCAAAAGTTAAAGTTATTGTTGTGCCAACTAATGAAGAATTAGCAATAGCAAGAGAAACAGTAGCATTAGTAAAATAATAAGCAATTTAGAATTATAAAAGGTTATATAATTAGTATGGTAAGTGGTACATATTAATATATAGATAAATATGTTGACAAATATATAGCTTATAGTTATAATAGTAAGCGTGTCAATTTTGATAATGGACAGGGAGGTGTAATATATGTCAATATGTCCAAAGAATAAATCTTCAAAAGCAAGAAGAGATAGTCGTAGAGCAAATTGGAAGATGGATGCTCCTAATTTAGTAAAATGTAGCAAATGTGGAGAGCTAATGATACCTCATAGAGTATGTAAGGCTTGTGGTTCATATAACAAGAAAGAAATTATTACAGCTGAATAATTTCTTTATAGAAGATGAATATTATCCGGATACATTTTTATATAATAAAGCAGTTAGGCTTTGCCTAGCTGCTTTATTATTTTGCCTAAGGATTTATTCTAGTGAAGCTTGGTACAAGTTTTTGTGTAAAAAAATGGATAAATTTAATAAAGAGATTATGAAAAAGTATAATACAAAAGAAAGGAAGATTTACTAAATGAATAAGGGTAATCAAAGAAAAGTAGTAAACCTAGCAAAGGTTATTTTGAATGATAATAAGCCTTTCCTAGGTTTTAATTATTTAGAGCATACTTGTTATAACTGTTAGTACATATGTTGATAGTTCATTAGTTAGAAATTTTTCATTTAATTCTATATATGTGTCTTTAGAAGTATAGTTTGTTTTGAATATAGGTAGTTGAGCAGTAGTAGAAACTGGCATATATACATATTGTCCAGTTTTCTTTATATAGCAATTATTTGCCTTGGCTTGTTCTCTATATTCTTTTTCTACATATTGCCCAACGGTTTTGTGAATTGCAGTATCTTCATGTGGCAAATAATAATAGTCTTTATAGTTATCAAAGTAGTGTTTTAATTCGCCTGTTATTATAGGCATTTTTATTGTTAACGTATCATCTGTTGATGTAATATTAATGTTGCTGTTGGGAGCAACACTAGTATTAGTATTAGTATTAGTATTAGTATTAGTATTAGTATTAGTATTTGCTCCAATGGTAAGATTTAGGTTATTAGGTAAGGTGTATGGCATACCATTGTGCTTGAGTTTATAATTAATTTGCAAGATATTCTCTGTAATATTGTGTGAGTCATATACAATATTACCCTTAGCTAGTAATTCATATTTGTACAAATTCATTAATGGAAGCATATTTATTATGTCTTCATAATTATGAAGTAAAAGGATTTCTTTTAGTTCATTACTTTTTTCATAATTACCTTTTAAATCATCGAGAGAGTATAGTTTGATAAAATCATAGTATTTTTCTATAAGTTCTTTTCCGCTATATATATCCTTGCGGTTTATATTTAAGAATTTTTCGACCGTTGTTAATTGATAATTAGGTAAATTAAGAAATGATTTGTACCTTCTACATATTCTAAGTAAGTCAATACTTGTAATTCTATCAATAGTGTTGGTATCAATATGATATTTCCTCGCTTTTGATTGCACAAAAGGAATATCAAATGAATTTCCATTATAATGAATTAAATATTTTTTATCTTTGAGTAGATTGAAGAACTCTTTTATAATTTGTTCTTCATCTTCTAAACAAGTGGCAAGCCAATTAATGCTTTGCCAAGTATTATCTTTATAAAATAAACAACCTAATAGATATATCATGTGCTTAGTGCGTGATAGTCCAGTTGTTTCAATATCAAAAAAAATCATATCATTAAAATCAAAATCTAGTATAAGGTTGTCAGAAATATTTTTAAAATCCAGTTTAGTTTCTTCTGTATACATAGTAATCCTCCTCAATACGTATTTATAGTGTAGTAGTTATTATTGAAAAATTCAATATAAATATAGTAGAATTTTGTTGATGTTAAGGTGTTGAATATGATATAATTTATCAACGCAAATTAGAAATTGTCATTATAAAGTTTTAATTAGGAGGAATTAATTATGGGTTTTATGTTTGGTATAGGATTTGAGATAATTTTTGCACTAACGTTTTTAATGGTGTTTGGTATGTTTATATTTATAGCTATTCGTGGTATTGGGCAATGGAACAAGAATAACAAGTCTCCGAGGTTAACAGTAGATGCAACTGTTGTAGCCAAAAGAAGTAGTGTATCACATCACAACCATGTTGGGGGAACAGACTCTGTGGGGCATTCAACAACATCTACTACATACTATGTAACATTTCAAGTAGAAAGTGGAGACCGTATGGAACTATGTGTAGGTGGCAATGAATATGGCATGCTTGTAGAAGGCGATAATGGAAAGTTAACATTTCAGGGAACTAGATATCTTGGATTTGAGAGAATGTAATATGATTTGTTAGAGAGGATAAGATTATATATTAGAAATAAAGGGAGTGTAAGGCATGTTACTATATGTAGGGTGTTTATTGTTTATATAGTAGCTTGTGGTATTGGAAAATTAATATGAATAGTGACATATGGTGCAATATACCAGAATATATAAGTTTAATAATTTCATTTTTTATTATTATACTGAATTTTGTTATATGGAAATATAGAAAAGCAAAAATTCCAATAAAAAAGTTGTAATATGTTAACAATATATGGTAAAATGAATTTTTGATAAAAGGACAGAAATTATAGCAGAGTATTCCTTTAAATATAATAGGAATGGAGGCATTATATGAGTAATCCAAAGATGAAGAACCTTACACGAAAGATAAAGAAAAATGGACAATATGGTAAACCATTAGTTAGTGGAATTCTTAGGGCATTAATAGTTTTATTGTTGGTAGTAGTTCAAGTAATATTTGTAGTATGTCTATCATTGGCATTAGCAAAATATACAGTGTATTTTTATTTTTTAATAGAGATACTAGGTTTTTCTGTTTTGATGTATTTAATGGATGAGCGTAATTCATCTTCATATAAAATAGCATGGAGTGCAATAATACTTGTATTGCCAGTAACTGGCGCAATAATGTTTATGTTGTGGGGTGGAAGATCAAGGAATTCAAAAGAAGATAAAAAAGTATTAGCTAAAATGAACAATAGCTATAAATATAATAAAGAGAATAAGAATGATAAAGAGAGTTTTAATAAAGAGTATCCAGAACTTAAAAAGTTATCTAATTTTCTTAGTAAAGAAAAGTTTCCTATATATAAGAATAATAATATAGAGTATTATTCAATGGGAGATAAAGCTTTTAGAGCTATGTTAGAGGATATAAAAAAGGCAAAGAAGTTTATTCTGCTAGAATTTTTTATTGTAGCGGAAGGTGAGTTGTGGAATAATATACATGATTTACTATTAGAAAAAATAAAACAAGGTGTGGAAGTTAAGTTTTTATATGATGATTTTGGCACAATGTTTAGAACAAATAAGTATTTTAGATATAATTTAGAACAAGAAGGATTTGAAGTAAGAGTATTTAATCCTGTTCATAAATATTTTGATAAGTTGTATTTTAATTATAGAACACATCAAAAAATAGTAGTTATAGATGGTAATATAGGCTACACTGGTGGAATGAATATAGCGGATGAATATGTTAATTTAAAGAAAAGATTCGGAATATGGAAAGACTCAGCAGTTAGAATTGAAGGTGAAGGAGTTAAAGGTTTAACGACTACATTTCTTGCTATGTGGGATATTGCAGCAGATGGATATTCAGTTGATTACAATAAATATATGCCAACGGCTGATTTTAAATCTAATAATTCTTATTGTCATATAGTATGTGATGGACCAGCTAATAATCCGTCCAATCCAATAGAAGATTTATATTTTAACATGATAATGGAGTCACAAGATTATTTGTATATTACAACGCCATATTTGGTTATTGATGATCAGATGAAAAAGGCATTGGTTTTAACTGCTAAGAGTGGTGTGGATGTAAGAATAATTACGCCACATATTCCAGATAAGAAAACAGTAAAGTTGCTTACGGAGTATAATTATGGTAGATTGCTAAAAGCAGGGGTTAAAATATACGAGTACAAACCAGGATTTATTCATGCAAAGAATATAATGTCAGAGAATTGCGCTGTTGTGGGCACTATTAATATGGATTTTAGAAGTTTTAATTTGCATTATGAATGTGGTGCATGGATGTGTGATAAAAAGATTGTTAATGATATAAAACAAGACTTTAAGAAAACTTTAGAAGAATGTATTGAAATAAGCTATGAAGAGTGGAAGAATAGACCGATTAGAGTAAAAATTGCGCAACAGTTATTGAAGGTTATACAAGTTTTATTTTAGAGTTTATTTTAACGCTTTAGTGATTGATTAAACATAAGAAGTTTTTGTAAAATAAATTTTATAATAGAAAGATATGGAAGATAATTATGATAAGATTTTTAAAAGGAATTGTTGAAGAAATAAACATAGATGAAGTAGTGCTTGAAGTAGCAGGAATTGGGTATTGTTTAAAGGTGCCAAGTTCTGTTATAGATAGTGTAAGAATCACAGGTATGGAAGTGAAGTTACACACTTATATGAATGTAAGGGAAGATGGTGTGAGCCTTTTCGGATTTTTAACTAAAGACGATTTAGAAATCTTTAAAAAGGTTATTTCTGTGAGTGGTATAGGTCCTAAAGGTGGACTTGCTATACTTTCGACTTTAGGGGCAGATGGAGTTAGGTTTGCTGTATTATCTAATGATGCAAAAGCTATTGCAAAAACACCAGGGATTGGTCCTAAGATGGCATCAAAATTAATTTTAGAATTAAAGGATAAGATTGACTTAGAAGATGCATTTAATAGTGGTGCCAAAGTTGCTTCAGGAGGTAATTTAAATAATATTGTTAATAATGAAGTTACACAAGATGCAACAGAAGCATTAATTGCTCTTGGATACTCAAGTTCGGATGTGCTTAAAGCTATTAGTAAAATTGACATTACAGAAGACACTAGTGTTCAAGATATAATTAAGCAAGCACTTAGAATTGTTGGAACATTTTAATTTAGTGAAGAAGATTTGAACGGAGAATAATAATGTCAAAGAGAATTATTACAACGGATATTATAGAAGAAGATTATAAAATAGAGAATAATTTAAGACCGCAAACCCTTGATTCCTATGTGGGACAGAGTGCAATAAAAGAGAATTTAAAGATATACATTGAGGCAGCAAAACTTAGGAAAGAACCTTTAGATCATGTGCTTTTTTATGGGTCACCTGGACTTGGTAAAACAACATTGGCAGGTATTATAGCTAATGAAATGAATGCGGAGTTAAAAATAACAGCAGGTCCAGCTATAGAAAAACCAGGAGATATGGCATCTATATTGAATAGTTTAAATGAAGGAGATATATTATTTATTGATGAAATACATAGATTGAGTAGAACTGTCGAAGAGGTTTTGTACTCAGCTATGGAAGATTATGCAATAGATATTGTAATAGGAAAAGGTGCAACAGCTAAGTCAATTAGAATTGATTTGCCAAAATTTACTTTAGTTGGTGCAACTACTAGGGCAGGTATGCTTACAGCTCCTTTAAGAGATAGATTTGGTGTTGTATCAAGAATGGAATTTTATAAGCCAGAAGAACTTCAAAGCATTGTGACACGTTCGGCAGGAGTACTAGGCGTTGATATAGATCCAAATGGAGCATATGCTATAGCATTGCGTTCTAGAGGAACACCTCGTATAGCGAATAGGCTTTTAAAAAGAGTTAGAGATTTTGCGCAAGTATCATATGATGGTAATATAACAAGTGAAATTGCCAATATTGCTTTAGATAAGTTAGATGTAGATAAGCTTGGATTAGATAATGTGGATAGAGATATTTTATTTACAATGATACATAAATTTGCTGGTGGCCCAGTTGGATTGGACACAATTGCAGCAGCCATAGGAGAAGATGCTACAACTATAGAAGATGTATATGAACCTTACCTGATACAAAATGGATTAATTAAGAGAACACCTAGAGGTAGAACTGTTACAGAACTATGTTATAAACATTTTGGTATGTAAGTATAGAAAGAAATTACTGATATCAAAGCAAATATCAGATGATATAAAACAGTTTTCTTATGAGATATGTCAAGATAGACACATTTTATGCTAGCAGTCAGTTGTGTTCTGTATGTGGGTATCAGAATATTAGAATAAAGCGAATATTTAAATAAAATATTTATAGGAAAAATGTTCTTGTAATTTAATAAAAAGTTATATATAATAGGTAATAGTGTGAAAAGGAATTTTTTGTAAATTCTTTTGTGATTACATATACATAAAGGATGAGTTAGGAATGGATAAGAAGAACAACGTTGAAGTAATAATTAACAACAAAATATATACGATTTGTGGATTTGAAAGTGAAGAGTATTTGCAAAAAATTGCTTCATATATTAATGTAAAATATAACGATTTTAAAGCTAGAGAAGAATATACATCACTTACAAGTGATTTAAAGACAATATTGCTTGAGATTAATATGGCTGATGATTATTTTAAAGTTAAGAAACAAAGTCAAGAATATTTGTCAGAGAGTGAAGACAAGACAAAAGAAATATATGATTTAAAACATGAGATGGTTTCTATACAAACTAAATTAGAGTCTCTTAATAGAGAATATGAGCAGACTAAGAATAGTTTGGTACAAGCTCAAAAGCAGATTGTAAAATTAGAAGCTGAGCTTGCAGAAACTAAATAATATGAAAGTAGTATCCTCGCCATAATTATGACGGGGATATAGTTGTATATATAATAGATGAAATAAATGCATATTAATTTTGGGTAATATAGCCTTTGTTTGGGTTAATGAAACCTTAATTAGATATAGTTTGAGAGGTTTATGATGAAGAAGATAGAATTATTGGCGCCTGTTGCATCAAAAGAAGGTTTGAAAGCTGTGATAAATGCAGGTGCAGATGCGGTATATATTGGTGGTATGAAGTTTGGTGCTAGGGCATATGCAGATAATTTATCCAGGGAGGATATGATAGAGGCTATAAAATATGCTCATTTATTTAATGTAAAGATATATATGACTGTTAATGTTTTATTGAAAGAAGAAGAGATAGAACAAGAATTATATGATTATATTAAGCCTTTTTACGAAGCAGGTTTAGATGGAGTAATTGTTCAAGACCTTGGAGTAATGGCTTATTTGGATACAATGTTTCCAGATTTAGAGAAACATGCAAGTACACAGATGACATTAGTATCAAGTGACTGCAAGAACTTAATGAATATGTATAATGTGACACGAATTGTACCAGCAAGGGAATTAAGTATTAAGGAAATACAAGAAATAAAGGATAATACAGATTTAGAAGTAGAAGTATTTATTCATGGCGCATTATGTTATTGTTATTCTGGACAGTGTCTTATGAGTAGTATGATAGGTGAGCGTAGTGGCAATAGAGGAAGGTGCGCTCAACCTTGTAGAAAACAATATAATGTGTATACAGGTGATAAGCTAATAGCAAAAGATGAATATATGCTTAGTCCAAAAGATTTGTGTGGTCTATATAATTTGCATAATCTAATTGCAGCAGGTGTGGATTCTTTAAAGATTGAAGGGCGCATGAAGAAGATAGAATATGCAGCTTGCATTGTAAGTACTTATAGAAAGTATATTGATTTATACTATGCATTAGGGCATGATAAATATATAAAGTATATTGAGAATAATGAAGATGCAATAAAAGTAGATATAATTAATATGCAAGATATGTATAATAGAGGTGGCTATACAAAGGGATATTATAATAAACATAATGGAAAAGATATTATGTCTATAAAATTACCATCTCATTATGGTACATATGTAGGTAAAGTTACTAGAGTAGGAGCTAGAAATATTGATATATTATTAGCTGAAACTGTTAATAGACAAGATGTTTTGCAAGTGAGAGATGAAGAATGCAAGGCAGGAATAGATAATTCCTATGAATTTACCCTTAAAGAGGATGAGTTAAAGGGGAATATAATTACATGTAATTATTCTAAGGGATTAAAATTGAATAAAGGACAAAATGTATATAGAATAAAAAATAATGTATTAATAGATGATATTAATGAAAGGTATATTAAGAATAATAAAAAAATCAAACTAGATATGACTGTTAGGGTGTGTAAGAATCAGCCTATTACAGTAGGAGTGAAGATATACGATAAGGAATATTCATTTCAATATAGTGAGCCAGATGAATCTATTAATAGACCAATTACATTAGAGAACATAAAGAAACAATTTGGGAAAATATCAGATACAAATTTTCAGTTAGATAATATAAGTATAGTATTAGATGATGGATTATTTGTACCTGTTGGTAAGTTGAATGAAATTAGAAGAGATGTTATATCGAAAACAGAAGAGATGTATGTAGCTCAATATTACAAATGTAATGCAGCAGACATAGAGGATGTAGACATTAGAGGAAAATCTAACATGAAAGAAGAACAATTTGTTGCAGATGTAAAAAAAACTAAATCTAGTAAGAGTATAAAGGACAGTTTAACTGTATTGGTTGCAGATAAGGAAAGACTTAATTATATTGTTAATTATATTCAATCCATGGAAGATAAGTTAAGTGATAGAAGATTTGTTGATAAACAATATGGAGATGAGCATTTAGAAGAACATAAGAGAGAGAGTTGTTCTAATGTTTCAGTAAATGAAGAGTCTATTATAGAATATAGTTCATTAATTAAGATTAATAAAGTATACATAGAATTAGATGGGTTAGATAAAGATGTAGAGTATGATACTCAATTTTGGAATAACATTGAGACATTAAAGACAAGTAATATAGGTGTATATATAGCATTGCCAAGAATAATGAGAAAATCAAGGCAAGATATTATGAATAAAAACTATAAAGCTGTATTTAAAAATGAACATATAGATGGTTATATGGTAAGGAATATTGAGGGCATAGAGTATGTAAAACAGCGCATAGATAGAGATGTTAATATAGTTATGGATTCTAATATGTATATAACTAATTCCTATGCAGCATGTGCGTTAAAGGAATATGGGGCAAAAACATTAACACATTCATTAGAATTAACTAAGGAAGAAACGGAGGGTTTGAACCAAGCTATTGATAATAGAAATTATGAAATAGAATGTGAATTAGTGGTTTATACTAGACCTGTAGTTATGGTTAGTGCAGGATGTTTAAAGAAAACAAAAGATATGTGTGATAAGAATAAGGAAATTCTAAGATTAAAGGATAAATATAACGAAACATATTTAGTAAGAAGTGCATGTGATTATTGTTATAATGTTATATATAACGCTAATACAATAAACGTTATATCTTATGCTGAAGGATTAGCAGACAGTTATAGAATAGAATTTTTATCAGAAAGTTGGGAAGAGATATGCTCTGTATTAGATGGTGTATTAGACAATAATTTATTGGAGGATGGATATAAGGGACATTTTTACAAAGCAACATTATAAGGAGGCATATTTATGTTAGACATAATGATAATTTTTGCTAAGTATTTTACGCCTATATTGGTTTTAATATATACATATATTTCATTTATGGTGTTTGGTGTTAAACCTAAGCAACTTAGTGAACTTACAAAAAGTAAGATTTCTCCACTAGAACGAAAAAAAAGAGAACGAATGAATGAAATAGTAAGCGAACGTAAGAAAAATAGAATGTTTGCTATGCAATATTTAATAGTATACATATTTCATTGTTTGTATTTTTATATATTATTTTTAAGAGATGGTAGTTATGCAACGATACTTTTAGGTATATTTGAATTGTTATTTTTAGTAATATCAACTCAGATATATAATATTGTTTACGAGAAAATATCTAGGCTTTTATTTAATAATATGATAATGCTTATGGATATAGGGTTTGTTATAATTGCGAGACTTAATTATGATATGGCAATAAAGCAATTTATAATTATTGTAGTAGGAACAACGCTTTGTTTGTTAATTCCTCTAATAATTGATAAGTTTAATACAATAGACAAATATGACAAAATATATGCGGCAGTTGGATTAGGAATGTTAGTATGTGTTTTATTCCTTGCATCAGAAAAGTTTGGAGCAAAAAACTGGATAACAATAAATAATACATCTATCCAACCTTCAGAGTTTGTTAAAATAATATTTGTATTTTGTATGGCAAGTATGTTAACAAAAGCAAAGAATTTAAAAGAATTAATTGGAATATCATTATTGGCAGCAGCCCATGTAATTATTTTGGTTGTTGAAAAAGATCTAGGTGCAGCGTTGTTATTTTTTATAACATATTTTGTAATGTTATATATATCACAAAAGAACGGTTTATATATGATACTTGGATCTGTAATGGGAATATTGGCTGCATTTTTAGCATATAATGTTCCGCAATTTGGTCATGTTAGAACAAGAGTAATAGCATGGTTGGACCCATGGAGTAATATAGATGGAGCAGGTTATCAAGTGGCACAATCTTTATTTGCCATAGGAACAGGAAGTTGGTTTGGATTAGGGTTAACTAAAGGTATGCCATCTAAAATTCCAGTAAGAGAAAGTGATTTTATTTTTTCAGTTATATGCGAAGAAATGGGTGTAATAATAGGAATTATGATTATACTTATTTGTTTGAGTAATTATATTATGTTTATTAATATAGCTATGCAAATAAAAGATGCTTTTTATAAACTTATAGCTATAGGTCTTAGTACAATGTACATTTTTCAAGTGTTACTTACAATAGGAGGTGTAACAAAATTTATACCATCAACAGGTGTAACATTACCATTTGTTAGTTATGGAGGTAGTTCTATAATTAGTACTTTAATAATATTTAATGTTGTTCAAGGATTATATGTAAGGAAAGCATCATCATAGACTAGTTAGGAGCATGAAGAATTATATGAATAATGAGAATAAAGATATTAACAACGAGAATAAAGATATTAATGATGAGAATGTAAGTATTAATAAAGAGAATATAGACATGAATAATAAAATTGAAGTCCAGGAAATAAATGATGAAAATGAAAGCATAGAGAAAGAAGTGCCTGAGACTAAAGTTGATGACGTAAGTGTAAGTAGTGAACTAGATGATTTAGAGGTTGTTGATGTATCTGCAGTGAATGTTATAAATGAGATGAAAGCTGAAGTAGAAAATGCAGATAGGGAAGTAAATAACGAAGAAGTTGAGTCTCAAAATATGGATAATGACGTGACTGAAGTCAACGCTGAAGCTGAAACTGTAGAGAATGAAGTTAATGACAAAGAACCTGAATCACTAAACCTAGAGGATGAAATGGCTGAAGTAAAAGTTGAAACTGGAAATGCAGAGAATAAAGTTAATGACGAAGAAGCTGAACCTCAAAACATAGAGAACGATGCAACGGAAGATGGCGATGAAAGTAAGAACATAGGTACTAAAGAAGATATTGATTTAGATAATATTAAAATAGAAGAAATAGATTTAGATGCTGTTAGAAAAGAATTAGAAGAAGAAAAATACGATAAACAAAAATTAGAGCGTGAGTTAGAAGTATTAGAGAAAAATATTTTAAAACAAAGTGATATATTTGAAACAGATATTATTTTAGATGCTATTTTAAAAGAAGAAAACTTAATAAGTCAAACGGCAATGCTTAATCAAAAAAAGATTAATGAAGCAGCTGATTCTAATGAGTTGAAGGTTAATAATGGGATTAAATTAAATAAGAAAAAGAAGACACATAATAAGGCTATGTCAAAAGTTTTAGTTGCGGTAACTAGTGTATTTATGGCATTGATTATTTATATAATATACTTTGTTATGATTGATAGCCAGTCAAAATTAAACAATGAATATAATGAACGTTCGTTGTTGTTGGAGGAAACTGTAGTTAGAGGTAATATATATTCTAGTGATAATAGAATATTGGCACAAACAATAGAGGAAGATGGAGAATGGATTCGTAATTATCCATATGGAAGTATGTTTGCTCATACAGTTGGTAGATATGAAAAAGGTAAAACAGGAATTGAATTGGGAAGTGATTTTTCTCTTGTTACAACAAAAGATTCTGTTCTTGATAAAATATTAAATGATATAAATGATGAAAAGAGCATGGGGAATAGTATAGTTACAACCCTTGATTTTGATTTACAGAAAATTGCTTATGATGCATTGGGTAATAAAAAAGGTGCTGTTGTAGCTATTGAACCTAAAACAGGAAAGATTATAGCTATGGTTTCAAAACCTTCTTATGATCCTAACTTTGTAACAAAAAATTGGTCGGTATTATCTAATACAGATAACACAAGAAATAGTCTTATAAATAGAGCAACATCTGGATTGTATCCGCCAGGCTCTACTTTTAAAATTGTAACGGTGTTAGCTTATATGAGAAATCAATCGGCTGGAACTTATAGTTATCAATGCAAAGGAACTCATAATTTTAATGGGTTTAATATGCAATGTTATGATAAAAAGGTTCATGGACCGCTAGATATAGTTTCAGCTTTTGCTAATTCTTGTAATGGGGCATTTGGTAATATGGGAACTATAATAGGGGCTAAAAATATGAACAAAATAGCAAAAGACCTAATGTTTAATAAAGAATTAGATTTTGATTATGGTTATAGTATAAGTAAGTTTGACTTAGGGGCATCAGCAGATGAGACACTGTTAGCTCAAACAGCTATAGGACAAGGAGATACTAGAATTACACCATTTCAAAATGCGTTGTTAGTAAGTGGAATTGCTAATGGTGGAGATGTGATGAAACCATACATGGTTGATAAGCTAGTTGATGGAGATGGTCGAGCTATAGAAATTACTAAGCAAAAGAAGATGAAAAGCATAATGTCTAATAAAGAAGCAACATTTTTAAAAGAGCTTATGCGTAATGTTGTGGATAATGGTACAGCTATGGGATTAAAAGATTTGGATGTTGAAGTTGCTGGTAAGACTGGTTCTGCAGAATATAATGATGAAGGTGATTCACATTCATGGTTTGTGGGATTTGCACCAGCGGATAATCCTAGTATTGCAGTAAGCATAATTGTAGAAAACGGTGGAACGGGTTCTGAAAGTGCAGTGCCTATTGCAGGAAGAATGATTAATGGTTATTTCAATAAATAAAAATATTGACTTGATATTGTATTAATAATATACTTAAATAGGAGTAAAAAAATGGAAGAAAGAGAAGCGAATATGGAAGAGAAAACAGAAGAAAGTTTAGAACAAGAAGTAGAAAGTATAAGAGAATCTAGTGATAATAAATCCAACAATATAGAGGAGAATTTAGAGAATAGTTATGAGTCGCAAGATGATGAGCCTAGCAGAACGCAAGAGATATTTAAGGAGATAAGGTCATATTTCTTAATTGTTATGGCAGCTATATTGGTAGCGATTGTAGTTAATACATTTTTGTTATCTAATACGAGAATACCAACTGGGTCTATGGAGAATACCATCAATTGTGGCGATAGATTATTTGGAAACAGATTAGCTTATAAGTTTGAAGATGTAAAAAGACAGGACATAATAATATTTAAGTTTCCTGATAATCAAAATATAAACTATATAAAAAGAGTTATTGGATTGCCAGGAGATACAGTTCGTATTGAAGATGGAGTTGTTTATGTTAATGATGAAATACTTAAAGAGGACTATTTAAAAGAACCATTTCAAGGTGATTTTGGACCGTATGAGGTTCCAGAAGATTCATACTTTGTAATGGGCGATAATAGAAATAATTCTAATGATGCAAGATATTGGAACAATACCTATGTGCATGAAGATGACATAATAGCTAAAGCTGGAATTAGATATTGGCCTAGTATAAAAGTAATAAAATAATTTAACAGAGGTTAAATTTATTGCATAGAAGTAGGAGGAATTTATATGAGTAACATTCAAATGAAAGCAATTAATACTATTAGAGGATTGGCTGCGGATATGGTACAGAAAGCTAATTCAGGACATCCAGGATTACCATTAGGAGCAGCGCCAGCAGCTTTTGAATTATGGTCAAAGCATATGGTTCATAATCCAGCTAATCCCAAGTGGGAGAATAGAGACAGATTTATATTATCAGGAGGACATGGATCTTCTTTGATATATAGTTTGTTACATTTATTTGGTTATGGTGATTTGTCTATAGAAGATTTAATGCAATTTAGACAATTAGATTCATTGACACCAGGACATCCAGAGTATGGACATACAGTTGGTGTAGAAGCTACAACTGGTCCACTAGGAGCAGGAATGGGAATGGCTGTAGGAATGGCAATGGCAGAAGCACATTTAGCAGCTGTATTTAATAAAGATAATTATGATATTATAAATCACTATACTTATGTTTTAGGTGGAGATGGATGTATGATGGAAGGTATTTCATCAGAAGCATTTTCACTTGCAGGTACATTAGGTTTAGATAAGTTAATTGTTTTATACGATTCAAATGATATATCAATAGAAGGCAATACAAATATTGCATTTAGAGAGGATGTTGAAAAGAGATTTCAAGCATTTGGATTCCAAACTTTAAGAGTAGAGGATGGTAATGATCCAGAAGCAATAGGACAAGCTATTGAGGAAGCAAAAGCAGATACAAATAGACCATCTCTTATTACAATAAGAACAAAAATCGGTCATGGTTGTCCAGCAAAAGAAGGAAAAGCATCAGCACATGGTGAACCTTTAGGTATTGATAATATAAAAGCAATGAAAGAAAACTTAGGATTGCCAGCAGATAAAGATTTCTTTGTAGATCAAGATGTATATTCATATATATCAGAGATTAATGATAAGAACTCTAAGATTGAAGAAGAGTGGAATAAATTAAGATGTGAATACTTTGAGAAATATCCTGAGATGAAAGAACAATGGGATGTTTACTTCAATAATAAAGGTATAGAAGAAAAGTTAGATAATGCTAAGTTCTGGGAATATGAAGATAAGCCAGATGCAACTCGTAATTGCTCAGGAAAGGTAATTAATAGATTAAAAGACCTTATGCCTAATTTATTTGGTGGTTCAGCAGATTTAGCACCTTCAACAAAGACATATATGAATGATGCAGGTGATTTTAGTGCAGAAGATTACTCAGGACGCAATTTACATTTTGGTGTAAGAGAGTTGGCTATGGCAGCTATGGGTAATGGTATTGCATTACATGGTGGTCTTATGCCTTATGTATCAACATTTTTCGTGTTTAGCGACTATGTAAAACCAATGGCAAGATTATCTGCATTAATGGGAATTCCTATTATGTACGTTTTAACTCATGATAGTATAGGTGTTGGTGAAGATGGTCCTACGCATGAACCAATTGAGCAACTAGCAATGCTTAGAGCAATGCCAGAGTTCAGTGTGTTTAGACCAGCAGATATGACAGAAACTATTGCAGCATGGTACTTTGCAGTTGTAGAGAAGAAACCAACAGCAGTAGTTTTATCTAGACAAAATTTACCACAATTGCCTAATACATCAAAAGAGGCACTAAAAGGTGGATATATAGTAGATGATTCAGATAAAGAGACACCAGATGCTATATTAATGGCAAGTGGTTCAGAAGTAAGTTTGTGTATAGAAGCAAAAGAACAACTTGCAAAAGACGGCATTGATGTAAGAGTAGTAAGTATGGTATCAATGGATGAATTTGAAAAACAATCAGCAGAATATAAAGAGAGTATATTACCTAAATCAGTAAGAAGAAGAGTAGCTGTAGAGGCAGCTTCAGATTTCGGTTGGGGAAGATACGTAGGTCTTGATGGCAATATGGTTACTATGACATCATTTGGAGCTTCAGCACCAGCAGATAAGTTATTTGTTAAATTTGGCTTTACTGTAGAAAATGTTGTGAACAAAGTAAAAGAATTGTTTTAATGAGTATTATAAAGCGTCAAAGGTCTTTTAGTCCTTTGACGCAATTTTGAAATTAAAGAAAATATGTAAGGAGCGTTTAAAATGTACGCATTGGTGACAGGAGCTACCAGTGGTATAGGTTATGAATTGGCTAAAATATTAGCACAGAATAATTATAACCTAATATTAGTAGGTAGAAGAGAAGATAGATTGAAAGATATTGAAAAAGAACTTTCGGATAAACATAATATAAAAGTAGTTGGTTATAAGTGCGATTTAGCGGACTTAACTCAAATAAAGAGTTTAATTGAATTTGTTAAATCTTATGAGGACATTAGTGTTGTCATTAATTCAGCAGGATATGGGAAAATGGGATATTTGCATGAAATTAATGAAAACGATGATGTGGACATGATAACAACTAATATAATATCATTGCATTTGATTAATAAGCATTTTTCAAATACTATGAAGAAAGGGCATATTGTAAATATTGCTAGTATTGCAGGAACTGCTCCAACTCCATATATGTCACAGTACGGTGCTACTAAGGCATATGTATATAGTTTTAGTAGGGCAATTAATTATGAAATGAAAAAATTAAAGAAAGATGTACATGTTATGGTAGCATGTCCAGGACCGGTAGATACAGAATTTCATGATAGAGCCAATTCGTCATTTAAACTTAAATCAATTTCAGCAAGTAAATGTGCTCAAATCATATATAAGGCAATGAAGAAGAAAAAGAGCAAGGTAATGGTTAGTTTTCCAATTAAATGCGCATATGTAGCACTTAAATTAGCTCCGTCATGTATAACATTACCAGTAGAATATAAGATGCAAACAAAAAAGAATGGAATATAGAGATAAACTCTAATTTGTAGGTATATTGTGCCCCTGTCGTTCCGACAGGGGCATGGTTGTGGTATTTAAGCTTCTTTATAATTTGAGCTATCGCTCAAATTAGGGGATTTTGCTTCTT
>SVEH01000010.1 GCA_015057455.1 Lachnospiraceae bacterium | reverse complement strand
TTGCGTCACTAGAACTGTAAACTAAAACTTTCGAGAAGCAAAATCCCCCAATTTGAGCGATAGCTCAAATTATAAAGAAGCTTAAATACCACAACCATGCCCCTGTCGGAACGACAGGGGCACAAGAGCTCGACAAATTATAGTTTGTTTTATGGATTTGGTATTGGTACAGTTTCAGTTGATGATGTAGTGGTGTCTGTAGTTGGTGTACTAGTTGTTGTAGGTGAGTCTGTTGCAGTTGCTGCATCTGTTGGAGCAGCAGTAGTTGTTGTTTCACCACGTTTGTAATTTATGTAATCATAGTAACAGTAGTTTATATCAACATCGCCTGTTATACCATTTACTTTTCCTGTTTCTGAACATTGCCAAATTTGATATTCAAATTCTGTAGTTGGTTTATTTTTAATTTCATAAGCAGCACACCATATGTTGTACATTGATAATTCATCTACATTTAGCATATCTTCAAAGTATGATTTACATGAGTATATACCTGTTTCATAGCCAGCCGCATAGATTTTATCGCAGAATGCTTTACACACTTCTGTTCTTTGAGCATTATTTAATTTCCTTTGTCTTGAGCCACTAACTTCTTCTATATCAATATATACAGGATAAGTTATACTGTAATCTGATATTCTCTTTAATACATAAGCAGCTTCTTCTTCAGCCTCTTTTGCGTTTAGAGCTTGAGTTACATAATATACACCAACATTTATATCGTTTTCTATTGCTGATTTTATATTGTATTCGAATTTTTTATCATCTTTTAGTGTTCCTAGTGTTTTTCCTCTATATCCTACTTGGATTATAGCATAGTCTATTCCATCGGCTTTTACTTTTGCCCAATCGATTTTATCATTGTAATACGATACATCTATTCCTTTTATTGATTTTTCTAGCTTTTGCAATCCTGTTACTTGTGTAGGTGCAGTTGTTGATATTGGTTTTAATTCTATGGATTCAGTTGTTGTTACAGGTTCAGTATCTTTCACTGTATCTAGATTAGCCTTTTGGCTAACGATTTTCTTTAGCTTTGAAATTGGAGAGTTGCTTTCTACTTTTACTTGAAGTCCTATTATTGCATTATCTGTAGTTGTACTACCTGCAACAGCACCATTTTTAGCCCAATCTGACCATTTATTATCTTTTGTTTTTATTCTATATAGTATGTTGAATTTTTTTGAAACATCTCCATATAGTGTTACTTTTATTGCATTAAAGCTTGCTGTTTTATCTTCATCTAGTATTTGACCATCTTTTGACCATTTTAACCAATCGCCGTTAACTTTATGGAATGTGTATTGAATACCACCTATTAGGTCTGTATTTAGTTTGATTTTTAGGGCATTTAAAAGAGAGCTTTCTGATGCGAAAGCTGATGATTGATCAGTTTCTGAGCTTTTTTCTACTACCCATCCTGATTCAGCAGTTTTAGCTGAGAATGTAATGTCCATTGTTTCAGGATATGATTTTTGGTGGTAGGTAAATGCAAAAGCTATTAAGAAAACTGATATATATAAGAAAAGATGTGATTTTTTTCTTATTACCCTTATCTGCATAACAATCCCTCAATATATAACAAAAAACACACAGTTACCTACTTTTATTATACCAAAAAATTAACAAATTGTAAACTAATTATTAAATTTTTATATTTTTAAGACTTGCTTTAGGGACGTTTAAGGTCATTTAATGCGTTAGAGGGAGAATCAGTGTTAAAAAGTAAGTAGATTAGTGGCTATGGTAGAATTTATATTTTTAGTAAATGCTTAGAGATATGAATATAATAGAAAAGTGTAATATTATGCGAGATGAGGACTGCGGAGAAGAAACAATAATATAATAATTGTGTGATACGAGGAAATAAATATAAGCGTGATATAGAAAAAAATCGTGTTGTAAAGCTTATTATTAAAGTAATAATGGAAGAAAAAATATGCATAAGAATACATAAATATGTATGGAAACATTGACAATAATATATGGATTAGTTATAATGTAGTTGTTGAGTCGACGGTGGAGATGAATGATATATATAATTGGTAAGTCAAAAGGTTGTAGTCTAAAAAGTATCTAAAGTATATTCTTTAATTTTCACAAAATAGCTATAATTAAATAAAAGTATCTAAGCTTAGATAATATACATTTAAGGAGAAAGAGAATGAGGAGAAAACAAAAATTTTCAAAAGTGATATGTGTATTATTAGTGTGTATAATGATGATTACAGTGGGATGTAATGAGGCAATGGCAGCGACTAAATCAAGTAGTTGGGTATCAAGAGATGGTAAAACGTTGTATCGAGCAATAGTTACGACTAAAGAAGTTGGGTCTAAGAAGAAACCATTAACTTTATGGATGAATAAGAAAAAGGGTGTTAGTTGTACTCTTGCAGTTACTGTGGGAAAGGAACAGTCTATGACTGCATCGAGTACATTTGAGGGTACTGCAAAGTCAACATTGGCAGATTTGTCAATGTCTGTAGGAGTGAGTGTTACATCAGCAGTTTCATTTACTACAGAATATTCATATACAGTGGAGTCTTCTAAAAAAGCTGGAAAGTATAGAATGGTATTAGTGTGGCCAGGTGCTAGTGTAAATGGTGTTGTTACAGCGGAACCTAATGGTGATGGAAATAATCAGGTTATGGATGAAGATGGCAGTACAAAGTTGAAACCTAAAAAAAGAGTATTAACAGATGAAACAATTACATATGCTCCCAAAATGAATAAAGCATATGTTGATCTAGAGTATTCATCAAAGTAGAAAAGGGAGATACGGTGTGAAAATTAATATAAAACTCATGTTTGTTGTGGTTATTGTGTTAAGTCTTTGTGGATGTACAAAGAAAGAAAAAACAGATAGGTTAGAGAAAGAGTTATATGTTGTTCCACAGGATTATAATATAACTATTAACAAAAGTGAAGGTGTAAATAATGTTGAAGTTTATCTTATTGCAAAGAATAAACTAAAAATGGAAGATTTAGAAGTTTTTTTAGGAGTAGAAAATAATGTTACTATGCATTTGGATGAAATAACATTAGAAAAAATGCCTTATTACGTATATCAATCTTATAGAAATACTGACTGGAAAAAGATGAAAACTTTAAGAGATAGTGAAGATAAAAATTTAGAGTTTACAGAATATGAGAGGAAGTATGAAGAAGATTATAAAAAGATAAAGAAAAAAGATTATAATTTTTATACGCTGTCATTGGTGTTTGATCCAAATCGTGTTAATGAGGATGAAGAATTAGATAAAATAGATATAAAGTATAAGGGTAAGACGTACAGTTCTAAATTGACAAGAATCGAATTAAAAAATGAGATTAATGTAAAGGATACATCTGACGGAATAAAAGGGTTAGAGATGAAAACAGCTGGGATGTTTAGTTTGTATGCTATTCCAAATAAAGACGGAGTTTTAAAAACACCCTTAGATGGAATGAAATTTACAGTAATGGATGATGTGATTATAAAAAATATAAGTGTTTGTGATAAAGACAATGTTGAAGTTATAGAGGTATATTTTTGTGATGAAGCGAGTGGTATGGACATGAAATTCAATAAGGACATGAAATTGAATAAAGGTACGGAGGGGAATATTTATGTTTGTTTAAAGGATAAAATGTTCCAAAACAAATTATTATATAACTCAAATCTTATTTTGGATATAGAATATGAGGTTAAAGGAAAAAGTGTACATAATTTGATAACACTCCACTTTAGTACTAAAATGAGTCCATATGAAATATATGCGGATATAGTTGATGGAGTTGATGTTTTATCGTATTATACGGATTATTTTTATTACTACGATGAGTAATTTTTAATTACCAAGCTTTCTATTATAAAAAAAGGCTTGGTAATAATATTAAAATGGTTAGGTTAATATTAAAATGGCAATAATGTAAGTAGGAGATAATAATGATTAAAAAAATAATTTTTAGTATTATATTTGCTATACAATCATCAAGAGTAGAAATTATTAAGCATTTAAAATCAGAATAACATAGTTAAAATGAAAATATTAGAGTCATTGACTTTATTGAAAATATAATGAAAGTTATTAGTTGAATATTATGATACTGGTAAAGAGGATGAACTAAAAAAATATATCTATGATAATGCAATATTTGGCATGGATTAGAATTTGGTATAAAAATAGGTTTAAGACTTAAAAGAACAAGGCAATAAAAATACTATACTATAAAGCAGGTTTTGGGCTGCAAAGTATAGTATTTTTGCTGTCTTTGATTATTTTAGCGTAAATTACAATCTAAGACTGTTGGTTTCTATATAAGACAGCAAATCATAGCACTCACATGCGAAAGAGTTGTGTGCATATATTTGTTACATTGAATAATATTTGCAATAATAGTTGTATATTAAAATATACATAAGAATATATATAATCAATCCGAAATAGTATATGTCAAATTATGTCAATAGGCTTATTCGACTAATTTGGAAGGTAATATAGTCCTAGAAAGTGAGGTGTACGCGGTGATTGTTCAGCATAATATTCTTGCAATGAATGCTAATAGAAATGTAAAAGTTAATACTGGCAAAATTAGTGGCAATACAAAAAAGTTAGCATCAGGGTATAGAATTAATAGTTCTGCTGATGATGCAGCAGGGTTAGTTATTTCTGAAAAAATGCGAAAACAAATCCGCGGATTGTCACAAGGAAGCAATAATTCTCAGGACGGGATTTCTATGGTTCAGACTGCAGAAGGTGCTTTAAATGAAGTTCATGATATGTTACAAAGAATGAATGAGTTGGCGATTCAAGCTGCCAATGAGACTAATTCTGATAGTGATAGAGCTGCACTTCAATTGGAATTTGAATTTTTACAAGATGAAATTGATAGAATATCGGAAACAACAACTTTTAATGAAAAGTTATTGTTTAGTTCAGGTATAGATGAAGCTGAATTTGATGATGTGTCCGCTTTAAGGGGGAGCTTTAATTCAGAGATTTTAGGGAAGATTAATAAGCTAGAATCTGAATCAGAAGCTATTGATAGTACAGGGGGAGCGGTGACAACATTTGGATTGAGAAACACATTAAGAAACTTAGATGTAAACGAAATATCACAAGTAAATGAATCATCAGATGAAAACCAACTATCAGAAATAAATGAATCATTAGGAATAAATGAGACATCACAAACAAGTGAATCATTAGTTGGAAATGGAATAATTGATTTATCATCCTTAACAGGCGACTTGCAAATTACAGATACAGGGTACATTGTTAATGGTGTGGAATATAGTTATACTGGCTCTTATACATTAAGTGGAACAACATCTAATAAAGTGAATATTACGCGTAAAGAAAGTGTAACTTTGACTTTGGCTGACGGTACAAGTATTGATGGGATGGTTACGGTTGCCAGTTCGGATGTTAGTGTTAGAGTTGGCGGAACAGCAAATATTTCTAATATAACAGTAGGTAGTAATGGAGATTTTGAAATAGTTAAAAATGGTTCTGTTAGCAGTGTAGTAAATGCGAATACTGTTAAAAATGGAGGAAATTTAACTATTAACAGCGGTTGTACAATGAATGTTGAAGGGAATTTAACAAGTAGTGATTGGTTGTATAATTATGGAATATTGAATGTAAAAGGAAGTTTGAATAATTCACTAACTTTTTATTCATCTGGAAGTATGAGTGTAGAGAATGATATTATAAATACCGGAAGCTTAACAGCTTACGGTACAGTAACTATAAATGGTAATGTAACTAATAATAATTCGTTTGGTGCTTCAGGTACAGTAACTATAAAAGGTAATGTGAATAATACTAGTACATTTAGCACTTCAAGTACAGCAACAGTTGAAGGGAATTTTACTAATACAGGTACAACAAATGTAACTAGGAATTTAACAGTAAAGGGAGAGTTTGCTAATAAGGATACTTTAAACATTAATAGTAGCGGGAATTTAAATGTTAATGTGCTTAATAATGAATCAAATGGAGATATAATTGTTAATAACAATGGAAAAGCGATCATTAATAATACATTGACTAATAATGGAAATATAATCATTGATGGTGGCGGTACGTTAATTCCAGTTGCTGATTTTAAAAATAATAATTCTTTAAGAATTAATACATTTGGTACTCTAGACGGAAGTACAGCAACTATAGATTATTCAAGTGGTACAATAAAGGTTGAAGACCATTATAATATTAAGGGCAATATGGTAGAAAATAACTTACAAGTACTTGATACAATAACAATAAATTTATCTATGTTATCAGATGTTACACTTACGGATAGTGGGTTTGATGCAAGTGGAAGGAATGAATCTCCTTATAATAATAAAGAGCAGAATCGTACATATGTGTTAAAAGGTGATGCTAGCCATTATAGTTCAATAAATAATTTAACTATACAATCCAGTAATGTTAATGTAATAATGGATGGCTCTGAAAAAGTTTATGTTAAAAATTTAATTGTAGATAATGGAACAAATCTTAATATTACAGGTCCAGGAAAGCTTATAGCAGATGAATTAAGTGAAACGGCGCCTATAAGTAATCAGTATTTATATAAGTATTCTAATGGGAATATAAATGTATCTACCTTAACGAACACATTAAATATTAATAGTTATGGCTACAAATTAGATAATGATGATACAAAGTATCATGTAGATAGTAATACTATTAATTTAAGTGGAAATAATAGCTTGTTAGATATTAAACTAAACAGTAATTATAAAAGTATAAATATATCTAATTCTAGTAATTGTTTTGTTGATGAGGTTACATTGCTAACTAGAAATGTTAGAATTACAGGAAATAGACTTATTGCTAATAAGGTAAAAAATCCAGAATATATTTATGATTTAGATACTTATAGTCAAATATATGAAATAGGTGATGGAAATATAGATGTTAACAACTTATCTAATACTAATACATTAACTTTAGGTGATGATTATTATAAGTTTAGTGGCAGTAAATTAAAATATTATAATGCAGGAGAATATACTTTTAGTGGAGATAATACAAATGCTGTAATTAATATGATAGATTCTAATGTGATTAATGTTGATTCTGATTGCAAAGTTGGAACGGTTTATTTTAATAAAGATAAGGAAATAGATATAGATGTCAAGGGAAATGGAAGGATTATTTCTAATAAAGTGGAACGAGGAGAAAATGAAAAAATAGATAATAAAATTATTATATTAACAGGGCCACAAATAGATCTTTCTAGCGTTAAAGACAGTCTTATTATTACTGATTTCGGTTACACAAAAGATAGTGTGAATTATGAAGTTGCTTCAGGGGAGGGGGTAACTTTAACTGGAACTACGGATAAAGCTATAATTATAGATTCCATAAGAGATGTTTCTTTACATAATGCTAAGGCGACAGGTACATTTACGGTGGAACAACCTAACAAAGTTAACGTTCAAATAGTTGGAGATACTAGGGTAAATAATTTAGTTGTAGAAGATGGTGGGGGATTAGCTTTTTATGGTGATGGAGTGATGCATTTAACAGGAGAAGGGTTTAATATGGGGAATATTATACTTGATGAGGTAGAAGTAATTCAAGAAGGTATATTTAATAATTCAGGTACTCTTGTTAATGAAAATAACATTATAAATGAAGGGGTTATTAATAATATAGAAGGTGCAACATTTAATAATAAATTTAATATTGAAAATAAGGGTATAATTAATAATTTGGGGGAATTTAATAATGAAAAGGAAGCTAATATTCAAAATGATAAATTTATATATAATATAGGTGAATTTAATAATAAAGTAGGTGCAACTTTTGATAATAATAGTGTTATAGAGAATAAATATAAGTTAAGAAATGAAGGAACTTTGAGAAATTATGAGGGAACTATTGAAAATTATTATAGTGTTGCAGGAACTATACTAGGAAATCAGCCTATTTATGTATATGATGGCGCTAAGGAAGTAAAATCATTGGATATACAAGCTGGAGGAGAAAAAGAAGATAAGATAGGTCTAGATATATGGCAAATGAATTCGAGAATTTTGGGTATACAAAAAGATAGAGTTAATATTAGAACTAGTGAAGATACGACCAATGCCATAGTAGGAATATCATTTGCTCTTAATAAACTTTCGGAACAAAGAAGTATGTTAGGAGCTTATCAAAACAGATTAGAGCATACTATTAGGAATTTGGATAATGCAGTAGAGAATACAACTAGTGCAGAAAGTGGTATTAGGGATACGGATATGGCTAAAGAAATGGTGGAGTATTCTAATAATAATATTGTAGCTCAGGCATCCCAAGCAATGCTTGCTCAAGCTAATCAATTAAATGGTGGGGTGTTAAATTTACTAAAATAATGTGGGAAATTAGTGGTTGTAAATCAAGTTAATGGGTTTGTTGAAAACTATATAGTGATATGTTAAACTAGGAAAAGATGTTAGAGAATTTTAATTAAAGAGTCATAGGGATGAAAATGTATATTGTAGTATGAAGATGTAGAAAGTATAGGTCTTGATAGGAGAAAAAAATGGGATATTGGAAAAGTAGAGGACTTAGAGGGTCTGTACTAGAGGAAAGTATTAATATAACAAATGAAAAGTATGCGGGGGATAAGTTGGCGTTAATTCAGAAAATTCCTACGCCTATTAAACCTACGCAGATTAATGACAAGGGACAGATTACTTTGGCATATTTTGAAAAAAAATCAACAGTAGATTATATTGGTGCAGTGCAGGGAATACCGGTATGTTTTGATGCAAAGGAATGTACAAAGGACAAGTTTTCGTTGCAGAATATTCATGAGCATCAATTAGAGTTTATGAATGCATTTGAAGCCCAAGGTGGAATTGCATTCTTTTTGATTTATTTTTCAAAAAAAGATGAGTATTATCATCTTAGACTTGAAATGGTTAATGATTATTTTGATAAAACTAAAAAAGGTGGAAAGCATTATATTGCTTATGAAGATTTAGAAAAGGAATTTTTTATAAAAACTAAAAAAGGTATATATGTTCATTATTTAGAAACCTTACAAAAAGACATTGAGCTTAGAGATGAGAATTAAAACTTGATAATAATGAATATTTCAAGTAAAATGATATATTGAGGTATGTTTTAACTACTTGAGAAAGGATGGAAGTATAATGAGAAAGACTAAAATTGTGTGTACACTAGGTCCGTCTACAGATGATGAAAATATTTTAAGAGAATTGATTAGCAATGGAATGAATGTTGCTAGATTTAATTTTTCACATCAGTCTCATGATATGCATTTAAAAAGACTAGAAGTATTAAAACGTCTTAGAGATGAGATGAATGAACCTGTTGCAACTTTACTTGACACAAAAGGACCAGAGGTTCGTGTCAAATCATTTAAGGAAGATAAGATAAGGTTACATAAAGGTGATATATTCACTTTGACTACAAGAGAAGTCGAAGGAGATGAAAGTATTGTTTCTATAACATATAAGGGACTGCCTAAAGATGTTAAAGAAGGAAGTACTATTTTAATTGACGATGGTTTAATTGAACTTACTGTAATTGAATTATCAGATACTGATATTACATGTAAGGTTATTAACGGCGGCAAAGTATCTAACAATAAAGGTGTTAATGTTCCAGGTGTTGATTTAACTATGCCATACATTAGTGAACAAGATGAAAAGGATATTGTTTTTGGTATAGAACAAGGTTTTGATTTTGTTGCAGCATCTTTTGTAAGAACAGCCGGGGATATTTTGCAAGTTAAGCGTATTTTAAAGGAAAATAATTGTCATACTATGAATGTAATAGCAAAGATTGAGAATATGCAAGGTGTTGAACATATAGATGAAATTATAGATGTTTCAGATGGAATTATGGTTGCCCGTGGAGATATGGGTGTTGAGATTCCAACGGAGGAAGTACCTATTATACAAAAGATGATTATTAAGAAGGTTTATGAGGCAGGTAAGCAAGTAATTACAGCTACTCAGATGCTTGATTCTATGATTAATAATCCAAGACCTACAAGAGCTGAAACTACTGATGTGGCTAATGCTATATATGATGGTACAAGTGCCATTATGTTATCAGGAGAAACTGCAGCAGGAAAGTATCCCGTTGAAGCATTAAAGATGATGGTTAAAATTGCCGCAAGAACAGAAGATGATATTGATTATAGAAGAAGATTTTTCCAAAGAGAAAAGGCAGTTAGCTCTGACGTTACAGATGCAATTTCACATGCTACATGTACAACAGCACTTGATATTAATGCAAAGGCAATTATAACTGTAACGAAATTAGGAAAAACTGCGAGAAGAATATCAAAGTATAGACCACCTTGTTTAATATTAGGATGTACTACATACCCACATGTATGTAGACAACTTAATATGTCTTGGGGGGTAAAACCTATTTTAATAAAGGAAGAACAAGATACATTTGAGTTGTTTGATAATGCTGTGGAAGCAGCTAAGAATATAGGTGTTGTAGATACTTTTGATAAAGTTGTTATTACGGCAGGTGTTCCACTTGGAATATCAGGAACAACAAATATGTTAAAAGTACATGAAGTTGGTAATATGTATTAATAATATTGTTACTAATATTAACACAATTTTATGTAATGCAGGGAATTAGAAAGTATTTAAAAGAAAAGATTAAGAAGTAGTAATAATTAATACAACAAATAGATTATATATAAGTTTGTATTAAGTGTTAGTTAGAAGGGAAGAAATTATGACAAAGATAGAAATTATATCAGGATTTTTAGGAGCTGGTAAGACAACATTAATTAAGAAATTAATAGAGGAAGCATTTAAAGGTGAAAAATTAGTTTTAATAGAGAATGAATTTGGTGAAATCGGTATAGATGGTGGTTTCCTAAAAGAAGCTGGCGTTGAAATTAACGAAATGAATTCAGGATGTATATGTTGTTCTTTAGTTGGAGACTTTGGTGAAGCATTACAAGAAGTATTAGAGAAGTTTGCTCCAGATAGAATTATTATTGAGCCATCTGGAGTAGGTAAGTTATCAGATGTAATTAAAGCAGTTGAGAATGTAGCGGAAGGAAAAGATGTTTTACTTAATTCCTATACAACTGTTGTTGATGCTAAAAAAAGTAAGATGTATATGAAGAATTTTGGTGAATTTTTTAATAATCAAGTTGAGAATGCAAAGACAATTGTACTTAGTAGAACAGATGAAATGGATGGAGATAAATTAGAAGCTGTTGTTAGTTCATTAAAGGAACATAATGATAACGCTATATTGATTACAACTCCATGGAATGATATAACTGGTGAAAAAATATTAGAAGCTATGGAAGATAGTGCAAATTTAGAGAAAGAATTAATCCATGAGCATAATCATCACCATCATCATGAAGGTGAGTGTTGTTGTGGACACGACCATGACCATCATGGACATCACCATGAAGAAGGCGAGTGCTGTTGTGAACACGACCATGATCATCACGGACATCACCATGAAGAAGGTGAGTGTTGTTGTGGACACGACCATGACCATCACGGACACCATCATGAAGAAGGCGAGTGCTGTTGTGGACACGACCATGATCATCACGGACATCACCATGAAGAAGGCGAGTGCTGTTGTGGACATGACCATGACCATCACGGACACCATCATGAAGAAGGCGAGTGTTGTTGTGGACATCATCATGACCATCATGGACACCATCATGCAGATGAAGTGTTTACTAGTTGGGGTGAACAAACAACACACAAGTATTCAAAGGATGAATTAGAGAAGATTCTTGAAAAACTTGCCAATAGTAATTCATATGGTGTGATACTTCGTGCCAAGGGTATTGTGTCAGCGGATAGTGGTGTATGGTATCACTTTGATTTAGTACCGGGCGAATATGAGGTAAGAGAAGGAGCTGCAGATTATACAGGAAGATTATGTGTAATTGGAACAGATCTTAAGGAAGCTGATTTGAAAGAGTTATTTGGCGTTAGATAGTTATAGTAAATATATAAGGAGTGTATTAAATGGATATTCCAGTTTATATAATAACAGGATTCCTTGAAAGTGGTAAAACAACGTTTATAAATGAAACAATATTTGACCCAGAATTTAGTCAAGGAGAGAGAACGCTACTTCTTTGTTGCGAAGAAGGAGAAGTAGAGTATAATGAGGAATTCTTAAAAAGTAAGAAGGTATCATTAGTTACAATTGAAGATGAGGAAGAACTTACAGAAGATTTCCTTAAGAAAATTAATGCAAAATATAAACCACAAAGAGTAATGATAGAATATAATGGAATGTGGGATTTCAGTGTGTTATTTGATTTGCCTGTTCCAAAAGGTTGGATAACAGCTCAAATTATAACAACTGTAGATGCAACAACATTTAATGTATATGTTAATAATATGCGATCTATTATGTCTAATCAAATGTCAGACTCAGATTTAATTATTTTTAATAGATGTGATGCAGATACAGATAGACTTATGTTTAGAAGAAATGTAAAACTTCTGAATAGGCGAGCTCAAATTATTTATGAAGATAAACAAGGTAATATTATGGATGAGATGAAAGAAGTATTACCCTTTGATATTAATGCAGATGTTATAGATATTGTTGATGATGATTATGGAATATGGTATTTAGATGCATCTGAGAATCCTAGAAAGTATGAAGGAAAAACTGTAAAGATAAAAGGTATGGTATATCAACCACCTGGCATAAATGGAACTCAATTTGTAGCAGGTAGATATGCAATGACATGTTGTGCAGATGATATGGCTTTTGTTGGATTTATATGTGAATATGAATTTGCTAATAAATTAGAACAAAAATCATGGGTTCAAGTAACTGCTAGAATAAAGAATGAATATCATCCGGGGTATCAATCAGAAGGACCTATATTATATGTGGAAGAAGTTGCAAAGGCACAACAACCTGAAGAACCAATAGTATATTTTAATTAAAATTGTAGACAAATCTAAAATATAGTTAATTTATGCTTTAAATTTAGTTATAAAAATTGTATACTAGACTTTATGAGAAGTTGTAATCTTATAAAAAAGTAAATAATATATGTCTGTATAGCAGGTGCTAGAATTGTTATACGCACACATAAAGAATAAATAACAAAGGGTTTCTAAAACCTTGAGTTTTAAGAATGGAGGATAATTATGCAAGCATTATTACAAGCAGTGTATGAGTATGGATTTCAATTTGTTCTTTTAGTGGGGGTTATGCTATTGGGGCTTAACTTAGGGAAGTTTCTTAGAATAAGAAAAGATTCTAAGAAAGATAAGGAAATATAAAAAGCAAAAAGACGATATAAAAAGCAATATTATGACAGATGTATAAAGACATTAACAAGATAAAGTGCATACATAATATGTACAAAGTAGGAGGAATATGTAGTGAAGTATTATGGAGTTAATGAATTGAGGAGAATGTTTTTAGAGTTTTTTGAGAGTAAGGAACACTTACGTCTTAATAGTTTTTCATTAATACCTCAAAATGATAAAAGTTTATTATTAATCAATTCAGGAATGGCACCACTTAAGCCATATTTTACAGGACAAGAAGTACCACCTCGTAAGAGAGTGACAACTTGTCAAAAGTGTATAAGAACAGGTGATATAGAGAATGTTGGTAAGACAGCAAGACATGGTACATTTTTTGAAATGTTAGGAAACTTTTCTTTTGGAGATTATTTTAAGAAGGAAGCAATTGCTTGGTCATGGGAATTCTTGACTGAAACTGTTGGAATAGATCCAGATAGATTATATCCTTCAGTATATGAGGAAGATGATGAAGCATTTGATATATGGAATAAAGATATAGGAATTGCACCAGAGAGAATATTTAGATTTGGTAAAGCTGATAATTTCTGGGAACATGGAGCAGGTCCTTGTGGTCCATCTTCAGAAATTTATTATGATAGAGGCGAAAAATATGGATGTGGAAGTCCTGATTGTACAGTAGGATGTGAATGCGACAGATACATAGAAGTATGGAATAATGTATTTACACAATTTGAAAGTGATGGTAATGGTAATTATACAGAACTTGTTCAAAAGAATATTGATACAGGTATGGGACTTGAAAGACTTGCAGCAGTAGTTCAAGATGTAGATTCTATATTTGACGTTGATACAGTAAAAGCTCTTAGAGATAAAGTATGTGAGCTTGCAGGTGTAACATATAAGTCAGATGCCAAGAAGGATATATCTATAAGAAAGGTAACAGATCATATTCGTTCAGTTACATTTATGATTAGTGATGGTATTATGCCTTCTAATGAAGGTAGAGGATATGTTCTTAGAAGATTACTTAGAAGAGCAGTAAGACATGGACATTTGTTAGGTATAGAAGGAAGTTTTGCAGCTAAATTAAGTGAAACTGTTATAGAGCTATCTAAGGATGGATATCCAGAGTTAGAAGAAAAGAAAGAATATATCTTAAAGTTTATTAATATAGAAGAAGAAAACTTTAATAAAACAATAGAGCAAGGATTAAGTAAGCTTGAGAGTTATATTGCTGAGCTTAATGAAGCAGGCAAGAAAGAACTTGCAGGTGAGGATGCATTTAGATTATATGATACATTTGGATTCCCACTTGATTTAACTACTGAGATACTTGAAGAAAAAGGTATTACAGTTGATGAAGCAGGATTTACTAAAGCTATGGAAGCTCAAAAACTTGCAGGTAAAGAAGCAAGAGAAGAAACAAACTATATGGGTGCAGATGTTACTGTGTACCAATCAATAGATGCTAATATAGAATCCAAGTTTGTTGGATATGATAAATTAGAGAATGAATCTGATATTACAGTTGTTGTTGCAGAGAATGAATTAGCTAATTCAATTTCAGAAGGACAAAAGGGGGCTATACTAGTTAGGGAAACTTGTTTATATGCAACAATGGGTGGTCAATTAGCAGATACAGGTGTTATCACACTTGGAGATAATGAATTTGTAGTAGAGGATACAATTAAGTTACAAGGAACTAAGATTGGACATGTTGGTTATATGAAGAAAGGTTCATTAAAAGTAGGAGATAAAGTTACTCTTAAGGTTGATGAAGCTAGAAGATTAGATACATGTAAGAATCATAGTGCAACACATCTTCTACAAAAGGCATTAAGAACTGTTTTAGGTAATCATGTAGAACAAGCGGGTTCTTATGTAGATAAGGACAGATTACGTTTTGACTTTACTCATTTTTCAGCTATGTCAACAGAAGAAATTCTAAAGGCAGAAGCTATGGTTAATGAGCAAATAGCAAAAGGTATTGTTGTAGATACTAATGAAATGTCATTAGAAGAAGCCAAGAAATCAGGAGCTATGGCTTTATTTGGTGAGAAATATTCAGATAAAGTTAGAGTTGTTAAGATGGGGGATTTCAGCGTAGAGTTATGTGGTGGTACACATGTAGCTAATACATCGGATATATCTGTTATTAAGATTTTATCAGAAACAGGTATTGCATCAGGTGTAAGAAGAATAGAAGCTATTACTGGTAAGGCAGTATTTGAATACTATGCAAAACTTGAAAAAGATTTGAATAATATAGCAAAATTACTTAAGGCTGAACCATCTATGATAGAAAAGAGAATTGTTTCGCTTCAAGAAGAGCTTAAAGCAGCTAATGCAGAGAATGCTAAGTTAAAGAATAAGCTAGCTAAAGATGCTGTTGGAGATGTTTTAAGTAATGTGAAAGAAATTAAGGGAACTAAGGTATTAGCGACAAAGGTTCCAGATATAGACATGAATGAGCTTCGTAATTTAGGAGATCAATTAAAGGATAAGTTAGGTGAGGGAATTATAGTTCTTGCATCTAATTTAGGAAGTGATAAAGTAAGCTTAATAGTAACAGGTACAGAATCAGCTGTTAAGGCTGGCTTCCATGCGGGTAATGTAATTAAGCAAGCAGCAGCAGTTGTTGGTGGTGGCGGTGGTGGCCGTCCAAATATGGCACAAGCTGGTGGAAAGAATGTAGCAGAGATTGATAATGCACTTGTTAAGGCTTTAGAGGTTATTGATTCTCAGTTATAAAATGATAATTATATAACATAATTTTTTACAAAATATGGTAATATATGTTCTTGATTCTGTCGAAATGAAATAACGGAAGTGTGTATATGAATATATACACACTTCCGTTATTTTATTTTAGGAGGAATAATAATGGAAAAAAACAGACAGGTATATGAATCTAATATTATACTTTTGTTATTAAATTGTATTTTTCATGGAATGGGGTTTGCAGGACTTGTAATGCATTTTGAAAGTAATGTACCATTACGTAGGGCGGTTATATTTTTAGTAATATCGTTAGTATATTTTGGAATAATATTTGTGTTTTTTAAGAAGAATACATACAGTGAAAAATTCAAGTATGTTTGTGCAGTTGAGAATATAATGTATTATTGGGCGTTAGTATTTGCGTTAAGATTTGATACAGCATTTATTTTTGGTATGATATTATGTGTTGTTTATCTTTTGTTTTATAATGCGAAGTTGATGATAGGTATGGTAGTAGCAGTAGTTGTATCTAATATTGTATTTGGTGTTATTAATTTCTCAACTGGAGTAATGTTTTCTGGAGCAAAGGTATTTAGAGATAATATAATTATGCAATTTGCATTTATAGGAATATTTGGATTGGCATGTATAATAACTACTTTAGGTTCTAACAGATTTAATGCTAATAAATTACAAAGTATAAAAGAATTTACTGATAAAAATCAAGCATTATTGGATAACATGAAAGATACAGCAGCTAAAGTTAGGGATACAGCTAAAGAAGGTAACAGTTATGCAAGAGAATTAGACGAAGCTTCAGAAAATGCAATTCAAGTGTATACAGAGATTGCTACAGGTAATGCAGATAATGCCTTAAGAGTGGAAAAACAAGCAGAAATGACTACAAAAATTGCAGAACTAATTAAGACTGCAGTTAAAGATACTGATAAGGCAAAGGAAAGAACAGAAGCTTCAATGTATAAATTAGATAATAGTACTAAGATTATGAATGAGCTTAAAATAAAATCTAAAGAAATTAAAGATTTTAATGAAACTGTTCTTAAGTCAATTAATATGTTTGTTGAGGAAGTAAGAAACGTAAAACAAATTACAGATGGAATTAATGATATTTCATCTCAAACAAATCTATTATCACTTAATGCTTCTATAGAAAGTGCTAGAGCTGGAGAAACAGGTAAAGGATTTGCAGTAGTTGCAGATGAGATACGTAAGTTAGCAGATGAAACTGTTAATTTAACTAATAGCATAGATTTAATTGTAAAGAATTTAGAAGATACAGCTTTTGATGCTCAAAAAGTTGTAGGTCAAGTTGTTGATGCTATAGATGGAGAAGATAAAACAATAGATAATGCATTACAACAATTTGAAAATATGAAAAGCGATATGTCTTTATTAGAGAGAAATATGGAGAATATTAAAGTAAGTACTAATGATGTTGAAAAATACAACAATGAGATAATAATTCATGTTGAACAATTATCAGCATCTACAGAAGAGGTTAATGCATGTTCAGAAGAAGCGTTAAGTATTAACCAAGATAATAAAACTAAAACGCATAAAACAAGACAGGTATTAGATGAGTTAGTAGATGTAGTCGAGCAATTAGTAAACTAATAAAATTCATGGTAAATAACACTTTTGTAATATTTATAAGAATTTAATTATAAGATTTTATAGTTGAGATTATAAAATTAGGTAAAACAATAAACTGAGTGAATGCTTTTAAAAAGCACTTATCTCAGTTTATTGTTTTTTAGGGTTTTTAGCTAAATAAAAAATATATAAAAAAAGGTAAATAATGGGAATTTAGGAATGTTGACGGCCTTTTACAAAAATGTTAAATTAGATTTATAAAGTTCATAGAATACAGTGGTAAGTGTTTTTGTGAATAAGATTCATTTTAATTTATTATGGGGATTATAGATTGACGTGAATTGTAGTTAATAATTATGTGTTGACGATATAGTATATGACATAAGTAACAAATGTGAGGGATTATAATAAAAAGGGGTATGTTTAATATGAACAGAAGAATTATTGCAGGTTTAATGGTTGCAGCAACTTTAGCTGCAGGTGTTGTTGTACAGTTGAATGTAACTGAGGGAAATGTATCTAAGGCTTCTACGCCAACTGTTTCTAGTCAGTTAAGTACAGAGACACAAGCAATGGTAGATCAAAAATTAGCATCTTATGAAGAAATCCAAGAAGAAGAAAAATACATAGCAGATTTGGTTTCAAAAGCACTAGGAAGAACTGTGACTACTAGTGAGTGGGAGGTTTGTTTAGACTATCTTGAAGATAATTTAGATAGTTTAGTTAAGGATGCAAATGTAGATAAAGATAAAGTTACTAATTATGTTGAAGCGTATCAAATAATAAGAAATGACAATAAAGCAGCTGCTAATGCAGATGTATCAATGGAAGCAACAGGGGTATATAATCCAAATTATGATGTTAATAAGGTTAGCCAGTATATAGAACAATATTGGGATTATGATAGTTACAATGAAGATTATCCTGATTTTAATGCTTGGGGTGGAGATTGTGCAAATTTCGTATCACAATGTTTACATGCAGGTGGAATGCAGATGAAGGGGACAGATGCAACTAATTTTAATAATTGGTTCTGTAGAACATCTGTTACAGAAGAGTTTAGTAAAACATCTTCAACATGGAGAGGTGCAGCTGCATTTGCTTCATATTGGAAGAAGAATGCTATTGAATATTATGATTTTGGACCAGAATATTTTACAGATAGACATGCATTTAAAGATGTATTTGAATATGGTAATGTAGGAGATGCAATATCATTTATAACTGATAATGGAAGACCATATCATACAGTTATTATTGCACATAAAAATAGAGATAATGATAGAGAACTTAGATTTGCAGCACATACATCATCTAATTATGAAAAGAGTTTATATTCATATGTATATGGTGGATATATTGAGGCTGTTAGAATCTATAAAATGTCAAGACCAGATGCAGCATTAGAGGCAAGTTATAATTATGATACTTATGATCAAGATGTAGATAGTATGTCATTTGAAGATGATAATTGGTTATATGATTGGTATGACTATGAAGATATAGATACAACTGAAGATGATGATTATCAAGACGGATGGTATGATAGTGATGGCAATTTATTAACTGATGAAGAAATGGAAGATATGCAGATTGATGAACCAGCAGTTGATGGATACATGTCTGATGATGTATTTGAAGATGATGCTAATGTTGAAGAAAATGAAGAGCCTAGTGAAAGTAATCAACAAGATGATATAGAAGATGAGCCATGGTATAGCTTTCTAAGATGGTTCTAATATATAGGGGAGAGACTTACAATTGAAAAACGTACCTTTTTAGGAAAAAAATAAAAATAAGAGAAAACGGCATTTGTTACAATACAGATGCCGTTTATTGTTATTTAATAAATAGAGTTTTAAAAATAGATTATAAAGTGATAATAGTTTTTATAGACAAAAAAGCCTTTATTTTAAAAGGAAAGTAATGCAAGGGTAAATTTAGTATATTTATAATTATAAACAAAGTATAAATTATGTAAATATATGTAAAAATGGATGTATTGACGAAATGTTACAAAGATATTAAAATAGTATTATAGATTTGACATAATAGTTAAATCTAGTGGGAGTATGATATATGGAAGAAGGGGGACTTCCATTATCAGTATAGCAATTAAATTAAATGTGTGTATTGAAAAGGGGAAATTTGAAGATGAAAAAGAGAGTTGTAGCAGGGGTATTAGTAGCAGCTTCATTAGCTGTAGGTGTAGTTGGATATCAATCATTGTCAACAGGAAGTGTATCAAATGCATCAAAACAGACAAGTGTAAGTACAAGTGTAAAAGAAACTGATTATGCATTGGTTGCAAACCAAGAAGAAGAAAAATATATAGTTAAATTAGTATCTAACAAAACAGGACAAAATTTAAAACTTTCTGATTGGGAGATTTGTTTGGGATATCTTGAAGATAACTATGATGAACTTATGGAAGACACAGCAATTGATACAGCTAAGGTAGAAAGTTATATGCAAGGTTATCAAATCGTTAAAGAAGAAAAATTAGCAGAAACTGCTACACCAGCTGTTAATACTGAAGCAGAAGAAACAGGAACAGCAGTAGCTGCGGTAGAAGAGACAGGAACAGCACCAGCTATGGAAGAAACAGGAGTTAATCCAGGACAAACAGGATATGATGTTAATAAAGTATTAGAATATATACATGAATATTGGGAAGAGCCAAATCCAGATTTCCCTAACTATAATGGAATGGGTGGCGATTGTGCTTGTTTCGTATCTCAATGTTTATATGCAGGTGGAATGCAAATGGTTGGATCTAATGCATCAAACTTTAGTAACTGGTTCTGTAGAACAAGTGATAGAAATCAATTTAGTAAAGTTTCATCAACATGGAGAGGTGCAGAAGCATTTGCAGCATATTGGAAAAAGAATGCTTTAGAGTATAAAGAGTTTGGTCCAGAATGTTTTGAAGATAGATTAGCATTTAGAGAAGTATTCAAATATGGAAATCCAGGAGATGCAATTTCATATATTAACTCAAATGGTAGACCATACCATACAGTAATAATTTCATATAAGAATAGAGATAATGATAGAGAACTTAGATTTGCAGGTCATACATCTCCACAATGGGAAAAATCAGTATATGATTATTGTAAGAATTCAACTAAGACAGTAAGAATTTATAGAATGTCACAACCAGACCCAGCATTAGAAGAATCATATGATTATGACATGGAAGATACATATGTAGAAGTATTAGATTCAAAGGGAGAAAACATTAATATACCTGAACAACAAGAAGAAGAGAGTACTGGATTTTGGGCATCAATTTTTAGAAGAAGACAAAGACAAGTAAATCAATAAAAAATAAGAAAATTGTAAAAATACAAAATATAAATATGGAAAAAATTGTAAAATTATAGTATAATAATTGAGTAGCATATATGTGCTACTCAATTATTATTTTTTAGGAGGTCAATATGGCTAATAGATTTATTTTAAATGAAACATCTTATCATGGAGAAGGTGCTATAGAGTCAATAGCATCAGAAGCAGTAGGAAGAGGATTTAAGAAAGCATTGGTTTGTTCAGACCCAGAATTAATTAAGTTAGGAATTACAAAGAAGGTATTAGATGTCCTTGATGGGGCTAAATTAGAATATGAAGTATTTTCAGATATAAAAGCTAATCCAACAGTAGAGAATGTACAAGCTGGAGTAGCAGCATTTAAAGCATGTGGTGCAGACTACATAGTGGCAATAGGTGGAGGTTCATCTATAGATACAGCAAAAGCTGTTGGTATTATAATAACAAATCCAGAATTTGAAGATGTTGTATCACTAGAAGGTGTTGCAGATACAAAGAAACCATGTGTTCCAATTTTTGCAGTACCAACTACAGCAGGAACAGCAGCAGAAGTAACAATTAATTATGTAATAACTGATGCGGCTAATAATAGAAAAATGGTATGTGTAGATCCACATGATATACCAGTTGTAGCATTTGTGGATCCTACAATGATGGCATCTATGCCAAAATCATTAGCAGCAGCAACAGGTATGGATGCACTTACTCATGCAATTGAAGGATATATTACAGCAGGTGCTTGGGAATTATCAGATATGTTCCATATTAAAGCTATTGAAATTATAGCTAAATCACTTAGAGATGCAGTAAATGGAGATGCTAAAGGACAAGAGGGAATGGCACTTGGACAATATGTTGCAGGTATGGGATTCTCTAATGTAGGACTTGGAATAGTACATTCAATGGCACATCCACTTGGAGCATTGTATGATACTCCACATGGAGTTGCTAATGCAATTATATTACCAACAGTTATGGAATATAATGCAGAAGCAACAGGAGAAAAATATCGTGAAATAGCAAGAGCTATGGGTGTTGCAGGTGTGGATTCTATGTCTCAGGATGAATATAGAAAAGCAGCAATAGATGCAGTTAAGAAGTTGTCAGTAGATGTTGGAATACCTACAGATTTGAAGGAAATCGTAAAAGAAGAGGATATACCATTCTTAGCTCAATCTGCATATGATGATGCTTGTAGACCAGGAAATCCAAAGGACACAAGTGTGGAAGATATAACTGCATTATATAAGAAATTAATGTAATAGCATAAAATATCTCGTTATATAAATAAAAAATTATAAAAATAGTTGACGAATGAAATATTTATGATATAATCTAAATAGTGCAAAAAAACCCAAACAGTTGTATAGCACAATACACAACTGGAGGGAGGTTAGGTGTGAGACTATGTCAAATGTTATAGTAAAAGAAAACGAAACATTAGATAGTGCTCTACGCAGATTCAAGAGAAACTGCGCTAAAGCCGGAATCCAACAAGAAATCCGTAAAAGAGAGCATTATGAAAAACCAAGTGTAAAGCGTAAGAAAAAATCTGAGGCTGCACGTAAACGTAAATATTAATATTTAAACTATAAAAACACTCATTTATTTAATAAATGAGTGTTTTAGTTTACTTAAATTTGTAACCTAATAAAAATTTACTCATATAATAAATAAAGATGGTTTAAGGGTGATTTAATGCATGTATTACATAGTAAACATAAAAAGAACCATCGTAGTGTGGCAAAATTATTAATAGGAAATAGATTTAGGTTACGCAAAAGAAAGACTTCTAATAAAGATGAAGTTATTGATAAGATAATAAATAGATTAAATATAACAGAAGATGTTCTAAATGGCGCAGAAATTATTTCCTTGGTTGGAAAGAGAAATCTTGTTATTGAAAACTATGTAAAAGTAGTAGATTATGAGGAAGATAGAATTGTTGTGAAGACAAAAAAGAATTATTTGTATGTTGAAGGCAGTAATTTGAAGATAGAATATATAACGGATGAAGAACTTAGGATAAGTGGAAGAATAGAGAATATTTATTTTAAATTTAAATATATTAAACAAGAAGAAGTATAGTTTAATAATAAAAATATTAAGTTGAACATATAATATATGTGAAATAATATATGAGAGTTTATAATGATAAATATAAAGAAATGGTTAAATGGTTATGTAAAGATATATATTGAGGGAAAAGAAAAGGAACGATTTATAAATTTGTGTAAGAATAATTCTATTGCTTTGCACAGTGTTAAGAAAGAAAATAATAAATATACATTATGTGTAGATTTAGACCAATATAAAAATATAAAGAATATTGTAAGGAAGACGCATATTATTCCAAGAATAGTGGATAAATGTGGACTTCCTTTTGTGTATAGTAAATATAAAAATAGGCAATCATTTGTTGTGGGGGTATTAATTGGAATTTTTTTGTTTTATGTATGTTCCATGTATATATGGAACATTAGCGTCGAGGGAGAGTATTATTATACAGATTCAGAGTTAGTTAGATTTTTGAAAGAAAATAACATATCCACAGGAACAAAAATAGATAATGTTGATTGTGGTAACATAGAGAGATTGATTAGGGCAAAATATAGTGATATTGGATGGGTTTCTGTTAGGATAAATGGTACTCATATGGAAATAAATATAAAAGAGAATATACAACAACATAATAATAATAATAATAATAATAATAATAATAATAATAATAATAATAATAATAATAATAATGGTGCGACTGTTGGAGATGGATATAATGAGGGCATGAATTTAGTTGCTCCAGAAAGTGGTAAGATTATTGGAATATATGTGAGACAAGGAGAAGCTATGTGTGAAAAAGGAAAGGAGGTTAAAAAGGGAGATGTGCTTATATCTGGAGTTAGTAATATATTAGATGATAGTGGGGCAGTTGTGAGAAAACAGCCTGTTGTAGCAGATGGGGATATTGTAATTGAGTATGATAAGGAATATAAATATAAGTTAAATAGAAAGTATATAAAAAAAGAGTATAACGATGAAAAGAAATATTCCATGAGTATATGGTTTAATATGAAAGAGATCTTTAATTGGAATTTTTATCTAAGACTAACAAAAAAAATTGACAATTATGATGTTATGGTCAATAATTATAATGTTGTATTGTGTAAAAATTTGTATACACCTATAACAATATTAAAAGAAACTAAATATGAATATAGGAATATACCAAAAGAATACACAGATGGAGAGTTAAGAAAAAAAGCACAAGAGACTTTTAATAAATATAGGAGCACATTAAATAATACTAATAGAACTATTATGGATCAGAATATTAGATATAACATAGGAAATGAAGGGATAATAGGTGTAGGTAGTATTACCATTAGGGATTCACGATCAGAATATAAGGAAATTGATGATAAGGATCTAGAAATAATTGAAGAAAAGATAAACTGAAAGTAAGTTACATAATATTTATAGTTAGGAGACGGAAGAATATGGGCATTTCAGAGCAGTATTTAGATTTTGAAGATATGGGTTCAGATATAGAAAGAACATTATTTGGACAGATGGATTTATATGTGAAGATAATTGAGCGTGCACTTAATGTTACATTTATAAATAGAAATGGCAAAATAAAAGTTGTTGGAAGTGATAAAGCAATATCACAAGCTAAACGAGTAATATATAATTTGGCTAATGGGTTAAAGAATGGTAATGAAATAACTGAGCAAAAGGTAACTTATGCAATTGCCATGGTTTACGAAGACGAGGAAGAAGAATTAGAGAAATTAGATAATGATTTGATATGTAATACAATACAAGGAAAGCCACTAAAACCTAAGACTAAGGGACAGAGAAAGTATGTTGAGAATATTAGAAATAATATGATTACTTTTGGAATAGGTCCAGCTGGTACAGGAAAAACATATCTTGCAATGGCTATGGCAATAACAGCATTTAAGAAGGATGAAGTTAGTAGAATAATTTTAACTAGACCAGCTATAGAAGCTGGAGAGAAGTTGGGATTTTTACCAGGTGATTTGCAAAGTAAAGTTGATCCATATTTAAGACCACTTTATGATGCTCTTAATCAAATAATGGGACCAGAATCATTTATGAAGAATTCAGAAAAGGGATTAATAGAAGTTGCACCATTGGCGTATATGAGAGGTAGAACGCTAGACAATTCTTTTATTATATTAGATGAGGCGCAGAATACTACACCTGCGCAGATGAAGATGTTCTTAACTAGAGTAGGATTTGGATCAAAAGTTGTTGTAACGGGAGACTTAACACAAAAGGATTTGCCTATAAGTACATTGTCAGGTTTAGAAAATGCATTGAAAGTATTAGATGGTATAGAAGGAATAGGATTTTCACATTTGACAAGTAAGGATGTAGTTAGACATCCATTGGTACAGAAAATTGTTAAGGCATATGATGATTATGATGCAAAATTGGAAAGAAGTAGAAAACGAAAGAAACCAAACTAAAGGAGAAAAATATGACAGTATTTATAGATATAGATGAAGAAGCAGTAATTAATCCCAATTTTAAATTAGATAATGATAGGGATTATAAAGAAGCAATTATTAATGCAGTGGAGCAAGCTTGTAAGGAACTTAAATGTCCTTATGAAGTTGAAGTTAATGTTATGATTACTGATAATGATAATATTCATCAAATTAATTTAGAGAATAGAGATATTGATAGGCCAACAGATGTATTATCATTTCCTTACATCGAGTTTTCACAGCCAGGAGATTTTACAGAGATATTAGAAGATGATATTACATTATTTAATCAAGATACGGGAGAATTAATGTTAGGTGATATTGTGTTATCAACAGATAAAATTGTTGAACAATCTAGAGAATATGGGCACAGTATATTAAGAGAATTAAGTTTTTTAGTAATACATAGTATGTTGCATTTATGTGGTTATGACCATATGGAAGGTGACGGGGATACTATGGAGAAGTTACAAAGCAAAATATTAGAAGATATGAACATAACAAGAGATTAAGAATAAAGAAGCGGAGGTTTCTTATGGGAAGATTATTTAGAAAAAAAGATAAAGAGGAATATGAGTATAATAAGGAATACGAAGAAGCATATGAAGATGTAATAAATAAAAGATACATAAGGGATTTAGATAGACAATTTAATCAGAGATTTGATGAGCAATATGATGATGATTTTGAACTAGGCACAAAGTATAAAGTTTTAGCAGGAATAGGAACCGCAGCAATAATTATTGTTTTATTAGTGGTAATGTTAATAATTGTTCCGACAATAGGTAATAAAAATAATAGCAATGTAAATAATGGGCAGATGGTGAAGGATGCCCATATAGAGGATGAACCTATTCCTCTTGCAACGGCTGATCCGCATGAGGGAATGGTTAAGAATCGTTTTACAGGTACATGGATAAAAGAAGAAATAGCAGATAATAGACCTTATGCTATTATGTTTAATAATATTAAGGCGGCTTCACCACAAAGTGGTACATCAGATGCAGATATAATGTATGAAGCAGTAGTTGAAGGTGGCATAACAAGATTAATGGGTATTTTCACAACATTGCCAACTACTAAGATAGGTTCTATTAGAAGTGCTAGACCTTATTATGTAAGTATTGCAAAAGAGTATGATGCGGTATATATTCATGTTGGTGGCTCTGATGATGCTAAATCAAAAGTTGGGGCATTAAGTGTGGCAGATTTGGATGGAACAAGTTTTATAGGTAATACTTTAATTTATAGAGAACCATCAGCTAGAGCACCACACAATGCATTTACAACAGTAGAAAGAATATCTAAGGCTACTAAAACAAAAGGATATAGAATGGACTATCAAGGTAAGGAAGATAATCATTTTGCGTTTAATGATAAAATGCTAGATTTGAAGAATAGTAATATATGTAATAATTTAACTATATGTTTTTCTTCATATACTAGTCCTAGTTTTATATATGATAGTAAGAAAAAAGTATATAATAGATTTCAATTTGGTAGTAGCCATATAGATAAGAATAATAATAAACAGTTAGCCTATACCAATATTATTATTCAATATGTTAATGAGTGGACAATTGATAATGCAGGAAGACAGGCAATGGATATATATAATTCATCAGGTGATGGAGTTTATATATCAGGAGGTAAATATAAGAATATAACTTGGTCAAGAAATGAAGAAAGATGTTCTATGCAGTATAAGGATGAAGGTGGAAAACTTCTTAAGGTTAATCCTGGTAAAACATATATTGCATTAGTACCAAGAGATAATAGAAATAAAACAGTAATAAAATAGGCATAATTAGTATATACTTTGAATTTAATATAAGTATATATAGTAGGAGAAGGTTATGAGTGAAACACAAAAAAAGAAAGCAACTAATTTTTTAGTACAAGGAAGTATATTGGCTATGGCAGGACTTTTATGTCGTGTTATAGGACTTATATATAGAGTTCCAATGATGGACGCTCTAGACGATGAAGGCTCAGGTTATTATGATACAGCATATTCAATATATAATATTGCACTTATTGTATCATCATATGGTATGCCTTTGGCTGTGTCAAAAATGGTGGCAGCAAAAGTTACATTAAAGGAATATAAGAATGAGAGACGAGTTTTAATTGGATCACTATTATTTGCAATAACTACAGGGTTAATTACAGCAGCAGTTGTATTCTTTGGAGCAGACTTTTTTGCAGGTGTGATTTTGAATTCACCTAAAAGTGCATTGCCACTTAAGGTTTTATCTCCAACTATATTTTTGTGTGCAGTAATGGGAACACTTAGAGGTTATTTCCAAGGTAATAGTAATATGATACCTACATCAGTATCTCAAATAATAGAGCAGATAGTGAATGCTATAGTTAGTGTACTTGCAACATTTGCATTTATAAAGATGTACAATTCACATCCAGACCAATACGCATATGGTGCTAGTGGAGGAACTTTAGGTACAACATCTGGTGCATTGGCAGGGTTATTTGTTCTTGGAATTATATTTGCAATGAATAATAAGGCAAGAAAGGCTAGATTAAAAGAAGATATTAGTGACAAAGTAGAATCTTATAAGGATATTTATAAACTTATATTGGCTACAATTATTCCTGTTATTTTCAGTCAGACTATATATAATTTAAATAGTGTTGTAGATAGAGCTGTTTTTAATCATCTTAATGATGCTAGCGAGAAGGTTAATAGTGCGTACATAGGTATATATGCAAAATATGTCCTTATGGTTAATATACCAGTTGCCATAGCAACTGCACTTGGTAATTCTATTGTACCAGTAATAGTAGCAGAAAAGGTAAAAGGTAATATAGAAGGAATGAAGTCCAAAATCAATATGGCTATTAAGTTTAATATGCTTATTGCAATTCCATCTACAGTTGGATTAGGAGTTCTTTCGGTTAACATTATGCGAATGTTATTTGCAAGTGCTGACTCTAACGAATTAGCAGGAAGAATGTTAAGTGTAGGAGCATTAGCGGTTGCATTTTATGCCTTATCTACTATTAGTAATGCCATATTACAAGCAATGCATTTAATGCGTAAACCATTAGTGCATTCAGCAATAGCATTTGTAATACATTTAGTATTTATTGTTATATTTATGAATATGGGATTAGGTATATATTCTCTTGCAGTGGGGAATGTTTTATTTGCATTTATTGTTTGTGTGTTAAATTGGCGTTCAATAGCAAAAGAATTGAATTATAGACAAGAGATTAAGACTACATTTGTTATACCAACAATTAGTGCATTAATAATGGGCGTTGTAGCTGTTATTGTTTGCAATTGCTTAATAAAAGCTATGGGCTCTAATACAATTAGTACTATTATTGCTATATTATGTGCATTGATTTCATATGCAATATTCCTTGTGAAATTAGGTGGACTTACAAAAGACGAAGTAATGCGTTTTCCAAAGGGCAATAAAATCTATAGATTATTTGTTAAGTTGCATTTGATGAAATAGACTTTAAATAGGTTTATAAATTAGTATATAAATTGTAATTATGTAAATACTTACTATATGAATATTCAAATTGATATGAATAAGAATTTTCTTGGAGGTATTTGTATGGTGAGTAGAAAACATAATTATATATTATGGATTACAGTTGTTTTAATGATTTGTGCAACAGTAGCATATGTAATAGGCTATAACACATATATAAGAAAGTATGGTAATCAATTTAACTCGAAGGTTACTAATTATAACGATGCAATAAAGGTAAAAAATTCTGTAGATAGAGAAAATGTTTCTAATGAAATAGATACATTTAAAGAAAAAGAAGACGAAGAGCTGATAGATGAAGAAGATACATCAACAGCTGTATTTGCAAGTGAAGCTGAAAAGATAAATAATAGAACAGAATTTACTACTATTGTTATAGATAAGAAAAATAAGACAACAGATAAAGATACTGAAGATGCGCCGTTGCATTTGATTGGATTAACAAAGGTTCAGTTAGCTAAATATTATGAGTATTATATAAATAATCTGCCTACAGAAGAGATGGCAAAAGGGCTTTTAAGTGTTAGAGTAATGAATTTTTCAGAAGATGAAGTAGTTATTCAAAAAATATATGATGAGTCAACAGTGTTATATTATATTACGGAAAACGATGGACTAGTTAAGGTTTATTACTCTGATAAAGAAACTTTGTATGAAAGTACAGGAATATTTGTTGAAGATTTGCCACCTATTGAGCAGAAGAATATAAAAAACGGAATGTATGTAGAGAATAAAGATGAATTAATTAGTATTTTAGAAGGATATTCTAGTTAGGATGATGATTTTGAATTACGATGTTTGTGTACTTGGAGCAGGAGCTTCAGGAATGGTAGCTGCTATTTGTGCAGCAAGAAAAGGAAATAAAGTTACAATTATAGATAGAATGAACAAAGTTGGAAAGAAAATTTATGCTACTGGTAATGGTAAGTGTAATTTTACAAATACACAGTATGATTATGATAGTTATAGAGGAGAAGATGTAAAAATTGTAGAAGATGTACTTAATACATTTTCTTATGTAGATACTATAGATTTCTTTGAGGAGCTTGGAATACTAGCTAAGAATAAAAATGGATATATATATCCTTATAGTGAGCAAGCTAGCTCAGTTGTAGAAGTGTTATCTATGGAATTGTATAGATTAGGTGTTGATATTAAAACAGAAGAATGTGTTCTTGGTGTAGATAAAAGTAAGAACAATAATTATACAGTAAAGACTGATAAAGGGGTATATATGTGTGCTAATGTAATTATGGCTATGGGAGGAAAAGCATCACCTAAGCTAGGAAGTGATGGAAGCGGCTTAGCTATTTTAAAGAATTTAGGGCATAAAATTGTCGCACCTCATAAAGCCTTAGTTCAATTAAAATGTAAAGGAAAATCATTTAAAGCTATATCAGGTGTGAGACTACAAGCCGATGTGAAGATGCATATAAGTGGTAAAGGAAAAGAACATATTGTATATAGTAATTATGGAGAGATTATATTTACCGATTATGGAATATCAGGTATTCCTATAATGCAATTAAGTAGATATGCTTCAAAAGCATTAGGTGAGAATAAAAAAGTAACCCTTAGTTTAGATTTCTTCCCAGACATAGATTATTCTAGTTTGGTTGGAATGATTAATAAGAGAAGACAGAGAAATAATCAATATAATAACTTGAAATCAGATGAAGAACTACTAACTGGAATGATAAATAACAAGTTAGCAAGTTATATAGTAAAGAATTTTAATAATAAGAAGGATAGCGATAATGAAAAGAAATCCTTTAAGCAAAAGGCTAATAAGAAATCTCCTAATGAAGAGATGATAAAGGTAAAAGAGCTTGTAGCAGTGCTTAAAGGAATGGAGCTAGAGGTTGTAGACACTAATTCATGGGATAATGCTCAAGTTATGGCTGGCGGAGTTAGTACAAAACAGATTACTCATAGTACTATGGAATCAACATTACATAAAGGGCTATATATAACAGGTGAAATAATGGATATAGATGGTACTTGTGGAGGATATAATCTTCAATGGGCATGGGCAACAGGTTATATAGCAGGTACAAGTATAAAGTAATAAGTATAAATAAGCTTTTGTACAGTAAATGCATTAACAATACAAAATATTAGGACAAGGATAGATATAAATGATAAGAATTAATCAAATTAAAATTGATATAGATAAAGCACATAATAATGAAGAGGCAGCTCTTACAAAAACTATTTTAAGAGAGTTAAGAATAAGACCAGAATTATTATTTAGCTACAATATAGTAAAAAAATCAATAGATGCAAGAAAAGACGAAGTGAAATATGTATACTGTATAGATGCATGTGTAGATAATGAAAAAAAGGTACTAGAAAAGGTGCGAAATAAAAATATTTCACTAGCTTCAAAGAAGACGTATAAATATCAAGTTATAGGGGATGAGCATTTAAATAATCCACCTATTGTAGTTGGTTCAGGTCCAGCAGGATTATTCTGTACATACATGTTAGCCAAGGAAGGGTATAAACCTATTTTAATAGAGAGAGGTTCTCAAGTAGAAGAGCGTATTGAGAAAGTTAGCGACTTTTGGAATACAGGTAAATTGGATACGGAATGTAACGTTCAGTTTGGAGAAGGTGGAGCAGGAACATTTTCGGATGGTAAATTAAATACATTGGTAAAAGACAAGCTTGGAAGACAAAAAGAAATTTTAAAAATATTTGTTGACCACGGAGCACCTGAAGAAATAATGTATGTGAATAAGCCACATATAGGGACAGATAAGTTAGTAAATGTAGTTAAAAGTATGCGTAATTCCATTTTGAAAATGGGAGGGAAGGTATTTTTTAATACTAAGTTGACTAATTTTGATATACAAAATGGGAAGATTAAAGCAATTGAAATTAATAATAATGAGTGGATACCAACAGATGTAGTAGTATTAGCAATTGGACATAGCGCAAGAGATACATTTAGGATATTGAAAGACAAGGAGTTTGATTTAAGTAAGAAATCATTTGCAGTTGGAGTAAGAATGGAACATCCACAAGAGATGATTAGTAAGAAAATGTATGGAGAGGCATATGCTAAATTACCAGCTGCACCATATAAAGTAACACATCAAAGTGATAATGGAAGAGCTGTTTATTCTTTTTGTATGTGTCCAGGAGGATTTGTGGTTAATGCCTCATCTGAAAATAATAGATTAGTAGTTAATGGTATGAGTAATTATAATAGAGATGAGCTTAATGCTAATAGTGCTATTATTGTAAATGTTACACCAGAGGATTTTGGTTCTGATGATGTACTTGCAGGAATAGAATTTCAACAGGAATTAGAGGAGGCAGCATATAGAGAAGGACAGGGCAAAGTTCCTGTTCAGTTGTATGGTGACTTTAAAGATAAAAGAAAGTCAGTTTCTATTGGTAGTATTAAACCTAATATAAAAGGTGAATATAAATTGGCTAATTTACATAATGTACTTCCTGATTATGTAGCTGAAACTATTATTGATGGTGTAGAGGCATTTGATAAGAAGATTAATGGTTTTGCAAGAGAAGATGCTGTAATGTCAGGTATAGAGTCTAGAACATCGTCACCTATTAGAATTGAAAGAGATGAATTATTTGAAAGTAATATAAAAGGTGTGTATCCTTGTGGAGAAGGTGCTGGATATGCAGGTGGAATTACATCAGCAGCAATTGATGGATTAAAAGTTTTTGAAGCAATAGTAGGAAAATATAGCAACAAATAAAACATAAGAAAGGTTGTTGAATATGATCGATTATAGAAAAGCATTTAAAGACAAAAAAAGAATTGTTATAAAATTAGGAACTTCAACTATAACACATGATGAGACAGGAGCTCTTAATCTTACTAAGATAGAGAAGTTAGTAAGAGTGGTTTCAGATTTAAGAAATAGAGGAAAAGATGTAGTTATTGTTTCATCAGGTGCTATTGCAGTTGGAAAAAAGGCTTTGGGATTAAAAGAAAAGAAATTATCAAAACCTTTAAAGCAAGCTTGTGCAGCAGTTGGACAAACTAGGCTAATGATGGTTTATCAAAGAATATTTGGTGAGTATAATCAGACAGTAGCTCAAGTACTTATGACAAAATATACTATGATTAATGATATTGCAAGGGAAAATGCAAAAAATACATTTGAAGAGTTATTAGGAATGGGCGTTATCCCTATTGTAAATGAAAATGATACAGTTTCCACTGATGAAATTGAGTTGCCAATAAATGATGAGTCAACAACATCATTTGCATTTGGAGATAATGATTCATTGTCAGCACTTGTTTCTGCTCTTATAGGTGGAGATATGTTAATTCTATTATCAGATATAGATGGATTATATTCAAAGGACCCTAATAAAGATGAGAATGCAAAGCTTATTGAAACTGTTGATATGATAGATAGCAAAATAGAAGCAATGGCATCAGGGGTTACAAGTAGTTGTGGCACAGGTGGTATGATTACCAAATTCCACGCAGCTAAAATTGCAACAGCATCAGGAGCAGATATGGTTATTGCCAATGGTAAGAAGGTTAGTGTAGTTAATTCTATTCTTGATGGTAAGAATGTAGGTACATTATTTGTAAAACATGAGGATAAGAACTTTGAGTTAGTAGAATATATAGATAGTATCTGCTAATAGCACAAATGGAGGTAGTTTATGAGCAAAAGCATAAATGACATAAAGAAGGAATTTGAAGCTGTTAATTTAGAGGAAGTTACTCAGTTAATAGATTTATATAAGGAAGATACAAGGGCAGGAGTAGTTAAGTTAATTCAATCTTATGAAAATAAACTAGCTAAGCTAGAAGAGGAAAAAGAAAGAATTAAATTGATGAAGACATTTGAAAATGACTATTTAGAATATGAGTATGTATGTGGAATTGATGAAGTGGGAAGAGGACCACTTGCAGGACCAGTTGTGGCAGCAGTTGTTGTGCTCCCTAAGGATTGTGAAATTCTATATGTAAACGATTCTAAGCAGTTAAGTGAGAAAAAGCGTGAGGAACTATATGATATCATCATAGAAGAAGCAGTTGACTATGGTGTAGGCATAGTGTATCAAAATGAAATAGATGAGATAAACATTTTAGAAGCTACATATAAAGCTATGAGAATTGCAATTAGTAATTTATCAAGGAAACCAGATGTATTATTAAATGATGCAGTAACTATTCCAGGTATTGATGAAGATGTTATTCAAGTTCCTATAATAAAGGGAGATGCCAAAAGCTTATCAATTGCAGCTGCTAGTATAGTGGCTAAGGTTATAAGGGATAGAATGATGGTTGAATATGCAAAAGAATATCCACAATATGGATTTGATTCTAATAAGGGATATGGGGCGAAGGCTCATATAGATGCATTAAAGGAAATTGGTCCATGTCCTTTACATAGAAGATCATTTATAAAGAATTTTGTGAAAGTTGAGTTATAGCATATGAATGAAAAAGAGTTTAACCAAAAATATAACAAAAAACAATTTCATATAAATAAAAGCAAAAAAGCAGTAGCTTTGGCATATACAAAAGGTGAGCAAGCGCCTAAGGTAGTGGCATCAGGTAAAGGAAATATTGCTGAAAAAATTATAGAAAAAGCACAGGAGAGTAATGTACCTATTCATGAAGATGAGAAATTGGTTGATTCTTTGGCTACTTTAGATGTTGGTGAATATATACCACCTGAATTGTACGAGGTGGTAGCAGAAGTACTTGTATATGTAGACGATATGGATAGAATTAAGTCTAAGTTATAGACAGTAATTAATTAGACATAAATTGAATTGTTTGGATGAAAATAAAGAGATATAATAATAAACAATTATATATGTAAGAAGTATATGTATTAAGTAATTATAAAAGCAATAAATAAAAAAATAGTAGGGACAATATGGGGGATGAAAAGTTGAATAGAATCTATAGCAAAAGATGTATAGGTAATCAATATGAGGATATAGCAGTTGATTATTTGATAAAACAAGGTTATAAAATTTTAGAAAGAAACTTTTATTCTAGGCATAAAGAAATTGATATAATTGCAAGGGATAAACAGTACATAGTTTTTGTTGAAGTTAAGTACAGAAAAGATGATTCTAAAGGTAGCGCCCTTGAGTCTATAAGTTATAGGAAGAAAATGAACATAATAAAAAGTGCAAAGTTTTATTTGTATAAACATTATTATGGTAGGGATATACCTGTTAGGTTTGATGTTGTTTGTATTCAGGATGAAGATATATCTTTAATAAAGGATGCCTTCTGGATAGAGTAACTTTTTAATAATGTAAATTTTTTTAAAATGGAAGTAATATGTAAGCAGTAATAAAAAATAAAGCAAAAAACAGATATAAAACAATACTGATAGAAAATACATATAAAAATATATATTAAATAGGAGAACTATATGAATAGTATTACAACTCTTAATAAAGTAGATGGTGTGGAATTTTTAACATATAAAGAATTAGAGAAGATTTCTTTTATAAAGCACGCATTTTCAACTAAAAATGGTGGTGTGAGTGAAGGAATATACAAAAGTATGAATTTAAGTTATACAAGAGGAGATAATAAGGAGAATGTAGACGAGAATTATAGAAGATTTTTTTCGGCTATAGGTTGTACATTAGAGAATGTTGCATTAACAGACCAAATTCATAAAACAGATATTATTAAAGTTGATGAAGAAAAGTTACATGAACTTAATGAAAAAGCATCTATTAAAGGGAAAAAAATAGAAGGAAGAAAATTTGATAATATAGATGGATTAATAACTAATCTGAAGAATGTTCCATTGGTAACATCTTATGCAGATTGTGTGCCGTTATATTTTGTAGATAAAAAGAACAAAGCAATAGGTTTATCACATTCAGGATGGAGAGGTACAGTTGCTGGTATGGGAATAAAAACTATAGAAGCAATGAAAGAAGCATATGGAACTAATCCGGATGATGTTGTAGCTGTTGTTGGACCATCTATATGTAAAGATTGTTATGAAGTAAGTAAAGAAGTAGTAGATGAATTTCATATAATGTATGATGGTAAGTTTGATGTTACTAGCATATATACAATAACTAGCAATGATAAAAGGCAACTTGATTTGTGGGAGGCTAATAAAAATATACTTTTATTAGCAGGTATAAGACTTGAAAATATCATTATTTCAAGTGTGTGCACATCATGTAATGATGATTTGTTATTCTCACATCGAAAGACACAAGGTAAAAGAGGTAATCTAATAGCAGTACTTGAAATAGTATAGTAATTTTTTCTTTAAAATAAAAACTCCTACGGAGGATGCATACAAATTCGCAAAGTTTTTTGCTCTGCAGAACGAATTTGTCCTGGAGTTACCATTTGGTAAAAAAATGTTTACAAACGTTAAAAATATTGTTATTATGTATAATTGTAGTAGTATGAATAACTATGTTTAATATTTATGGAATAGTTTAGAAAGGTAAGAGGATTCATGTCTAAATATCATGAGATAAAAGCAATTGAAGAGGATAGTATTGCAATGGAGATGGGGATTGAAGTAGGTGATACTTTAATTAGTATAAATGGTCAAGATATAGATGATGTATTTGATTACCGCTATTTAATAAATGATGAGTTTATTACTGTTATAATTCGTAAAACGGATGGCGAAGAATGGGAATTAGAGATAGAAAAGGATTATGATGAGGACTTAGGTATAGGCTTTGGTGAAAGTCTTATGGACTGTTATAAAACTTGTCGTAATAAGTGTATTTTCTGTTTTATAGATCAGATGCCGCCAGGTATGAGAGATACATTATATTTTAAAGATGATGATTCAAGATTATCTTTTTTACAAGGTAATTATATTACTTTGACTAACATGAAGGAGAAAGATATTCAGAGAATTATTACATATAAGTTAGAGCCTATTAACATATCAGTACACACAACTAATCCAGAGTTGAGATGCAGAATGTTAAATAATAGATTTGCAGGCAATATAATGGATAATTTAACTACTTTATATGAAGGTGAGATTCATATGAATAGTCAGATTGTTTGTTGTAAGGGATGGAATGATGGTAAAGAATTAGATAGAACCATAGAGGATTTAGCTATGTATATTCCATATATGCAATCCTTATCAGTTGTACCTATGGGACAAACTAAGTTTAGAGATGGACTAGAGCAAGTGCCTATGTTCTCTAAAGAAGATTGTATAGAGATAATTAATCAAATAGAGAGATGGCAACAGCATTTCCTTAATAAATATGGTGTTAGATTTGTTTATGCCAGTGATGAGTGGTACATTCAAGCAGGAAGAGAAGTGCCAGCGGATGAATGTTATGAAGGTTATATGCAATTGGAGAATGGAGTTGGAATGGTAAGACTTCTTCAAGATGAAGTGACAGAGTATATGGCTACTTTAGAAGGAGATAATAAACCACGAACTTTATCAATTGCAACTGGACAGCTTGCTACAGGTGTTATTAAGAAACAAGTGGAGAAGATACAAGCTAAGTATCCTAATATTAAGGTTAATGTATATACAATAATTAATGATTATTTTGGTCATGATATAACAGTTGCGGGATTATTAACAGGAGAAGATATAATAAAGCAACTTAAAGATAAAGAGCTAGGAGATAAATTATTATTGCCTAGTGTGTTATTAAAAAGTGGAGAGACAGTGCTTTTAGATGATTTAGACATTAAAGATATAGAGAATTCTTTAAGAATTCAAGTTCATATTGTGGATTCAGAGAATGGTAAGGCATTTGTTGATGGTATTTTAATATAGGAGGAGATAGTAATGAGTAAACCGATAGTTGCTATAGTAGGTAGACCAAATGTGGGTAAGTCTACGTTGTTTAATACTTTAGCAGGAGAGAGAATATCAATTGTAAAGGATTATCCTGGTGTAACTAGAGATAGAATATATGCAGATGTTGATTGGTTAAATCATAATTTTACAATTGTAGATACTGGTGGAATTGAACCTGATACAGGAGATATGATGCTTAAACATATGCGTGAACAAGCTATGATAGCTATAGACACAGCAGATGTAATTATGTTCTTAGTTGATGTAAAACAAGGGTTAGTTGATTCTGACTATAAGGTTGCAGATATGCTAAGAAAGTCAGGCAAGCCAGTTGTTCTTGTAGTTAATAAAGTAGATAATTTTGAAAAATACGAAGCAGATGTATATGAGTTCTTTAATTTAGGAATAGGAGATCCATTCCCTATATCAGCATCAGCAAAGCAAGGACTTGGAGATATGCTAGATGAAGTTGTATTTCAATTTAAAACAACTAAGTCTATTGCAATAGAAGAAGAACAAGATGAAAGACCAAAGATTGCTATAATTGGTAAACCTAATGTAGGTAAATCTTCAATAATTAATAAGTTGATTGGAGAAGATAGAGTAATTGTATCTGATATAGCAGGAACTACAAGAGATGCAATAGATACAGTTGTAAAATTTAATAAGCAAGAATATGTATTTATAGATACAGCAGGTCTTAGACGAAAGAATAAGATAAAAGAAGAAATTGAAAGATATAGTATTATTAGAACTGTTTCAGCAGTAGAACGTGCAGATGTTGCAGTTCTTGTAATAGATGCTAATGAAGGTGTTACAGAGCAAGACGCCAAAATAGCAGGAATCGCTCATGAGCGTGGAAAAGGTATTATTATTGTAGTCAATAAATGGGACGCAATAGAGAAAAATGACAAGACTATGTACAAGTATTCTAATAAGATAAGAGAAGTACTTGCATTTATGCCATATGCTGAGATAATGTTTGTTTCAGCACTAACAGGACAAAGATTACCTAAACTTTATGAGATGATAGATATGGTTATCCAGAATAACTCAATGAGAATTCAAACTGGAGTTCTTAATGAAATTATTACTGAAGCTACGGCATTAAAACAACCACCATCAGATAAAGGAAAGAGATTAAAGATATTTTATGCAACTCAAGCAGGTGTTAAGCCACCGACTTTTGTTATTTTTGTTAACAGTAAGGAACTTATGCATTTCTCATATTTAAGATATTTAGAGAATAAGATAAGAGAGGCATTTGGATTTAAGGGAACATCTCTTAAATTTATAGTACGAGAAAGAAAGGAAAAATAATATTATGATCGCAGTTTTTATAGCTTTATGTTTAGTTGTGGGGTACATATTTGGGTGTTTTTCAACAGCATATGTTGTGGGGAAGATTAATAAAATTGACATTAGAGAACATGGAAGTCAAAATGCAGGTACTACAAATACAATTAGAACATTAGGTAAAAAAGCTGGTATTGTAGTGTTTTTAGGAGATTGTATAAAAGCTGTTTTAGCGATGTTAATAATGTTTTTGGCATTGCAGAATACAGAATTAGATATAGAAACAATTAAACTTGCAACAGGTTTTGGTGCAGTGCTAGGCCATAATTTTCCATTTTGGTTAAACTTTAAAGGTGGAAAAGGTATTGCTGTAACAGGTGCGGTAATAATAGCATTTTCAATGCCAAATCATATAGTTTGTTTCTTTGTGTGTTTAATATTATTCGTTGGATTTGTAAAAATTACAAAGTATGTTTCATTAGGATCATTATCAGTTGTAACTGCTTTTTTAGCTTATAATGTTATAGTTTTTAATGGTGATTCTAATTATGTTAGAATTGTAATCTTAACATTGGCATTTACTGTATCTGCATTTATTATGCATAGAGAGAATATAAAGAGACTTTTGAATGGTACAGAGAATAAGACAGGTCAAAATAAAAAGCCTAATAATATGATGCAAAATAACAATATGCAGAATATGAATAACAATATGATGCAAAATAATATGCAGAATATGAATAATAATATGATGCAAAACAACAATATGCAGAATATGAATAATATGATGCAAAACAATAATATGCAGAATATGAATAATAATATGATGCAAAACAATAATATGCAGAATATGAATAATAATATGATGCAAAACAACAATATGCAGAATATGAATGGAAACATGATGCAAAATAATAATATGCAGAATATGAATGGAAACGTGATGCAAAATAATAATGGGCAGAGTGGTGATAATAACTCTAGGCAGACATCAGGCTTGTATAGTACAGGTTATATTAATCAAATAAGAGCTAATTTAAGTAAAAAAGCTAACAAAAAAGACAATGATTATTATAAAGCATATGATTCATATGACACAATGGATGAGACCAGAGAACTTAGTGAAAATGAAATTAATGAGAATTATAACTCAGATTATTATAAAAATATATAAGAGAGGCTGAATTATATGGAAAATTGTAAAATAGGAATTTTGGGAGCAGGTAGTTGGGGGACAGCATTAGCTTTAGTTCTTGCTAAAAAAGGACATAACGTTGATTTGTGGTCAGCAGTTAAAACAGAAGTAGAATTATTAAGGACAAAAAGAGAGCATGTAGATAGATTGCCAGGAGCAATACTTCCAGATAATATAAATATAGAAGAATCTTTAGAACTTGCATGTAAAGACAAGGATTTAATAGTGTTTGCAGTAGCTTCACCTTTTGTTAGAACAACAGCACATAATGCTAAGGAATTTATAAAAGATGGTCAAAGAATTGTTAATGTATCTAAAGGTATTGAAGATAATACGTTTAAAACATTATTAGAGATAATTGAAGAAGAAATTCCACAGGCTAAATGTTGTGTGCTTTGCGGACCAAGTCATGCAGAAGAAGTAAGTAAAGATATACCAACAACATGTGTTGCTGGGGCAAAATCTCGTGAGCTTGCTGAATTTGTACAAGATATATTTATATGTGATACATTTAGGGTGTATACAAGTCCTGATGTTATAGGTATGGAACTAGGTGCATCACTAAAGAATGTAATTGCACTAGCTGCAGGAATAGTAGATGGCCTTGGATTTGGAGACAATACAAAGGCTGCTCTTATAACAAGAGGTATTGCGGAGATTACTAGATTAGGATGTGCTATGGGAGCGCAACCAGAGACTTTTGCAGGTTTGTCAGGTATAGGTGATTTGATTGTTACTTGCACAAGTATACATAGTAGAAATAGACAAGCAGGATTCCTTATTGGAAAAGGATATAAATTAGCAGATGCGATTAACGAAGTTAATCAAACAGTAGAAGGTGTTAATACAGCAAAGGCAGCTTATGGATTAGCTAAGAAATATAACGTAGAGATGCCAATTGTTGAACAAATATGTAAAGTTTTATTTGAAGATAAAAGTGCTAAAGTTGCTATATATGATTTGCTAAGAAGGGATAAGAGCATTGAGTATAAAACTTTAAAATGGAATGATTAGGAGTTATTAGAGGTAGATGAAGAAGTTAATACAATTAAAGAATCTTACAAAGAACTTTGATGATCAACAAGTTCTAAAGGGGATAGATTTGAATATTTATGAGAATGAATTTTTAACATTATTAGGACCTAGTGGATGCGGTAAAACAACAACACTAAGAATAATCGCAGGATTCGAAGAGCCTAATGAAGGAGAAGTAATATTTGACGAAATTGATATAGCTAAGGTACCACCTTACAAGAGAGAAATTAATACTGTATTTCAAAAGTATGCATTATTTCCACATTTGAACGTATTTGATAATATTGCTTTTGGTCTTAACATTAAGAAAATGGATAAAAGTGTAATAAAAGAAAAAGTAAGAAGAATGCTTGCACTAGTTGGTCTATCTGATTATGAGTATAGAGATGTTACATTACTTTCAGGTGGACAGCAGCAACGTGTTGCCATTGCAAGAGCTTTAGTTAATGAACCTAAGGTATTGCTTTTAGATGAACCACTAGGAGCATTAGATGCTAAAATGCGTAAAGAGATGCAAGCTGAGCTTCAAAAAATTCAAAAAGAAGTAGGTATTACTTTTATTTATGTAACACATGACCAAGAAGAAGCATTAACTATGTCAGATACTGTTGTAGTTATGAATCAGGGTGAAATCCAACAAATAGGAACACCTGTAGATATTTATAATGAACCTGAGAACAGATTTGTTGCGGAATTTATTGGAGAATCTAACATTATTGAAGCAGTTATGCTTAAAGATTTATTAGTTAAATTTGATGATGTTGAATTTGAATGTGTGGATAAAGGCTTCAAAAAGAAAGAAGAAGTTGAAGTTGTTCTAAGACCTGAAGATATTAATATTGTAAAACCTGAAAAAGGCAAATTAAAAGGTAAGGTTAAATCAATTGTATTTAAAGGTGTTCATTATGAAATTATTGTAGAAACAAAATATAGAGAGTATATGATTCATACTACAGACTTTTATGAAGTAGGATTGAAAGTAGGACTAGTATTTGATCCTGAAGATATACATGTTATGTACAAAATGGGGAATTAATTATGAAACATTTGAAGAATATAATTAGGCCATACATTGTATGGTCTATAATAATGATTGTTGTACCATTGTTGTTGGTATTTTTGTATGCTTTTACAGTAGGTGGTAATAGCCTAGTTAATATAAAGTTTTCATTTGATAACTTTAAGAGATTTTCAGATATAGTTTATCTAGAAGTGTTTATCAAATCATTTAGAATAGGACTTTTAACGACTGCAATATGTTTTGTACTTGGATATCCTCTTGCATACATTATTAGCAGATTTAAAGAGTCAACACAAAGTATATTAATATTATTTGTAACAATACCTATGTGGATTAATATGTTACTAAGAACTTATGCGTGGATTAGTATAATATCACAGAATGGTATATTGAATAGTTTTCTTAATAAGCTAGGATTTGATAGCATTAATATTATGTATACAGATACAGCCGTTTTAATTGGACTTGTATGTAACTTTTTGCCACTAATGGTTATTCCTATTCATACATCTCTTACGAAGATGGACAAGACCCTTATTGAGGCAGCTCATGATTTAGGAGCTAATGAAGTGCAAACATTTTTTAATATTACATTTAAGTTGTCTATGCCAGGTGTTATAAATGGTGTATTTATTGTATTTATCACATCAATATCTGCATTTATTATACCAAAATTACTTGGTGGTGGACAGTATATGCTTATTGGTAATATAATAGAAACTCAATTTTTGCATGTTATGGATTGGAATTTTGGTAGCGCAATTTCTTTAATACTAATTGTTATTATTATTGCAATTAATCGTGTATTGAAAAAATTTGATTTAGAAGGATAGGATAAAAGTGAAGAAATTAAAAGTTTTTGGGATGGCATACATAGTTTTAGCTTATATGTTTTTTTATATACCAATCGTTGTGTTAATGGTATTTTCATTTAATAGTTCAAAGTCATTAACAAAATTTACAGGCTTTTCATTTAGATGGTATCAAGGATTAATACAGGATAGTGAGATTATGAAGGCAGTAGGAGTTTCATTATCTATTGCATGCATAGCGACTATAGTTGCAACTATTCTTGGTACAATTACAGCTATTGGTTTGACAAAGAATAGAAGATTTATAAGAGAGTTAATACTAAGCATAAATGATTTTCCTGTAATAAATCCAGATATTGTTACAGCCATTGCACTTATGTTATTATTCTCATCAATGAATATTGAAAAGGGATATTTCACAATGTTATTATCACATATAGTTTTTTGTACACCTTATGTTATAACAAGTGTATACCCTAAGGTGAGAGAATTAGATGCTAATTTAGTTAATGCAGCACTTGATTTAGGAGCAACACCATTTTATGCATTGAGAAAAGTAATTATTCCACTTATTAAACCAGGAATTTTTGCAGGAATATTGTTGTCATTTTCTATGTCATTTGATGATTTTGTTATCTCATATTTTGTGACTGGAAATGGTGTGAAGAATATATCTATTATAGTTTATAATATGACAAAGAGAACTAATCCTACAATTAATGCATTATCAACTATAGTTATTTCTGTAATTGTTGTATTATTAGTTATCGTGAATGTATTTAGTGCAGTAAAAAAGAAAAAAGAAATTGTATAGTATGTAATATTTAGGAAGTAATTGAAAATATATAAGTCTAGGTATTTAAATTGGTGAATGCTTAGATGAAATTAAAAATAAAAAATCTATATAGGGTATTGGGAAGTTTAATATTGAAAGGAAGAATGATAAATGAAAAAATTAAGAGGAAGTGTAAAGGGATTAGTTGTAATGTTGGTAATAACATTATGTGGAGTTTTAACAGGATGTAGCGGAGAAGATAAGGAAGTTTTAAGAATATATAATGCCGGGGAATATATTGATGAATCATTAATAGGTAAGTTTGAAAAAGAGAATAACTGTAAAGTTGTATACAGTACATTTGATTCTAATGAGTCTATGTATACAATGTTGAATAGCGGAGAAAAATATGATATTCTAGTTCCTTCAGATTATATGATTGAAAGATTAATAAAAGAAGAATATCTAAAAAAAATAGATTGGTCAAAGATAACAATAAAAGATACATTATTAGAGGATGTTATGGATAAAGAATATGATCCAGGAAATAAGTACTCAGTACCATACTATTGGGGTAATGTAGGTATATTGTACAATAAGAAAACTGTTGATAAAAAAGATCTAAAAGATGGTTGGGAATTATTAAATAATAAAAAGTATAAGGGAAAACTTTATATGTATAATTCAGAGAGAGATTCTTTTATGATTGCATTAAAAGCACTTGGATACTCTATGAATACAGACTCAAAAAAAGAACTAGATAAAGCCTATGACTGGTTAGTAAAACAAAACAAGAAGATGAAACCAGTATATGCAGGTGATGAAGTTATAGATAATATGATTTCTGGAAATAAAGAAATAGCTATAGTTTATTCTGGAGATGGAGCATTAATTATCAGTGAGAATCCAGAACTTGATTTCTATGTTCCAAAGCAAGGAACTAATGTATGGGTAGATGCTATGGTTCTTACTAAAGACTGTAAAAATGATGATTTAGCTTATAAATTTATGAACTTTATATTAGAAAAAGAAAATGCATTAATAAATACAGAGTATATTGGATATTCATCTTCTGTAAAAAGTGTGTATGAGGAGATGCAAAAAACAACATATAAAGGAATAGATGCTTATGTAGTTGATGATTCTAATAAAAAGAATGAGGTGTTTAGATATCAATCAACTGAAACAAAGAAATATATGTCTGAATTATGGACAAAAGTAATAGCTCAATAATAATAAAATATAAAAAAATAATTAAACTTTTATAATATCAACCTCCCATTAGTAGTGGGAGGTTGACATGGATGTTATAATAGGTATTGTGATACTATAATTAAGGGAGAAATTAACAAGTTACGTCGAGGTGAAGGGATGAATAAGGAGACTTATTTAGATAACATTATTAGTACTATCGAAAATAATATAGATAGTAATGCCAAAAAAGTTGTGTTTATAAATAACCACAGCAATTTTGTGTTGTCTAAAAATAGAATCCAAAACCTTTTAGTAAATAGCGCAGAATTTGTGCTTTTAACACATACATTTAAAAGTGATGCAATGCAAGGACCTTATGAGCCTTTTATGGATTGGATAAGGGATATTTATATTCAATACTACAAAGAGGAAATATCTGAAGTTGAATTTTTAAAGGAATGCGAAGTATATACTAATCAGATGGAGGTATTTACTACATTTCTTAAGACGGGACATTGTGTTCGCAAAGAAGATGTAATAATGTATGAGGTTAATTATGAAAAAGAAAAGTTTATAATATCTTTACTTAATATATTTAAGAAATTATCAAAAGATAGAACATTGTATCTATCTTTAAATAGACTGCATCTAGCACATTTATCTACTATAAAGTTATTAGTTGAGATTTTAAAATCAATTGATGACTTTAGAATTGGTTTATTTGTAACATATGATAAAAGTATAGAAGTTTACAACTATATGAAAAAACAATGGCGTAATCTTATTAAGTATGTTGATGATAATGAACTAGATTTTGATTTAAGTAGTTTTTTAAATATTAAATCTGAACAATCTAATAAACAGTTTATTCCTAAAGTAATTGATACTAAGGAGTATCGTTTGAAAGTAAATAATATGTTACAGTGTATGGCCCAAGAGCAAGCAGCATATTATTTATCAATAATATATCAAAAAATTGAACGTGAAAAATTCAATATTTCTTCAATGGAGAAGTTTAATTTATTGGCTATTTATGCGCTGGTAACTTTACAAGAGCATGATGCAGGTACAGCACTTATGTTATGTAAGGTTATGCAAGCACATGTTGATACAGAAAAGAATGCTTCATGTAAATTTGTATATCATTATTTGATGTGTATGACACAGATAGAATTAATGCAAATAAAAGTTGCTATAGAATATGCCTTAGAGTGTGTAGATATAGCAAATAATATGAATAATAAGTATTTACTATTTAAAGCAAAGATTTTATATGTTAATGCAAAGTGTTATGGGTGGAAAGTAGCCAATGAATGCACAAATTTAGGAACTGTTGTAGATGATTTAGAGGAATTATTAGCGCAGTATGGTTTCTTAAATACATTGGCATATTATAATTTAAATCAATTTGCTATTAATCGTGTGGATTACGAGTTATATAGAGATGTGTCTAGAAATCCACATATTTCAAAAACTCTTAATATGGCAGAGAAGATAGAGAATAATAGTTTAATTTTATATGCATACGAGAGAATGATAGTTAAATCTTCATCAGATGGACATCATTTATGCGTAGATGATTTATATCATAAGTATGCAGAATTATTAAAGAAACTAAGTAAAAAATATAAATATGAAAAATATAATGAGTTCCCTTATGATGGAATTGGATATAATTATGTTATAAGAGAAAGATATGTACAGGCTAATGAATTCTTTAATGAATCTATTAGAATATCATATAAGAAAAAAAATGTTGAGAATATAGCATCAACATTTTATAATAAAGCAATTAATGCTATAATTGCCAAAGAGTATGCCATAGCAGATGAATACTTAAGTTCATGTTTTAAGGTGATGTCATATATAGGAATAACAACAATATTCCAATGTAATGCATCAAAACTTTATGGACTTAGGGCTTTATGTAATTATTATCTAGATATGGAATATAAGTCATATGTTAACCTTAATGTAATAGAGAGACTTTTATTACATATTGTTAATACAACAGATGAGCAAGCATGTGCAATGTGGGACGATGATTTGTTTTTATATCATTTTGTTAAGGCATTATTGCATAAGAATAATGACGATTTAGATTTGGCAGAGATAGAATTTAAGATTGCCAAAGTTCATATGGAACGCTCTTCTAGTTTTATGTTCTGTAGTTATCCTATGTATGCTATGGAAGTATTTGAATTATATTGTAGAATACAAAAAGTAGATGAAGGTAATAAAGTATTAGAAGATTGTATCAAATTCTGTGAAAAGAATGGTTATACAATTAAAAAAGAACAATTAGAGAATAAGCTTTTAGGCAAGAAGAGTATGGATACTCGATATAGATTAGGCATGAAGAAGAATGAACTTCAGATGATAACTGATATGGCTAGAAAAGTCGGTAATAAGATAAAAGATGAGTCTCGTCAAAAAGAGATTACATTCTTATCTAATTGGCAGGATTTCTTAAGAAAAGATAGAACAACTACGGCTCTTTTTGGAAAAGAAGCATTATCAATGTTAAAAGATACTTTTTCATTTGATGGAATCTTATATATAGATGTTGTTAATAAAAAGCCACAGATATTATATTCTGATTTGGATAAGAAATTATCAAAAGAAGAAATAGACTACATAAGTTCATTTTTTAGAACACGTAATAATATGTTGGCAGTAAGTAGAATGGATAAAGTATTTAATGAATATGATCAAATATTAAACATATTTGATAAGAGTAAGATACATACACTTGTTGGAATACCATTAGTTAATGATAACGAAATGGTAAGTGTTTTAATAGCATTTATGAATTATGAGTCAGTATGCAGATTAAGAAAAGCAGTGCTTTCTCAGCATCAATTATCTATTGTGAAGTATGCTTTCCAACAGCTAAATAATGCTATTTTGAAAAATAATAGGCGAAAGGAAATTCGTCAAATTAATAAGAATCTACAAAAATTAGTAGTTACAGATAGACTTACAAGTTTGTATAATCGTCAAGGATTTACTAAGAAATTAAACGAATATGCAAATAGTGAATCAAAACTTGCAATATTATATATAGATTTAGATAATTTCAAATTCTATAATGACAATTTTGGACACTATATAGGTGACAAGATACTTATTATGTTTGCAGATAAGCTTAAGAGATTGTTAGGTAAGAATGATATTGCAGTTAGATATGGTGGAGATGAGTTTATTATTGTAAAAGAAATGAAAGAAATTGAAGAAATACTTGAGTTGGCAAGGCAATTTAGTGAAAGTATGAAGACAGACTTTAGAGCACAGGTTATGAAGGTTATTGGTGATGTTGATATAGATATCCCAGAGAATAAGCTATTATCATGTTCTATTGGTATTTCTGAACTTTCATGTGAGACAAAGGAAGAAATCAATGATGCTTTACGAAAAGCTGATAAAGCTCTTTATGCTGTAAAGAGAAAGAACAAAGGTGGATTTGAGTTAATTGATAATTTGGATTTGATGTAAGTAAAATGGAGGCATAATAATGTTTAGTGATGTGTATATACAAAAAATTCTTTCATCAATTATATCTAACTATAATACAAAAGATGATAATTTTGTATTTGTAAAACACTACAACAATGTAGGGTTTTCAGGTTATGATATTGTAAACATGCTTGGTAGTAACAAGGATGTTTACTTGTTGTGTCATGAATTTTCAAGAAGTTATATGCAAGAACCTTATGAACCGTTTTTAGGTTGGGTAAGTGATATTTACTATAACTTGTATGCCAACAAAATGACAGTAGAAGAATTTATAGATGAGTGTAATGTGTATTCATTACAAAAGAGTATATTTGTTTCTTATATCAAAACAGGCAAATGTAAAAGAAATGATGATGTAATTGTATCAGAAATATCCTTTGAAAAATTGAAATTCTATAATTCATTATTGAATATATATAAAACAGTAACAAAGAATGTTAAGTTATTGTTAGTACTTAATAATATTCATTTTGCCCATTATTCTACGATTGCATTTTTGCATAAAATGATAAATTTAAAGAATATGTCTAATTTAGCAATATTTGCTGCATATAATGAATCATATATACATATGGAATATATGAGTGAATTATGGGACAAATTTATAAAGTATATTAAAGCTAATAATTATGTATATGACTGGGTTGGAATTGATGATAAAAAAGCTGATATATTAGATGATATGTTTTTAGTTCAAAGTAAACGTGTTGAAGAATATATTTTAAAACTAAATAATATGCTTCAAACTTTTGCACTTGAGCAAGCAGAGATATATATAGATATTATCTATCAAAAAATGGAGTTTGAAAATCTAAAGATTCCAAATAAAGAGAAAAGGACACTTCTTTATTTGTATGCAATGATAAATATATTTAATGGAGCATATAATAAAGCGTTAGTTGCTTGTGAAAATGTTAAGATGTTATATAAAAAATCGGAAGAACCGATGGAACATTATATTTGCACATATATTATGGGAATGGCATTTATATATATGTCACAGTTTAAGTCTGCATATAAATGTGCTAAAGAGTGTATTAATATAGCAGAGAAGAAACTAAATGATGAATTTTATATGTTTAAGGGTGAACTATTACATTATATGGTTCAGTATTATGGTTGGAATGATATAATTGTTCATAACCTTAAATTTGAAGCAAAACCAGAGTTTCTAGAGAAGTTAGAGTATTATGGTTATAAGAACGTGTTGGCACATATGTATGTGTATGGTGTTGACAAGAACAATAAGACAGGGCAGGATATTCCAGAAGTGTATGAAGCATTATATACTCCAGAGTATCTAAAGAGAGGTATGGACCTAGGATATGAATTAGGCAATGATTCCATTCTTATTGTAGCATATATGAATAATATAGAGTTGTTCCGAGGACTTAATAACTTTAAATTTATTGAACAAATATATAAAGAGTGTATTAAGATATTGGCTAAGAACAACGATAAAGTACAGATTGCTAGTATGTATAACGGTATAGGATATAACTGTTCAATTGTTGAAAAATATGTACAAGCAGACAAATATTATAATGAATCTCTTAATATTTTTTATGAAACAGACAATATAGAGTTTATGGGAGAGACGTTATATAATATGTCACTTAACTGTATTCAAGCTGGAGATTATAAGAAAGGTTTGGATTATGTTTTAGCAGCTATAAAAATAGCTGAAGATTTAGAGATAAATGGTTATAGAATATGTAAAGATACAAAATTATTTGGTATGGCAGCGTTATGTTACTATTATTTAGGTTCAGATTATAACTGTTATGTGTATTTTTCTAAAATGGAATGTATCGTTAAGTATTTATTGGATAGCTTAGATGATAGTGAGGTAGTTGATTATTGGTCTGGAGAGTTGGTTTTATATTTCTTTATAAAAGGACTTATTACAAAGAAGAATGGCGAATTTGACGTATCAAAAGAAGCATTTGAGAATGCATTACATATAGCAATACATACTGATTCATTTAAAGTATATATATATCCATTACTTATATTAGAATTGGGAAGATTATTTAAGGAATTGAACCAAGATGAAATAGCAAGAGAAATTTTAAATGAAGGTATATATTATTGTAATCAAAATGGATATTACGAGCGTCAAAATATGCTTCAGGATGAACTTACAGGCAAAGAGATTGCTATTAAGAAGATTAATTTTACTTTAAATGGAATTACTATAAAAGATATATTAGAGAAATCTTCAGATTATGCTGTAGAGAAACAATTAAAGAATAGATTAAATGATATTAATTTTATATCTCAATGGCAAGATAGATTAGACAAAGAAAGTTCTAGTATTGAGGAAGTAGTTGTTAGTTCTATGAAGACATTGCAAAACAACTTTAGTTTTGATAGTGTGTATTATTTAAAAGCAACTGATGGTGAGATGAAATTAATATATTCAGATGATGATAGATATTTATCTGGACAAGAAGTTTCTGTTATAAGTGAATATTTTGATAAGAATAGAAGTGCATTTGTTACTCATAGAACAGAAAAAAGCTTTGGAGATTATGAGGAAGTTTTACGAGTGTTCGGTGAGTCTAATGTATTTACTATGGTGGGTATTCCAATTATGGATAATGATAAAGTAGATGCTATATTTATAGGACTACTACTTATGCATAGGACGGTTTATTCTAATAAAAAAGTAATTAATCAGAATAATTTCTTGATTCTAAAATATGTATTTGGTCAATTTATAGATACAATAGAGAGACTTAGAACACATGAAGAAATAGAAAGAATGAACAAGGCACTTGAGGAAATGGCATCTACAGACTTGCTTACTGGTTTGCTTAATAGACAAGGTTTTATGACAAGTGTAAAGAATATGGATGTAGATGATAATTTGAAAAATGTTGTTATGTATATTGATTTAGATAATTTCAAATATTACAATGATACAGTAGGCCACGAAATAGGAGATTTAGTGTTAGTTTTATTTGCTAATATACTACAAGAATGTGCTAGCGATAATGGAATTGCTATACGATACGGTGGAGATGAATTTTTACTTATATTCAATGGTAAAGATGAAGATTATGCCGAACAAGTAGCAAAGAATATCTATGAGCAAATTGAGGATGGATTTGCAAGTAATATAGAGAAAAGATTAAATAAAAAAATAGAAATTCCAGAAGAAAAACGATTATCATGTTGTATAGGAATTGCAAGTTTTGTGTCTAATACAGATAAGGCTATAGAACAAGCATTAGATCGTGCAGATGAAGCGTTATATTCTGTGAAAAATACAACGAAACATAACTATAAAGTGTGGAAGGAAGCGACTGATAATGAAGAAAATTAGTATAATGTTTTTATGTGTAATGAGTATTATTTTAATGGTAGGATGTGCAAAAACGACTAGCAAGGATAAGGGTGCAGATGATTCAAGAAAAGAGGCAGATGTTGATTATTTAACAAAAGATACTATTGAGAATTTATTGTCAGGTAAACATCATGCCGAAATAGAGATAATTGATTATGGTGTGATAGAAGTTGAATTAGATGCTGATAGTGCACCAGTGTCTGTTACTAATTTTGTTAATTTAGCAAAAGAAAAATTCTATGATGGATTGACATTTCATAGAATTATATCTGGCTTTGTTATTCAAGGCGGAGATCCAAATGGAGATGGTACAGGAGGCTCAGATAATAATATTATAGGAGAGTTTATAAACAATGGTGTAGATAATCAATTATCACATAAAAGGGGTGCCCTTTCAATGGCAAGGTCAGCTAATAATAATAGCGCAAGTTCACAGTTTTTTATTTGTCATGAAGATGCATTGTCTTTAAATGCTGATTATGCTGCATTTGGACATGTTACAGAAGGAATGGAAATAGTTGATGCTATATGTAAGAAAGTTCAGCCTATTGACGGTAATGGTACAGTACAACCAGAAAATCAACCTGTGATTAAGACTATTAAAATAATTGACTAATATGGGGAATTCTGTTAAACTGTAATGTGGATTTGAAATATAATAAGAGATGAGTTGAAGCAATGATAAAAAGTATGACAGGCTTTGGTAGATGCGAAGTCGTAACAGAAGAAAGAAAAATTACAATAGAGATGAAATCTGTTAATCATAGATATTGTGATATATCTATTAGATTACCTAAGAAACTTAATTTCTTAGAGGCAACAGTAAGGAATACAATTAAGAAAACACTTTCAAGAGGTAAGATAGATGTGTTTATAACATATGAAGATTACACAAAAGGAAGTGCAGCAGTTAAATACAATAAAGAAATGGCAGCAGAATATTTAAAATATCTTAATTTAATTTCCGAAGAATTTGGAGTTAAGAATGAAGTGACTAATTATAATGTGTCTAGATATCCAGAGGTGTTAACATTAGAAGAACAGTCATTAGATGAAGATGCATTAGTTGATTTTGTTCTTGGTGCAGTGGAAGAGTGTTGCAAGAATATAACTAAGACAAGAGAAGCAGAAGGTGCTAATCTAAAGAAAGATATCTTAGAGAAACTTGATTTTGTATATAATAATACAACATTAATAGAGGAGAAATCACCGCTTGTTGTTGATACTTATAGAGAAAAGTTATATGCAAAAGTTCAAGAAATTTTAGAAGATACGAAAGTTGATGAGGCTGTTTTAGCAACAGAAATCACAATGTATGCCGATAAAATATGTGTAGATGAAGAAACAGTACGACTTAAGAGTCATGTTGATTCTATGAGAAAGACTTTAGATTTGAATGAAAGTATTGGTAGAAAACTTGATTTTATTTCTCAAGAAATGAATAGAGAAGCAAACACAATTTTATCAAAGTCAGATGATATTGAGATATCTAATATTGCAATAGATCTTAAGACAGAGATAGAAAAGATTAGAGAGCAGATTCAGAATATTGAATAGTTTAGGTAAAATATACAGAATAACGAGGATGATTATATGCAACACAAAGGTATATTAATGGTTATGTCTGGTTTTTCAGGAGCAGGAAAAGGAACTATAGTTAAAAGAATGCTAGAGAAATATCCAGATCAATATAAATTATCAATTTCAGCAACAACAAGAAAACCAAGAGAAGGAGAAACTCATGGTAAGGAATATTTCTTCTTAACAAAGGAAGAGTTTATTGCAAGAATGAAAGAAGATGGATTTGTTGAGTGGGCTGAATATGTAGGTAATTATTATGGTACGCCAAAAGCATACATAGAAGAAGAATTAGCAAAAGGTAGCAATATAATATTAGAGATTGAGATGCAAGGAGCATTAGAAGTTCGTAAGAAATTTAAAGATGCATTGTTGTTATTTGTTACTCCACCAGATTACACTACATTGAAAGAAAGACTAGTTAATCGTGGAACAGAAGATATGGAGACTATAAGGAAGAGACTTAATAGAGCTGTAAAAGAAACTGGATACATAGAACAATATAATAATGTTATAGTGAATAATGACGTGGAAGAGGCAGCAGATGAGATTCACAACATTGTTATGAATGAGATGAAACTTCGTCATAAACATGCAGAGTTTATTGCGAATTTTATAGAACAATATAATGATGATAATGAATAATTGAAAGGAGACAATATTATGTTACATCCATCATATACAGATTTAATGACAGTAGTAAATAGTGAGGTAGAGCCAGGAGAGCAACCTGTAGTTAATAGTAGATATTCGATTGTTTTAGCAACAGCAAAAAGAGCTAGACAACTTATAGATGGTAGAGAACCATTAGTAAAGGCAAAATGTAATAAGCCATTATCAATAGCTGTTGAAGAATTATATAATTCAAAAGTTAAAATTGTTAACGACGAAGAATAAAATGACGAAATGTTTAATAGTAATTAGTCAATAATTATTATTAAGCATTTTTTTTTGTACTTTTTTCAAAAAATATTTGTGTGAAGCTTTTTATGGTGAAATAGTTTATATATCAAGGTAGCTTGTACTTTTTGAGTAAAGTACAATTGAGAACTATATATATTTTTGATTTAGATGGGATGTATAGGAGGAGTAATATGGAGAAAGTTGAAGTATTAGAAACAAAAGATAAGCAGGCTATATTTACAACATTGAAAAAATATACTATAGAGATGATTATTTATATAGCAATATCAGTGTGTATAATACTATTGGTGAGAACATTTTTAGTACAACATGTTAGAGTATCAGGCGCATCTATGGAGCCTACTTTACATAATAAGCAACATTTGCTTATAGAAAAAGTATCATATAAATTTAAAAAGATAAATAGATATGATATTATCGTATTTCAACCTTATCCAGAGGATAAAGATTTATTTTATATTAAACGTGTTATAGGTTTACCAGGGGAAACAGTGAAGATTGAAAATAGTACAATATATATTAATGGTGAGAAGTTAAATGATCCATATGGATATAATAATTTTACAGATGGAAAATTAGCAAAGGATACAATTTTACTTGGAAGTAACGATTATTTTGTGTTGGGAGACAATAGAGAAGTAAGTAAAGATAGTCGTGAAAAGGAAATTGGACTACTAACATACGACTCTATTGTGGGAAAAGCTTTATGCAAAATTTATCCTTTTAATGATGTAGGAGCAATAAATTAGTATGATTGATTTTGAAGTATGGAAGATGAATTATCATCTTTTATTACTGTTGAAAGCTTAGTTCGTGTTAGAAGTTCATATGAAAAATAGGTATATTTATTTGAAAAGATACCAACAATTACACGAATAATTGTGTATACTAAAGTAAGGGCAAGAATTATGCCCATAACTATTGCAGCTATAAGATTATTAAGTAAATATTTATAATAGATATATATTATGCTTAAAGGAATAGCATATGTTAAAGATAGGTATAATATATATCTAATTAAAATTCTAAATTTTGATAATTTTTTTTCACGTTTATCTATAATTCTTATTCCTAAAATGTATTTTCCAGGAGTGCTACCACCTATAGCTAATATAAAGATAATATGATATAAAACATTTATTATAATATAACCTATAGCAAGTATATAAGGTAATTGATGCTCAAATTGTTTAAAGGTAGCAAGTTCATTTAAGAATGATATATGATATACTGCATATACAAATAAAAGGCATATGCTATATACCAATGCAGTTATTAATATATCAATAAAATTAGCGAAGGCTCTACGCATAAGTGTAATATGTGCACCATGTTTATATGCTTTGTTATCAATTTCTTCTCTTGTAGGCAATGCGGCAACAAATATAGGTGCAATTAAGAAACCTAACATACAACCGCTATAATTAAGCATTAAATCATCAACATCTAATAATCTATAAGGTCTAGAATAAATACCATATAAACCACTAAATTGTGTTAATTCGAAAAATATAGTAGTTAATAAAGCAATTTTGGATGCTTTTTTTGCTTTAAGCTTAAAATAATATCTTAAATAAAATCCTAGTGGTAACAATAATAGAAAATTAAAAGTAGGTTGTAAAAATTCATGTGAGGTAAGTGCGGTTAAATATGTAGAAGGTTTTGTAAGTGTAAAACCCGAATCTTCTACAAATACTTTTATTACATTAAAAGGAATTAATTGAGTAGTTGGACCTGTACGTCTAGCAACTTCTTCTCTATTAGGAAGAGGAAGAATTACTAAAAAGTAAGCGCATATACAGTATAACAAAAATGTATATAATATAAATGTTCTGAAAAATGATACAGAACCATATTTTTTATATTGTAGTATAAAATATATTCCAGATAAGATAAATGCTATTATTGGGCAGATAGCAACTGCCGTAGATATAATTTCTATATAACTCATAATATACTCCCCGAATTTTTTCTACCATTAGTATAAGTAGTTTATATATGACTGTAAATAGGGTTTATTCTTTCTTAAGATTTTTTTGAGGGATTTTTATGTTTTAAAAAATGAAATTTTTTTGTGTATGAAATAATAAAAAATGAAAACAATATGTATATAGTAATTTTTATTTTAGTGTTATGTTTTAGATAACATGTATAGGAGGATTATATGAAAAAGAGTATTTTTATTTTTTTAATGGCAGTGCTTTTATGCGCTTGTATGACAGGTTGTGGTAGCAGCAATGAAACTGCAAGAAATGATAATACAAATGAAAAAGCAACAGATGATGCTAATACTAAAGATGATAATGGTATAACTGATGATAATCATGATGGTGATGTGACTGATGATGCAAATGTTAACAGAGATGATTCTAATGACGGTACAATTGATGACAATGGCAATGTTGTAGATGATGCGGCTAATGGCGTTACTGATGCTATTGATGACGCTGCAAATGGAGTAGATGATGTTGTTGACGACGTAACAGATGGCGTTGATGATATGGTTGGTGATGCTACTGACAATAATGTTAAAGATGATGGTAAAAGTGATACAAATAATTCTGTAACAAATCCATAGTAAGTTCAAACTTAAACAACCTATAATTTATCGAGCTCTATGGCCTCTGTCATTCTGACAGAGGCCTAATTAATTTTGAGCTTCGCAAAAGTTTTAGACTTTTATGTTAGTTCCAAATTTAAGAGAATATAATATATTTTTCTCACCGCTTGCGCTCCGTTGCAAAGCGTAACGGTCGTTAAGTTCATACTTCGCATAATTTATGCTCGTATTCACTAAACGCCGACGGTTTGCAAACCCCGAAAAATATACTATATTCCTCTTAAATTTTAACCCTTGCTTATGAGTATTATAGCTTTTATAAGATATTCCTTTTTTTGTTATATTCTTACCATAATTACTGTTTTGGCTCTCATGGGTAGATTTATAAAACAAAGAATAATTATATCTATATGCTTTAGTACACAGCAAATAATAAAGGGGCTCGAATATATATGTTAAATGGTGTCTGCGCACCTTAGCACTTAGTGATTTCAAGCGACAGCGCAGAAAGAACTTAGTACTACTAGGTGCAAAGTCAAGTGAGAACGTCCATTAAACATATATATTCGAACCCGTATTATTGCGTCACTAGAACTGTAAACTAAAACTCGTGCGGAGCCTATGATCCCTAATTTGAGCGATAGCTCAAATTATAAAGAAACTTAAATACCACAACCATGCCCCTGTCGGAACAACAGGGGCACAAGAAACCTACAAATTAGAGTTTGTATTAAAAAACAGAACAAATTTTCGGAAAAGGTATTGCAAATGTTTGTTCGATGTGTTATAACTATAAATGTGGATAGCGAAAACTTGTTCGAGTGATGTTTCGCTTATAACAATTTATAGAAAGTGAGAAGGGTATATGTTAGAAAGTTTACACGTTAAGAATTTAGTATTAATAGAAGAAGTTGAAGTTGAGTTTTCAGAAGGACTTAATATAATGTCTGGTGAGACAGGTGCAGGTAAGTCAATAATAATAGATTCTATAGGGATAGCTCTTGGTGGTAAGGTTAGTAAAGATATAATTAGAAAAGGTGCAGAATATGCATTGGTTGAGCTAGTTTTTAGTGTAGACACAGAGGTTAAGAGACAGAAGTTAGAAGATTTAGGAATAACTGTAGAAGATGATATGGTTATTATTTCAAAGAAGATTACACAGACTAAGTGTATTAATAAAGTTAATGGAGAGAATGTAACTAATACTACTCTTAAAAGAATGGGAGAGATATTAATTGATGTTCATGGACAACATCAGAATCATTCTCTTTTGATGAAGAAGAATCATCTTAATTTATTAGATAAATTTGCTAAAGATGAATTAGGAGATTTGCTTGATGAATTAGCTAGTATATATAAGGAATATGTAAAGGCAAGAAAAGAACTAGAGACTTCTGTTGTAGATGAAGAGAGTAGAAATAGAGAGATTTCATTTTTAGAGTATGAGATTAATGAGATAAAAAATGCAGAGTTAAAAGTTGGTGAAGATGAAGAATTAGATAATCAATTTAAGAAATTATCAAGTATGAACACAATTATGAGTTCTTTATCATGTGTACATAATTATTTGTCTGATTCAGTATCAGAATCTGCAGCAGATAATGTGGCAAGAAGTGTAAGAGAATTATCTAAGGTGAGTACTTTAGATGAGTGTTTAGAAGAATATTTAGAACAATTAATTACAGTAGAGAGTCTTTTAAGTGATTTGAATAAAGATGTTGTTAACTATATGGATAGATGTGATGATGTTTCAGAAGAATTAGCAACAGTAGAAGAAAGACTAAACTTAATTAATGGTCTTAAGATGAAGTATGGTAATTCTATTGACGTGATTTTATCATATATGAAACAACAAGAGGAGAAGTTAAGTAAATTAAAGAATTACGATGAATATGTAGAAAGTCTTAAGATTAAGGTAGATAGTTTAGAATTTAAAGTTAATATTTTATCAGAAAAGGTATCTAGTATAAGAATGAATAATGCCAAGATATTAACAGATAGAATACGTGAATCTCTTATAGATTTGAATTTCTTAGATGTGCAGTTTGAGATGATTTTTAACAGAACAAAGGATTATACAGAGAAGGGAATTGATGACGCATTATTCTATATTTCTACTAATCCAGGAGAATTACTAAGACCTTTGTCAGAAGTAGCATCTGGTGGTGAAATTTCTAGAATTATGCTTGCAATAAAGTCTGTTCTAGCTAATATGGATTCAATCGATTCACTTATTTTTGATGAAATAGATACAGGAATTAGTGGAAGAACAGCACAAAAAGTTTCAGAGAAACTTGCGGTTATAGCAAAACAACGTCAAGTAATTTGTATAACTCACCTTCCTCAAATTGCAGCAATGGCAGATACACATTTTGTTATTGGTAAGATAAGTGATGGAGAGAATACAAGAAGTGATATATATAGATTATCAGATAGTGAAGCAGTTAATGAAATTGCACGTATTATAGGTGGAGTTCAAATAACTGAATCAGTATTGTCTAATGCCAGAGAGATGATTCAATTGGCACAGGGTATAAAATGCATGAATGCATAGAATGATTTTTAAAATGTATAAAAAACTCCTTACTTGTGAATACTTATATAAAGCAAGTGTTAAGGAGTTTTTTTATGAGAATAATGGAGAATAAAAAAGAGTTAAAGGCATATAGAAGATTTGTACTAAGTTTATGCATTATAGCAATAATGGGAACAATAACATATAGTTATTGCTATATAAAAAATGATATTCCAAGAGATATTACAATTAAAGTTAATAAAGTAGGAAAGTTTAAATCATCACTACCTTTAACAGCGATATTTGATCAAAAAAGTGTTGGGGTTCTTAGTGTAGATAACAAGAAAATTAAGAATCAGAATACAGAGATATCAATTTGTGATAATTTTTCATTAAAATCAAGTAAGGTAGGAGAATTTAAAGCGGATTTAAAAGCATTTGGTTTGATAAAATTAAAAGAAGTTAATGTAAAAGTAATTGAGGATAAGGAAATGCTCGTTGGAGGAATTCCAGTTGGAATATATATGGAAACAGATGGTTTGTTAGTACTTGGAACGAGTAAGATTAAATCAGCTAATGGTGTAGAAACTTCTAATGCATCCAAAGTTGTGAGAAGTGGAGATTATATATTGGCATTGAATGGACATAAGTTATCTAATAAGAAGGAATTTATTGATATTTTAAAAGAGTATAATTCTACAAAAGTAAATTTAACAATACGAAGAGATGGGCATAAGTTTGATGTTGTTGTAAAGGGTGTTAAAATGAATAGATCTGATTCTAAGTTAGGAATTTGGATAAGAAATGATATGCAAGGAATAGGAACTTTAACATATTACGACCCAAGTAATAAAACATATGGAGCACTTGGACATGGTATTAATGATGTAGATACTAATACGATAATGACTGTAAAAAAAGGTGCAATTTTTCAAGCAGGAATAGTAGATATAGTAAAGGGAATAAAGGATAATCCTGGTGAGCTAGTTGGGGTGATTAATCACAGTGAAAAGCATAGATTAGGAACTTTAGCTTATAATTCGCCAAATGGAATACATGGATTAATAGAAAATAATGATAATTTAACTGAACAAATAGGGAATGATAATTTAAAGGACAGATACAAAATTGCTTTAAAACAAGATTTAAAGGTTGGCAAAGCAACATTAAGAACAAAAGTTAGTGATGAGATTAAAGATTATAAGATAAATATACAGCAAATTGATATTAATAGTGGCAATTCTAATAAAAATTTTGTAATTCATATAGTTGATAAAGAATTGCTGAAAAAAACAGGTGGAATAGTTCAAGGGATGTCCGGGAGTCCAATTATTCAAGATGGGAAGTTGGTAGGAGCTGTAACACATGTTTTGGTAAACGACCCTACCCGTGGTTATGGGATATTTATTGAAAATATGATATAATATAACAATGAGATGGAAATATAAGTAAAAAAATAGAAATAAAAGGGGATACTCAACTATTGCAGAATACTGATGTTGAGTATCCCCTTTTATTTGCCCATTGTTTTCTGCGTAAGGGATTTTGAGTTTATTAATTAATTTTACACTAGGAAAAAATATATAGAACATTTGAAAATTATGTCTAATCGTGTATAATTAATGGTGTCATAATGATGACACAACTAATATAGATGTAGATAATAGGTCTGTATCTAAATATTTATACGAAAGGACTGAAAGAACATGGCAGATAACGGTAACGAGAAAAAAGGTGGAGTAGGAAGAGCATTTTTTAATATGCTTACAGTTGCAATAATTGCAGTAGTGGTTATTCATACAATGAACAAAGCAGAAACTATTTTTGCAAAAGGTGATGAACCAACATTATCAAGTACTTTTATAAGTGAAAAGTTAGAGAGGGTAAGTGAGCTTACAACTGCAAAGTTAACATATAATGGTTTGGTTCAATACAGTGATGGTAAAGTACCATTTATAACAAAAAAAGCATTTTCAATGATATATCGTGCAGAAGTTAAAGCTGGAGTTGAATTGTCAGAAACAGATATAGCAATTACAGATACAACTGTAACACTTACACTTCCACAAGTTAAGGTGTTTAGTGTAGATGTTGATTCTAATTCAATTCAATTTTATGATGAAAAATCAGCATTATTTAATTGGACAAATAAAGAGGATGTTGTAAAAGCTGTTAAAAAAGCAGAAGAAGATGTGAAGAAGAATGCAGATATAGAAGGATTAAAAGAGGAAGCAAGAGAACAAAATGAATCTCTTATTAAGGGATTATTAGAAGGAACTCTTGGCGGAAGAGAGTTAATTATTAAACATGAAGAAATATAAAATAATAAATAGCTATCATTTGAAAATAATTGCATTAATATGTATGATTATAGATCATTTAGCAGCAACAGTATTAACAGATATAGACAATGCAATATATGATGGATATACAATGTATCCATTAATTATGATTATGAGAATAATTGGTAGAGTATCATTTCCTATATACTGTTATTTAATAGTACAAGGATTTATTCATACTAGATGTGTGTGGAAATACGCATTAAGATTATTTATGTTTGCAATTATATCAGAATGGCCTTTTGATATTGCATTTAATAAAACTAAATTTGTTGAGTTTGAATATAATAATGTTTTCTTTACATTGTTTTTAGGATTATTGTTTATTTGGGCATTGAGTTGTTTTGATAAATTAAAATCAAAATATTTAGAACAACATAAACAATATTTTATAGCATTTTTAATTCATTTAGTTTATGCGGTACTTATTTTTATTCTTTTTGTAATTAATATGGCAATATGTAATAAGTTCCCTATGGATTATGGAATGATGGGAATTTTATGTATTATAGTTATGTATATATTACGACAAAAACCAGTTGCAGCATATGCTGTAGGTGCATTGTTAATAAGTGGATTATCATTAAATTATATACAGTTATTTGCATTAATAGGTGTTATACCTATTGCAATGTATAATGGAGAAAAAGGAAAAGGATTAAAGTGGTTATTTTATGCATTATATCCAATACATTTAATAATTCTTGTACTTATATCAATGATAGTAGGTGTTTATTAATGATTAGGAATCATAATTTGTCGAATGTTGCGATGAAAAATGATTGCATTTGTCATAAGTTGTGATATAATTCAATTTGCGTGATAAAAACATGTAAAAGTGTAAATATTTGGGATGTCATGCGTGGTAGGGGGAGACCCCCATACTTTGATTAGGAAGTATTAATTGTTAAGAAAGGATTGGACGGGAGATTATGAGTAAAATCAAAGTTGTAATTGCAGATGATAATGAGCTAATGCTCGACATGATGTCAACGATACTAAAGAATGATGATGATATAGAGGTTGTAGCAGAATTAACAGATGGTTTAAGTATTTTATCAGTAATTGATGAGAAGGAGCCAGATATAATTTTATTGGATATGGTTATGCCTTTGGTTGATGGACTTGGAGTAATGGAGCAGATAAAAGAGAACCAAAGCAGATTAAAAAAAGTACCATCAATTATAGTTATTACAGCAGCTAATGGTGAAAGAATAACAGAGAATGCATTTGCATTAGGTGCATGCTATTACATATTAAAACCATTTGACAGTACTTTATTACTTAATAGAATAAAACAAACTTATAGAGAAATGAACGAGATTAAGCAAAGTAAGATTGTTGAAAGTGCTAATATAAAAAAGACAGAAGATAAGGTATATAATTTAGAAGCAGATGTAACTAATATTATTCATGAAATAGGAGTACCAGCTCATATAAAAGGTTATCAATATTTAAGAGATGCAATTATGATGTCAGTTGATGATTCTGATGTATTAAATTCAATTACTAAGATATTATATCCATCAATAGCATCAAAATATAAAACTACCTCAAGTAGAGTAGAAAGAGCTATAAGACATGCTATAGAGGTGGCTTGGTCAAGAGGAAAGATGGATACAATAAATGAATTATTTGGCTATACAGTATCTCATGGAAAAGGAAAGCCAACAAATTCAGAATTTGTTGCTCTTATCTCAGATAGAATAAGATTAGATTATAAACAAAAATTTTCAGTTTAAGATTTTTAAAATTTGAGCTATCACTCAAATTAGAAAAGAAAGAGGATATAGATGTTTTTGCGGGATTTGCGTGCCTGAGCAAAAACATCTATATCTTCTCTCTTTTCGACCCTAGAAAGGAAAAGTAAAACTTGCAGAAATCTTCTCTAGAAAGGAATATGAAAAGAAAATTGAAATTTACAAAAGATTAGGCTATAATGTTATGCGGAAGTTAATTGACAGAAAGGTGTATTTAAACAGGTGGTTAGAATATGAAGAAGATTTTATTCGCAGCATCAGAATGTGTGCCATTTATAAAAACAGGTGGATTAGCCGATGTTGTAGGATCATTACCTAAGTGTTTTGATAAGGAAGAATTTGATGTTAGAGTAATAATTCCAAAGTATTCTTGTATGGCAGATAAATATAAAGAAAAATTGCAATATATAACAAATTTTCAAGTTGAGATGAATACAGGAAACCAATATGTTGGTGTTTTAGAGACAGAGTATGATGGAATAAAAGTTTATTTTGTAGATAGTGAATATTATTTTGGAGGAATGACACCATATGGAGATATGGGATATGACATTCCAAAGTTTGCATATTATTGTAAGGCTGTATTATCAGCTTTGCCGGTAATTGATTTTAGACCTGATATTATACATTGTCATGATTGGCAGACAGGTCTTATACCAGTATTATTAAAAGATGTTTATTCTAGATATGAATTTTATAGAGGAATAAAGTCAATTATGACTATTCATAATTTGAAGTTCCAAGGTGTATGGGGAATAGATTTTGTAAGAGAATTATCAGGTCTTATGCCATATCATTTTACGTCAGACAAATTAGAAGCATATGGAGATGCTAACTATTTAAAAGGTGGAATAGTTTACGCAGATAAGATTACAACAGTTAGTGAGAATTATGCTCAAGAAATAAAACAACCATTTTATGGTGAAGGGTTAGATGGAGTAATCAGGTCAAGATCTCACGATTTAGTAGGAATATGTAACGGTATAGATTATGATGAATATAACTCAAGTACAGATAAGTATATAAAATATAATTTTGATAAAAGAACTTTTAGAAAAGAAAAAGTTAAGGACAAAATGGAACTACAAAAAGAATTGGGCTTAGAGGTTAATCCTAATAAGTTTATGATTGGCATAGTCTCACGACTTACAGAGCAAAAAGGATTAGATTTAGTTGATTATGTAATAGAAGAGTTATGTCGTGAAGATACTCAATTGGTAGTTGTTGGAACAGGAACAGAACAATATGAGAATTTATTTAGACATTTTGCTTGGAAATATCCAGACAGAGTTTCTGCTAATATATATTATTCTAATGATATGGCGCATAAAGTGTATGCATCAGCAGATGCGTATTTAATGCCATCCTTATTTGAACCATGTGGATTAAGCCAATTAATGAGTTTAAGATATGGAACAATACCAATTGTAAGAGAGACGGGTGGTCTTAAGGATACAGTTATACCGTATAATGAGTATGAATCATTAGGTACAGGTTTTACATTTGCTAATTATAATGCTCATGAGATGTTAGATACAATAAATTATGCTAGAAAAGTATATTATGGTAACAAGAGAGAATGGAATAAAATGGTTGATAGAGCTATGGATACAGACAATTCATGGAAGCATTCAGCTATAAGATATAAAGAGTTATATTACTCAATGTAGGTAAGAAATAATAAAAGATATGAAAAATTAATTTAGAGAATGGGTCAACAATAAATTATAGTATATATTATTGTTGGCTCATTTTGATATATAAATAAAATATTAATAAATTAGTTTATAATTATTTAATATTTATGGGAAATACAATAGATGAAAAAATGAATATAGGTGGCATAGGTGCAGTTATAGCTCGAAAAAACAAGGTTTAATGATTGGTTAATAAATTATTAAAAAATTATTAAGAATATATTGTATTTTTGTTAATAAGATGTTATAATATATTTAACAAAGAGAAATGTATTTTCAGGGGGGATACAAATTATGAAAAAAACATGGGGAATGAAGCTAGGAATGTTAATAGTAGGATGTGCAATGGTTGCTAATACAACAATTGCTATGGCTGCACCTAGTGTTTCTGAAACAAAGGATAACATATCAATAACAAAATCTGCAGAGTGGACACAATTAGATGGTAAACCAAATGATGCAAGTGGTAATCCATATGCCAAGGTTTCATTTAAAATTGATGCAACTAATGCACCAGATCAAGTTGTTAATGTTGTATCAAAAGCAGGAGATGCTGATATTATCATAGTATTAGATAATTCAGGAAGCATGGGAGCGGAATTTCAAGCAGCTAAAGATGCAGCAGCAGACTTTGCAGCACAAATGATTGACACACCAGGATTTAACGTAAGAGTTGGTCTTGTAACTATGGGATCAACAGGTATAAGAGCAGTTGATTTTACATCAGATAAGAATAAAATAACAACAGCAATTAGAACTTTACAATTTGACCCAGTAATGTGGGGAACTAATTTCCAAGAAGCATTATATGAAGCACAGTTAATGTTAGGAGAATCAAGAGTTAAGAATAAACTTATTGTATTCCAATCAGATGGTGTTCCAGAGCAATGTTATAAAACAGTAAACTGTACAACTAAAACAGGAGCAGATATTGCATTAGGAGCTAATGATTCAGAGTGTGCTATTAATCAAACAAACATTATAAAAAGTAAATTTAGTGATGTTGGAATTGCAACTATAGGATATACACACGCAACAAGTAATCATAGTGTATTAAAGGAAATGTGTACTAAAGATACAGCTGGAAACAAAATGTTCTTTGAAGCTACAGCAAGAGCACAAGTTACAGCAACTTTAGGTAACTTAGCAAATGCATTTAAGAGTACTGAAAGAACATTTAGTCAAATAATTACAGGAAATACTTTAGTAGATAAAGTACCAGATGAATATGAAATTATTGAATCTACAATAAAGTCAAATGACAGTACAGTTACAGGTAAAGTTGATTCTGCAAAGAATACAGTAACATTTACATGGGGACAAAAGTTAGAAAAGAAAGTTTATGAGCTATCATTTATTATTAAATTAAAGAAATCAAAAGTTCCAGCAGAATATATCTCAGCTAAGAAAGAAGTATATACAAACGGAACAACTATAGATGTAACAAAAGATTCATCAGGAAGTGCAGTATTTAACTATAGTATATCAAAACAAATACCATTAAAATCACCTACACTTCAATTAAATGAAAGTTTATTTAAAGTACAATCAGGAGCACCAATAATAGAAAATCCAGAGGAAGGAGCACCAACAGTAGAGAATCCAGATGAAGAAACTCCAGGGGCAGGAACTCCAGGAACAGATTGTTCAACTCCAGGAGCACAAACAGGTTCAGATTTAGGAACAGATGAAACACCAAAGACAGCAGATGCATTTAATATGAATGTTTTATTCATTATGGCTGCAATGGCAGTAGTTGGAGGTGTAACAGCAGTAATAATAAGAAAGAGAAGAGCATTCTAAGAAGAGTATTTTTAAATAGATAATATATGTAAAATGTAAAATGTAAAATGTAAAACAAGGCAAAATGTAAAAAGAAAAAGTTATATAAAATATAAACTAATAAAAGGGTATATTATAATTATTGAATTATAGTATATCCTTTTGTTGGTTTGTTTTTTGTTTTATATGAGAGTACAATCTGAGATTATTATTTCCTATAAAATAAAAACTCCTACGGAGGATGCGAACAATTTCGTAAAGTATTGTCATCTTTGTTATTTAGCATTTGGGTGTGTTTTAATATTGAAACTAATAGGGGACTTTTTGCTCCATTTTTATATGCTAAAATGTAGAGGTAAGAATGTCGAAAAGTACTAGGTAAAAAAATAATGTAAAACCTATGTAAAATCTATAAGATTTTGTTAAAATAGTGCTTGCCTTTTTGATGCAAAACAGTTAGAATGTAATAGGATTGAGAGAGATTTAACAAAGTTACAAAATTTGTTAAGCTTTTATCATATATAATTATTTATAACATTTAGGAGGAAATTAATTATGGCAGTAAAGGTAGCAATTAATGGATTTGGACGTATTGGACGTCTTGCATTTAGACAAATGTTCGGAGCAGAGGGATATGAAATCGTTGCAATTAACGATTTAACTAACCCAGCTATGCTTGCTCATTTATTAAAATATGATTCAGCTCAAGGTAGATATGATGGACATACTGTAGAAGCTGGTGATGATTCAATCACAGTTGATGGAAAGAACATCAAGATTTATGCTAAAGCTAATGCAGCAGAACTTCCTTGGGGAGAAATCGGAGTAGACGTAGTACTTGAATGTACTGGATTCTACTGCTCAAAAGAAAAATCACAAGCTCATATCGATGCAGGTGCTAAGAAAGTAGTTATCTCAGCTCCAGCTGGTAATGATCTTAAGACAATCGTTTATAGCGTAAACGAGAATACATTAACTGCAGATGATACAATCATCTCAGCAGCATCATGTACAACTAACTGTTTAGCTCCTATGGCTAAAGCACTTAATGACTATGCTCCAATTCAATCAGGTATCATGTCAACTATCCATGCTTATACTGGAGATCAAATGATTCTTGATGGACCACATAGAAAAGGTGATTTAAGAAGAGCTCGTGCAGGTGCAGTTAACATCGTTCCTAACTCAACAGGAGCAGCTAAAGCAATCGGATTAGTTATACCAGAATTAAACGGTAAGTTAATTGGATCAGCTCAAAGAGTTCCAGTTCCAACAGGATCAACTACTATATTAACAGCAGTTGTTAAAGGAAACGACGTAACAGTTGAAGGAATCAACGCAGCTATGAAAGCAGCAGCTTCAGATTCATTCGGATACAACACTGATCAAATCGTTTCATCAGACGTAATCGGAATTACTTATGGTTCATTATTTGATGCAACTCAAACAATGGTATCAAAAGTTGCTGATGATTTATATGAAGTACAAGTTGTTTCATGGTATGATAATGAAAATTCATACACTAGCCAAATGGTTAGAACTATCAAATACTTTGCTGAATTAGCATAGTAATAGATAACTACAGAAACAAAACTACTTATAATTTTAACATAATACTGTAGTAATATAATTAATTGTATTAGATAAATTAAGGACTAAGTTTTATAGTTAAAATGTATTTTACTACAAGCTTAGTCCTTTATATGATATAAGGTGTATACATACACTTAGGCATTTGCCAGTCAGAAAGGAGACATTTTATGTTAAATAAAAAATCAGTAGATGATATTAATGTAAAAGGAAAAAGAGTATTAGTAAGATGTGACTTTAACGTACCTTTACAAGAAGGTAAAATAACTGACGAGAATCGTTTAGTTGCAGCACTTCCTACTATTAAGAAATTAATAAATGATGGTGGAAAGATAATACTTTGCTCACACTTAGGTAAGCCAAAGGGAGAGCCTAAGCCAGAGTTATCATTAGCACCTGTTGCTAAGAGACTAACTGAATTATTAGGACAAGAAGTTAAATTTGCAGCTGATGCAACTGTAGTTGGCGATAATGCTAGAGCAGCTGTTGAAGCTATGAATGATGGAGATGTTATCTTATTAGAGAACACTCGTTATAGAGCAGAAGAGACTAAGAATGGTGAAGCATTTAGCAAGGAATTAGCAAGCTTATGTGACGTATTTGTTAATGATGCATTTGGAACAGCTCATAGAGCACATTGTTCTAATGTTGGTGTTACAGAGTATGTTGATACTGCAGTAGTTGGATATTTAATGCAAAAAGAAATCGATTTCTTAGGAAATGCAGTTAATAATCCAGTTAGACCATTCGTTGCAATTTTAGGTGGAGCAAAAGTTTCATCAAAGATTCCAGTAATTGAGAATTTATTAGATAAAGTAGATACATTAATTATTGGTGGAGGTATGGCATATACATTTATGGCAGGCCTTGGCGGAAAAGTTGGATGTTCACTTCTTGAAGAAGATTATAAAGAGTATGCAGTTAACATGATGAAGAAAGCAGAAGAAAAAGGTGTTAAGTTACTTATCCCTGTTGATACAGTAATCGCAGATGATTTCAGTAACGATGCTAACACTGATATAGTAGAACAAGGACAGATTCCAGATAACTGGGAAGGTCTTGATATAGGTCCTAAGACAAGAGAATTATTTGCAGAAGCAATTAACGGTGCTAAGACAGTTGTATGGAATGGACCAATGGGTGCTTTTGAGATGCCTAAATTTGCAGAAGGTACTGTAGCAGTAGCTAAAGCAATGGCTGATTTAGAAGATGCTACTACTATTATTGGTGGTGGAGATTCAGCTTCAGCAGTTAACAATTTAGGATTTGGAGATAAGATGACTCATATCTCAACTGGTGGTGGAGCATCATTAGAGTTCTTAGAAGGAAAAGAACTTCCAGGTGTTGCAGCAGCAAACGACAAATAGGATTATAATTCCTAGATATATATGATGAATATGATAATAGATGAAAATTAAACATTAATATTTGATTTTAATGAGTATTTAAGTTGAATAATAATATTGATTTTTATACTATAATAATTATATTAAATGAAATATTTGATTTAAACTATAACAATTAATAAAAATATGGATTAGTACAAACATAACAACTAGTATTCAGAAGTATATATTTTAAAAAGTTAGAAATGAGGGTTTTTACTATGCGTAAAAAAATTATAGCAGGTAACTGGAAGATGAACAAAACTCCATCAGAGACAGTTACATTAATAAACGAGTTAAAACCATTAGTAGTTAATGAAGATGTAGATGTAGTATTTTGCGTACCAGCAATTTCACTTACAACTGCAATAGAAGCTGCTAAAGGTACTAACATAAATATAGGTGCAGAGAATATGCACTTTGAAGAAAGTGGAGCATATACAGGTGAGATAGCACCAAATATGCTTACAGACATTGGTGTTAAATATGTTATCATAGGACATTCAGAGAGAAGAGAATATTTCGCAGAAACTGATGAAACAGTTAATAAGAAAGTTCTTAAGGCATTTGAGCATGGCATTACACCAATTATATGTTGTGGAGAGTCATTAACTCAAAGAGAACAAGGAGTTACAATTGACTTTATTCGTCAACAAATTAAAGTTGCATTCTTAAATGTAACTTCAGCGCAAGCTAAAACAGCAGTTATAGCTTACGAACCAATCTGGGCTATAGGAACAGGAAAGGTTGCTACTACTGAGCAAGCTCAAGAAGTATGTAAGGCAATCCGTGAATGTATAGCAGAAATCTACGATACAGATACAGCAGAAGCAATCCGTATCCAATACGGTGGAAGTGTTTCAGCTGATAGTGCACCAGAATTATTTGCACAAGCAGACATAGATGGTGGACTTGTAGGTGGAGCTTCATTAAAACCAGACTTTGGTAAAATCGTTAATTATAACAAATAATTAACACATTAAATTAATATGACAACTAAAAATAATTAAAATAAATTAGTTGTAAAAAAATAACAAAATATATCTATTAATAAAAAAATATTTGCTTGAAATAAAAAAGGAGATTGATAAAGAATCTCCTTTTTTATTATATTTAAGGTTGTATTTAAATCTTATAATGGTTGAACAGGGTGAGTTTTCTTATATTCCTGTTTGTTTTCATACATAAGATGGTCAGCTTCTTCAATGATTTGAGAAATAGTTTTTTTGCTATTTGCTGAATAGAATGAAGCACCATGTGCAATGGCAAGATGATATTTTTTATTATAGAAATTGTTAAAGTTATGAATATTTGTTTTAAATTGTAATGAAGCAATTTTGTACATTTCTCTTGCATTTGCACTTTCTATAATTGCTATAAATTCATCACCGCCTAATCTAAATAATGTAATAGATTCATCATTAAAAGTCTCTTTTATAATTTGGGATGCAGATATAATTAATTCATCACCATAGTTATGACCTAGATTATCATTTACATACTTTAGGTTATTAACATCAAACATTACAAAACCAATAAAGGAATTTGGATTGCTGTTACTATTAAGTTGTTCAATTTTTTCTTTATAGGCAGTTCTGTTGAATAATCCAGTTAAAACATCATTATAAGCAACTTTATTGATTGCAGTTGCGTGATTAAACTCTTCGGAGATTGATACAATATTTCGTACGGCAATTATAATACATAAAGCTATTGCAAATATTGATGAAGCTCTAGAGAGTAATCCATTTATTTTTTGTGGATTTATATAAAAGTTAACAAAATCAATTAATAGGCAAAGCAAAAATACAACAAAAAGTGTAAGTTTCATATAGTTTGCTTGTGGACCGTTATAATTTAATGTATTAGCTGATTTTGTTTTTAAGATATCTTTATTTTCAATAAGTACTATAATAACGCACATTAAACCTGCAGATATTATAGAGATAAATGCTAAGTATAAAGTATCATGAAAATCTTGGATGCCTGTTATCTGTAAAATCCATGCAAGGATAAAAATTACTGTATCTAATAACGAAGTGTAATTTATTATAGGATGATACTTTTGATTAAATACATATCTGAAAAATTGTAGTATTGTAATTGGCAATAAAAATAACATATTACAAGCCATAATTTGAACTAGTTGAGAACAATTAAACAATAGTTCAATTATGTGAGATTCCAGTAATGTCCATGTAGAAAGAGTAATAGAAAACAATCCTAACGTTACAAGGACGTGTTTATTTAAATTCAAATTGTATTTTGAGTATATACCCACGATTGTAATAAATAAACCAATTGCAAGTATAAAAAGAGCAATTATAATTTCGCCAAGTCTAGCTGTAATAGCGTTAAGTATATAATCGTGAGAGTTACAAGCTAAGACATTTTCAAAATAATTAGCTGTATCATTATAGAAAAACTTTAACTTAACTTCTATAGTTTTGCCCATATCTTCTTCAGTAAAAGTATAAAAATGCCATTGAGAGCCTGTTGATTTACAGGAGAAAGGACTTTTATAATATGTAGGAGCAATAATTAACTTATCATCTATATATGCTTTAAAATTAGTGCTTAAAGATCTGAAGCACATTGACATTCCTGGTTTAATATCTTCTGTCAAATCATAATAAATGCTAGTAGTTTTACCAAATTTAACTGATTTATTGCTTAATAAAGGTTCAAGTACTACTTCATTACCATCCTTATCATACCATCCTTCAGTCATATCAACAGCATCTTTTATAGAACCTACATTAGGATGTACATCATGAATAATAGATTGAAATATACATATAAGAATAAGAATTAGTTCTAATAATACTGAAATCTTTATATAAAGAGTAGATGATTTTCGCATAAGCCCAGACCTCCCATTCTCATTTAACACCATTATATATAATTATACCATAAATTGACTATTATTGTAAAAAAGGGAATATTTATCATTAAGTAGTAAAAATTTACTATTACAAATTAAAAATACACTGTTAATCGGAAAAAATTATTTAGTCGATAAACAACATAGAAAAATGCCATTTTTACAGAGGTGAAAGAAGATGAAGAAATGTCTTATTAGTATAGTATGTGGGATTATTGCATTTGTATTGGGGGCAAAAGGTGTATTTGGCTCAGTAGATAAGATGTTTGAAGACTATGTATATCATAATCCAGGCAATGTAAATGCTAAAATAAAGATTATAAAAATAGATGATAGAACAATGAATAAGTTAGGTGATTTTTCAAAGTGGAACAGAGATGTCTATGCAGATTTGGTTGAAACATTATGTGTTTCTAAAGAGGTAAAACCAGCTGTTATAGGCTTTGATGTTCTATTTAGTAGTGAAAAAGAGAAAAAGTCAGATAAGAGATTTGCCAATTTATGTGGAAAATATAATAACGTAGTAACTGGATTTAGTTATGTATTTACCAAGGATATAGTAACAGATAGTAATGGTAATCTTGTGTCAAATGCTATGACAGTACAAGAAAAAGTAATGCCATATAAGAAACTTGCTAAAACAACAGAGCAAGGTTTTGTTAATGCACTTATGGATAACGATGATAGTGTAATTAGAAGTTCATTTATTCATTTTGATGAGGAGGATGGAACAAGAACAAACAGTTTTTCAGCTAAGATATATGAAAAATATATGAAACAACAAGGGAAGAAAGCAAAGTTTCCTCACAAAGATGGGGTAATGAGCTTTAAATATAGTGGTACAGTTTCAGATTACGAAAATGTATCTTTATGTGATGTATTAGATGGTACTATACCAAGTGAAGCATTTGACGATTGCATAGTACTTGTTGGTGCATATGCAGCAGGTATGATGGATGCCTATTTCGTACCAGTTGATAGAGGTCAACAAATGTATGGAGTTGAAATTCATGCCAATGTAATTCAAGCATTAATGGAAGGAAAAACATTAGATAGTATACCAAGTTGGATAAATGGATTAATTGCAGCATTAGTAACTATATTACTTATAATAGTATGTGAAAAACTAAGTGTTTTAAAAATAGTAATTTTATGTTTAGGAGTAGCTTTAGGAAAGATCGGAATAGGAGCGTTACTATTTAAAGAAGGTTATTCATGGAATAACTTAGTAACACCTGTTTTAGCAATAGTAATAGCAATATACTATATAGCATTACACTATTATAGAGCTAGAGCAGCTAAGCAAAGTATAGAAAAGGCATTTAGTAAATATGTGGCACCACAGGTTGTTAGCGAGATAGCAAAAAGTGGAACATATGAGTTGAAGTTAGGTGGAGAAAATAGAGATGTAGCAGTTTTATTTGTTGATATTAGAGGCTTTACACCTTTATCAGAAAGTTTGGAACCAGAGCAAGTAGTAGACATATTGAATAGTTATTTGGAACTTACTACAAGCTGTATATTTAGACATGGTGGAACTTTGGATAAGTTTATTGGTGATGCAACAATGGCTGTATTTAATGCACCATTTGATACAGAAGATTATGTATATAGAGCAGTTTTGGCAGCATGGGATATAGTGCAAGGTGGTAACAAAATAGAGAAACAATTTGTAGAGAGATATGGCAAACATGTAGGATTTGGTGTTGGTGTAAATTGTGGTCCTGCCGTAGTTGGAAACATAGGTTGTGATTTCCGTATGGATTATACTGCCATAGGTGATACGGTAAATACATCAGCAAGATTGGAGGCTAACGCACCTAGGGGAACAGTATATATAAGTGATACAGTATATGAACAAGTAAAAGATAGAATAACAGTTGAAGAGGTTGGAGAGATTCCACTTAAAGGTAAGTCAAAGGGCGTGTTTGTTTATTCAATAACAGGTGTAAATAATTACACAAGTCCAGTAGATACCTTTAAAATGGAGGATAAATAAAATGAAAAGAATACTTATTATACCAAATATAAATGATATGGAAGAAACACTAAAAATAGCAAAAAAGTATAATCTAGGCTATGAATATAATGATTTCTTTAATCCTAATGTATTAGATGACAAGAAACAATTAGATGAATTAGTAAGTAAATATAAAGAAATGGAGTTGCCAGATTATTGTACTATGCATGGAGCATTTTTTGATGTGATTCCATTTAGTTTAGACAAGAAAATAAAAGAAATATCTCTAATGAGAATAGAAGAAAGTGTAGAGGTGGCAAGAAGATTGGGAGTAAAGGCAGTAGTATTTCACACTAATTACAACCCATTTCTTAATGCCGATGCTTATATAAGTCAATGGTTAGAAGAAAATATTCGTGTATGGGGACAGATACTAGAAGAGAATCAAGATATAAATATCTATATAGAGAATATGTTTGATGCCAATCCAGATATAATGGAAAAGTTATCAGAGGGTTTATGTAAATATGAAAATTACGGAGTATGTTTAGATTATGCTCATGCATCACTAACCAAGATTCCATTAGAGGAATGGTGTAGAAAACTAGGCAAATACATAAAACATATTCATATAAATGATAATGATTTAGTTAGTGATTTGCATTTAGCATGGGGCGATGGCAAGATAAATAGACAAGAATTTTATACCCACTATAAGAAATATATGAATAATGCAACAGTATTGGTAGAAACAGCATTAGAGGAGAACAAGATAAAATCATTACAATTGTTAGAAAAAGAGGGTTTCTTAGATTAGAGCATAATATTTAATAGTTAAAATAAAATATGTGAAAAGTTAAAAAAAAATAGATGTAACCAACACAAATTAATATAACGGAGGCTATATAATGAATGCAGAAACTATACAATCTTTAAAAAGTATATCAGTTCCAAAAACCTTTAAGAAGGACGAATATGTATGTTACGAAGGTCAGCCAGGAAGCGAAATGTACATTATTCTAAAAGGAACAATAGGTGTATATATAACTAGTGCATTGGGGAATCTTACAGAAGTTGCACAGATAAAGGAAGGAAACTTCTTTGGAGAAATGGCAATTTTTGATAATGAGCCTAGAAGTGCATCTTGTATTGCACTTGAGGATACTGTATGTGTAGCAGTTAATAAAGATAATTTACATTTGTTTTTAGCTAACTGCTCAGAGATGGCTAAGAAAATGCTTGAGAATATGAGTTCAAGGATTCGTAAATTAAATAATGACTTATATAAATCAACACAGTCATCTAAAATACATACAGTTGAACCATTTGCAATACCTAGTGATTACAAATTTAGTCATGTGGTAAAAGAACCATTCCAAGATGATTTGTATTATGAAGATTATGCTTGTGAATGTCCTATATGTAAGAAAGAAATTACATTAAAGGGAATTAGGAAAAATGTTATGGAAATCCATAAGATGGAGCTAGACGGAAGAGTAAAATATCTTCGTTGCGATCCTATATGGTACGAAGTACAGAAGTGTCCTAATTGTAGATATAGTAATCACTACCTAAACTTTTTTAAGATTAATTCAAACGAATATGAAAATATAGCTAAGTTATTGCAAGAGGAACATACACCAGAGATAAAGAAGCATTTAGATATATTTAAAACAAAATTTGATGCCTTAGTTTTAAAGTATTTGCAAGCTATACACATAAATGAAAAGACTAATCCTGAGGACCATGCATTAATTGGTACTTTGTGGTTGAATTTATATTGGTTAGGTGTAGATAGTGGTGATGATAAATTAACTTTATACAGTGCAATTAACGGAACAGAGAAGTTGATAACAGCTGTAAATGAGCAGCAGGCATTAGATGAAATAACAAGAGCAACATTAGCTTTATCACTAGCAAACTTACTTATCTATACAGGGCGTAAAGGTGAAGCAATGAAATATTGTTTAATGGGCATTAATTCTAAAGATGAAAGAGTTAAGGCAAATGCAACATTGTTAAGAGAAAAATTAATATAAGATATCAGTAGGCTCTGCGCAAGTGGAGCCTATTATTATGGGAGGAATTTACTATTACAAATAATACACTTAGTAATAATAGGAGAAAAATGTATAGTCGATAAACAATTTAGGTAATTGTCATTTTTTAGGAAACATATACTATAAATCCTTTATAGCATAAATTTTTATATAGAAAGGGTGTGATGGGAATATTTAAGTCGAATAGAATAAAAATAATAAGTGTGCTAATAGTAGTAATTTTAGTAGGATTATTTATGATATATAAATATAATGACAAAAATCAAGGATATAGAACTATATCTATTACTGATGTATATGGAAAAGTAAGTGTAGTTAAAGATAAACTTGAATATTCTGCATATCCTGGCATGAAATTACAAGAAGGACAATTAATAGTTACATCAGCAGATAGTTATGTTAGATTGGTTTTAGATAATGATAAATATATAAAATTAGAACAGGGAAGTCGTATTGAGTTAAAAAAATTAGGTAGACTAGGAAGTGGTAAAACATCAATTAATCTAGAGAGAGGTTCAATAATCAATGAGTTAGTAAATCCTCTTAAAAATGGAGAAGAGTATGTGGTAAATACACCTAATGCTGTACTAGCCGTAAGAGGAACATTTTTCCGTGTCGACTTGAAAGTAACAGAAAAAGGTGAGACCAACACAGATGTGTATACATATGGTGGAAAAGTTGCAAGTAAAAGAATTATGCCAAATGGAAATGTTATTGATGAAGAAGTAATGGTTGAGGCAGGATACAAAACAACTGTTAATATGGGGCGTAAAGAAACTATATATGTAGTAGAACATACAGACAAAAAAGAAAAAAAGGCGAAGACAACAAAAATAAAACTAGAAGAAATCTCAGATGAGGATATGGTTGATATTTATTTTGCCTCAGATAATGGACATGAATTATTTATAGAAAAGGAAGAGATAGAAGAAAAAATACAAGAAAGAGATATAAAAATAGAGGAACATACATCTGCTTACGAGGCTGCAAAGACTGTAATAGAAGAGAAAAAAGTAGTTGTAAAAGCAGATGATAGTGTACCATTAGTGATAAAAGAAGAAAACAAGGAAAGTTCCAAAACAATGCAAAGTACTAATTCATATACTCGAATGATAACAGATGGAGGTTCACAATCTAACACTTTTGTTTATGTGAAACAACCAGATGGAGGAGTAATAAAAGAAGAGAAAAAGGAAGTAAGTACTCAGGAAAAAACAGACATAAGTAGCACTCAAGAAACGCAAAGTGAAAATAAAGAAGAAATTAAGGAAGAAGAAAAAGAACATGTGCACGTGACTGCAACAAAGATAGTAGAGGCAACATGTACTAAAGATGGAAGTAAAACTACATATTGTAGCGAATGTAATGAGACACTTTCAGCAGAAGTAATAAAAGCAAAAGGTCATACAGATGGAGAAGTAAAAGTAACGAAAGAAGCAAGCTGTACTGCAGATGGAACAAAGACAACAAAATGTAGTATATGTGGAGAAGTGACAAAGACAGAAATAGTAAAAGCAAAAGGCCATACAGATGGAGACACAACTGTGACAAAAGAAGCAACATGTATATTAGATGGGGTAAAGACAACAAAATGTAGCACATGCGGAGAAGTAACGAAGACAGAAATAGTAAAAGCAAAGGGCCATGTAGACGGAGAAACAAAAGTAACAAAGGAAGCAACATGTACTGTAGATGGAGTAAAGACAACAAAATGTAGCACATGCGGAGAAGTAACGAAGACAGAAATAGTAAAAGCTAAAGGCCATGTAGACGGAGAAGCAAAAGTAACAGAGGAAGCAAAATGTACTGTAGATGGAGTAAAGACAACAAAGTGTAGTGTATGCGACGAAGTGATAAAGACAGAAACAATAAAAGCAAAGGGCCATATAGATGGAGAGACAAAAGTAACAAAGGAAGCAAAATGTACTGTAGATGGAGTAAAGACAACAACATGTACAGTATGTGGTGAAGTTACAGCAACAGAAAGTATACCGGCAAAAGGCCATACTGAGGCTAATGGTGGAACAGAAGATTGCCATAAAAAATGTGTTGAATGTGGAGAAAAATTAAGCATAGAGCATACATTTACAGATGGGGAAACTATAGCTGCAACATGTACAGGAACAGGAAAACGTACATATATGTGTGATTGTGGATATAGTTATACAGAGTCAATTGCAGCAAAAGGTCATACAGAGATTAATGGCGGAACAGCAAACTGTCATAAAAAATGTAGTGTATGTGGAGTTACGACAAAAACAGGACATACATATTCAGAAACAGTTATAAAGCCACCAACTTGTAGTAGTGAGGGTGAGTCAAGCTTTACATGTGCTTGCGGATATAGCGAAACAAGAAGTACTAATAAGGCACCTCATAATATTGACGAAGATACAATGAAGTGTGATGGATGTAATGAAACATTTGTTAAACTTGATAGCACAGTATTTACAGATAGTTTATTCCTAGAACTTGTAACGCAATTTGACACAGACAGTGATAATTATTTATCATCAAGTGAAATAAATGCAATTACAGAAATCAATATTGTAGGTAGCAGTGATGCATATAATGAGATAGCAAGTATAGAAGGAATACAAAACTTTACAGAGATAACTAAATTTAAATGTACATATAATAATCAAATAACCAACTTAATGCCATTAAAACAGCTAACAAAATTAGGAGATGTTGAGGTGACACAATGTGGTAAGATTAGTGAAGTGGATTTAAGTGGAATGAGTAGCATTAGTAATGTTAAATTCGCGGTGAATGATGTACTAGAAAGAATAGATTTAAGTGAAACAAGTATTAGTTCTATTAAGAGTATAAATTTGCTAAATAATAATAGTTTAACAACATTAGATGCTAGTAATTGTAGGGAGTTGACAACTTTCCAACCAGGATTTAATAAGATGTTAAAAACAGTGGATTTAAGTGGGGCAATTAATTTAACAAATATAAGCACAGGAAATATAGTAGAACTTAGTTCATTAAATGTAGCTTCATGTTCAGCATTAGCGACTTTAAATGTAAGTAATACAAAGATTGCAAGTATAGATTTAAGTTCTTGCACAGCAATGACTAGCTTGAGCTTAAAAAGTACATTAATAACCACTTTAGATGTTAGTACTTGTACTGCACTTATAGATTTAGATGTAACAAATTGCGCTCAGTTAAATAGTATTAATACAGGTGGCAGATATGAAAATGGTGGAATCACTATTACAAAAGATGAGGATTCTACTATAGAAATTGAGATTTTATAGAAGTGTGTAGTGATTATATTACTTGTCTAATTCTTTTATATGGGAATAACTACAATAAGACGATACCATAGTATAGAATTATAAAAAGATATGGAAGGATTATGTGGAATTTATGAATATAATAAAAATCGTGGTGTCTATAATTTTTCTTATTTGGGCAGTATATGATTATATAAAGATTGTTAAACACAAGTATACGAGCAAAAAGGCTATTATTACATCAATAACCATAAAATTGTTAATTGCCACAATTGTAGTTTTAGTTCCAACCACTAGTCATACTAAAAATATCGTTGCTAATTATGGTAATGAAGAAAAAAATGAAGATGAATCTTTAGAAGCACAAGTAGAGCAAGTAGAAGAAAATGAAGATGAATCTTTAGAAGAAGTAGAAGAACAGCAAGTAGAAAATGAATCTATAGAAGAACAAGGACAGCAATCAGGAGAAACAACAAATGAAGATGAAGCTTCAGAAGAAGAGCAAGAACAGCAAGTAGGAGAAACAACAAGAGAAGATGAATCTTTAGAACAACAGCAACAACAGGTAGAACAACCACCACAGCAGCAACAACAAATAGAACAACCACAGCAAGAGGTATCACAGAATACGAATATTCATAAGAATTCAATAAATGGAATCGAGTATAAATTATTGAATCAAGCTGATCCACAGTGGAAGGATGTAAAATATCCAACAAGAAGTGGAACTATTGGAAAAGTAGGTTGTATGATTACGACTGTAGCAGTGGTATCCTCAGCTTATGATCAAACTATGACACCTAAGAAAGTAATGGACGCAGGATACCAACATAGTTACCCAAGTGACAGTGTACCACATTTTTCTTCTAAAAATTTTACATGCACTATGTCCACATCGCCTAATAAAAGTACAATTATTAGTAATTTGAAACAAGGTAATCCTGTTATTATTATGGTGAAGGGAGGAAGTGCTTTTACAACATCACAACATTATATGGCTTTAATAGATATAAAAAGTGATGAAAGCCAGGTATTTGTTGGCAATGCCTATGATTCTGGAACGGGTACATACAATAGAACTGGATGGTTTGATACAGGTACTGTGTTATATGATATGCGTGAAATGCATATATGTGTTCCATCTCAGAATTTAATTAATAAGTATTAGTGACAAATATCAATTAATAATAATTTAATATTTGAATTTTATTTCAAAAATGATACAAGAAATTTAACAAAAATCCTTATTTGTTAATCAAAAATGAACATTGTTAAATCTAAAGTTTCTAAAATACTTCTAAAATGGTGATTTTTTGGAAATATATGGGTTTGACGACACCCTGAAATTAAGATAAAATTAAATCAAGCTTTTGCAAAGGGGATTATAAATGCATTAGCTTATAGGATATAATAAAATGTTTTATAGTTTTAGGGGGAAATTTAAAATGAAAAAAAGGGGTAACATGAAAAGAGTAGGAATTTTTGGAATGATATTAACATTAATGCTAACAGTAGCATTGGCACTTCAAACACAAAGTAGTGCTCAGGCGTGTTCATATTTTAAGAAAGTTTCTATGAAAAAGTGTGCAATCAGTTTGGAGTCAAAGATTTTCAATTACACAGGCGCAGCAATTATGCCAAATGTAAAAGTTGAATATAATGGCCAAACTTTAGTACAAAACAAAGATTTCACAGTTAAGTATTCAAAGAACATTAATCCAGGAATAGGAAAAGTAACAGTAAAAGGAACTGGAGATTATAGAAGCAAACAAACATTAACTTTCCAAATAGCTCAAGCACCAGTTAATAACGAGGTTCATGTAAATATTTATTCAGGAAATGATAACGCAGATGGTTTTGTTGTAAATTCAGCAGTTGTTAATGAATTAACAGCAGAAAACTTAATTGAAAAATTAAAAAATATTGGATCAGTAGCAAATAATGTTCAAGTATTAGGATTTGAAGATAATGGAAGTTCATTAGTATTAAACTTATCACAAGCATTTGCAGATGATGTTTCAAGTACAGGAACAGCTGGAGAATATATTAAAGTAGGTTGCGTAGTTAACACATTTGTTGAAGCATTTGAAGCAGAACAAATCACAATTTTAGTAAATGGAGCAGCTTGGGAAAGTGGACACTCAGTATATGATGCACCACTTAGCAAATTTGAAGAAGAAAGTACAGATGTAGAAGTAAATATTTATACAGGAAATAATAACGCAGATGGATTTATCGTTAATCCAATGTTTGTATCAGAAGTTACACCAGAAAACTTAATCCAAGAATTACAAATCGTAGGAGCAGTTGCAACAGGAGTTCAAGTAAGAGGATTTAGAGATATGGGAACTCATTTAATATTAGATCTATCAAGCGAATTTGCATCAGATGTTTCTAGCTCAGGTTCAGCTGGAGAATATATTAAAGTAGGTTGCGTTGTAAATACATTCCTTGATGCATATAACAAATCAGAAATCATGATTACAGTTGAAGATCAACCATGGGAGTCAGGACACGCAATTTATGATAACACATTAACAAGATTTAACTAAGAACAAATAAAAAATAAGTCATTTTTACTAACGGTACTAGGGTTAAGATAAAACCTATTAGTACCGTTATTTTTTTTGATGGTTTTAGAGATTATATATAGAAAGTAGGAATGACATGAAAAAGAGTATGGTATTTATAGTAACATTAATGTGGATGTGTATATTTGTGTGTAGTGGTGAGTCTTATGGAGCAGATGTACAATATAAGGAAATAATAGTGAAGGCTGATAATACAGGACAAAAAGATGCAACAAGTGATATACAGTCTTATTTGAATGAAGCAAGATATAATGCAACAGAGACTATAAGGTATAAAGTAATTATTCCAAAAGGAACATATAGATTAACAAAAAATCTAAATATATTTAGTAATACATGGTTATATCTTGAAGAAGGAACTACTATGTTAAGATGTTTTCCAAAAGGTGCTATGTTGAAAAATGGTATAGCAGGAACTGAATATTATGGATATGATTCATTTAAAAATATTAAATTAGAAGGTGGAATATGGGAGGGTAATTGTTTTGATGATGAATATGGTTATGACAAATGTGAATCATTTTCAACTATTCGAATAGCCCATGCATCTAATGTAGAATTTATAAATGTTGAAGTTAAAAATAACAAAGGTGGTCATCATCTTGAATTTGGTGGAATTGATGGTCTTACAGTAAGAGATTGTAAGTTTAGTGGTTATTTAGAAGACTTTAGAGAAGATGGTACATATATTGGAAAAGAGGTTATTCAGCTAGATGTGCTTAATGGTGAACATATATTTTTAGGATACGAGAAATTTGATGACTCAACAGTGAATAATGTAGTTATTGAAAATAATGAATTTATAGATGTGTCAAGGGGAATAGGATCCCATTCAGCTGTTATTGGAAGGTATTATGATAATATAATAATAAGGAATAATACATTTAAAAATCTTACTCAGCAGGCCATAATGGCGTATAATTTTAAAAACAGCCAGATAACAGATAATATTATGGAAAATGTGGGCGTTGGAATTGATTTTAAATATATGACAAAAGATGGAGCAAATTTCTTTATGCCAAATGATGAAAATGAAGTACCAGTTATTAATAGTGATGCAGGTACAGTTATAAAGAATAATAAAATTCATACTGTGAAAACTGACTATATAAACACAGCATCAGCATTATTAATATATGGATATAATATGGTTAAAGGTAACGCCAATGTTAATTCAATTAATAATCATAATTATAAGGTGGAAAATGTTACTGTTGATAATAATGAAATAATATCTGAAGGACATGCGGTATATCTAAATAATGCAAGTAAATGCAAAGTTACTAATAATGATGTGTCATTTGTTAATTCAACTCAAAGATATTGTGTGATTACATTAAATGATGGAAGTTGTAATAATGTTATATCAGGTAATAAAATTTTGAAATCTTGTAATGGTGGAATATATGTAACTGCTAATAGTCATACAAATAGCATTTTAAACAATGTAGTAAGTAACATGTCAGGTATAGGAATTAGAGTTTATAATTCTAGTCGTTCCAATACAGTAAGTGGCAATACAATATATAACACTCATAATGGAATAAGTGTTGATACTAGTGCAAGTGCAGCTATAAGAAATAATAAAATATATAAAAATAAAAACTTTGGTATAACAGCAAAAGATTCAATATATGTAATTATTGAGGGGAATACAGTATATTCTAACAGTAGTCATGGAGTGGATGTGAGAAACTCAGCAAGACAAAATAAGATTAATAAAAACACTATATATTCTAATGGAACAAATGGAATATATGTAACAAATTTAACTAATACACAGGTTGTTTCTAATGTAATAAAAAATAATGCATATTATGGAATTGGATTAGGTCCTAAAACAAGTGGCGTAAAATTAAAAAGTAATGGACTTAGTGGAAATAAAAATAGAGCAATTAATTCCAATGATAATATAAGTCGTAGAATGGAAACAATTAAAGTGACTTATAATAAGGGAAACAAAATTATAATTACTGGAAATAAGAAAAGTAGAGTGTATTTAAAGTATGGCAATCGAAATGTGCTTTATAAAACTACTTCTGCAAAAGGAGCAGCAACATTTAACTTTGTTAAAGCTTATAAGAATAAAACAGTAAGATTATATGGAAGAGATAGTTATGCCAATATGACATATATAGATGTAAAAGTGAAATGATATAATAATATAATAAAAGGTATATTTATTAGGAAAAGTACAAAAATAAGTTTACATGACATGATATGCAAAGAGAAGATGAAAAATATTAATGATATAAATAAGTATAGCTAAAATAGTCATAAGAACAATTAACAATAAAATATTAAAAAAGTATTAAAAAAACATTAAAAGTATATTGTGGATATTAAAAAAATATGTTAATATTATATTGTAGATATTAGTTAAGTCATAACGCTACTTGGGGAAGTCAGATGTAGCATGGGTATAGTATAAGGGAAGGGGTTATTACCTCGGAATGGAGGAGTTATGGAAAAGGGATACAATAATACAGAAATGAAGACTGTTAATAATGAAGGATTTATTACATCAGCATTTTGGGACAAAAGTATTCACCTAATGACTATAGACGAGGAAGGCAATTCAGTAGATTGCTATGACAAAGTAGTAGATGACTTGAAAAACAGAGAAGATAAAGTTGTATTTCATTATAAAAAAGAAGAAAGAAAGAACAAATTTATAAATTTCGTATATGATGGTCAGAAAAAAGGACTTATTACAAGTTTAGTTCTTACTGGAATTACATTTGTAAATTATCTTGTATTTGTAGTATATGGAAGCATTGATACTTTATATAAAGCAGATGCATTTGTTGCTAGTAAATTACATGATGCTATATATGAGAAGTTATGTAAATTAGTTGCACCAACTAATAATGCAGTATTGAATTTCATTAACCAATATGGATTAGAGAATTTATTTAATTATACACTTGGTGCATTGGCAATAGTAAGTATTGTATCTTTACTATTATTTATGGTTGGAAGAGATCATGTGACTGTAAGATGGGCAACTCGTATATTACATATTAAACCATTATGTAGAATAAAAGCTGATAGTGATAATAAGGTTAATCGTTTAAAATCTGACCTTTATAAATTACAATTAAGACAACATAAAGTTAAATATGCAACTCATGAAAAATAATTTAGGATTTCCACAGCCTGCTTTGCAGGCTGTTTTTTAAAGAGTATTAATAATAATTAAAGTTTTATAGAAATAATAAGGTAGAGCATTTTTTTAAAAGATTTGGTTGTTTATTTTGAAATATGGTGTATAATACAAATGAATATTGATTAAAGGAGATTTTGTTATGAGTAAAAAACCTACAGTTTTAATGATTCTTGATGGATATGGATTGAATAGAAATGCAGATGCTAATGCTGTTATTGAAGCATATACACCTGTTATGGATACTTTAATGGATGAATGTCCTTTTGTAAGTGGTAATGCAAGTGGTTTAGCAGTTGGTTTACCTGATGGACAGATGGGTAACTCTGAGGTTGGACATCTTAATATTGGTGCGGGAAGAATTGTTTACCAAGAGCTTACTAGAATTACTAAGGAAATTGAAGATGGTGTTTTCTTTGAGAATGAAGCTTTTCTTCAAGCTGTAAAGAATTGCAAGGATAATAATTCAGCACTTCATTTATATGGTTTATTATCAGATGGTGGAGTTCACAGCCATAATACACATTTATACGGTTTATTAGAACTTGCTAAGAGAAATGGTTTAGATAAAGTATATGTTCATGCATTTTTAGATGGTAGAGATACAGCTCCAACTTCAGGACTTGGATTTGTAAAGGATTTAGAAGATAAGATGGCTGAAATAGGTGTAGGTAAGGTTGCATCTGTTATAGGTCGTTATTATGTAATGGATAGAGATAATAGATGGGAAAGAGTTGAGTTAGCATATGACGCTCTTGTTAACGGAAAGGGTGTAGAGGCTACTTCAGCTGTTGAAGCTATTGAGGCTTCTTATGGAGAAGAGGTAACAGATGAATTTGTTAAACCAACTGTAATTATGGATGGTAAGAATCCAGTGGCTATAATTAATGAGAATGATTCAATTATTTTCTTTAACTTTAGACCAGATAGAGCAAGAGAAATTACAAGAGTATTATGTGATGAAGAGTTTAATGGATTTAAGAGAACTAAAGGATTTATGAAGCTTTGCTATGTATGCTTTACAGAGTATGATGTGACTATACCTAACAAGATAGTTGCATTCCACAAAGTTGAAATTAAGAACACTTTAGGAGAATTTTTAGCAAATCAAGGTCTTACTCAACTTAGAACAGCAGAGACTGAGAAGTATGCTCATGTTACTTTCTTCTTTAATGGTGGTGTGGAAGAACCTAATAAGGGAGAAGAAAGAATATTAGTTAATTCACCTAAGGTGGCAACATATGATTTACAACCACAGATGAGTGCATATGAAGTTGCAGAAGGTTTAGTTAAGGCAATTAAATCAGACAAATATGACGTAATTATAATTAACTTTGCTAATCCAGATATGGTTGGTCATACAGGTGTTGAAGAAGCAGCAATTGCAGCAGTTGAAGCTGTAGATGAATGTGTTGGAATGGCTGTAGAAGCACTTAAAGAAGTTGATGGACAGATGTTTATTTGTGCTGACCATGGTAATGCAGAGCAATTACTTGATTATGAGACAGGTGATCCATTTACAGCTCATACAATTAATCCAGTTCCATTTATTTTAGTTAATTATGATGAGAACTATACATTAAGAGAAGGTGGATGTCTTGCAGATATCGCTCCAACTTTAATTGAAATGATGGGATTACAACAACCAGCAGAGATGACAGGAAAGTCTCTATTAATTAAGAAGTAGAAATATAATTGACATTTATAATAAAAAATACGTATATAGTATATTGCTGATTATTGTATAATAATTAAATATATACTATATAAGTTGATAATATAATAAATAGATAATAAAAATTATAATTAGTAATAGTTTTTAAGTAACTAATTATAAATTGTGTGTAAAATAAATATAAAACAAATCCTATAAAACCATTATGGCGCAGAAGATGTGCTATAATGGTTTTTGTAGACTAAAGGTGGTCTAGATTTGAAAGGGGAGTATAAAATAATGGGATTTAAGTGTAGTAAGAAAATGTTAGCAGCAGGTAGTATTTTTCTAGCAAGTGCAATGTTAGTAGGTAACATAGCAGTAGTTAGTTTTAAAAAGGATGCTAAAGCAGCAATTGCTGATACAGCATATGAAGATGTATTACCTCAGATGGAATCAGTAGCTAGGATGTATGCAGAAGAGTTTGCAGAAAGTATAAATGAAAATGTTGACTTAACTGTGTGTAAAACAACACCTATATATGATAGTGCAGATTGCATTGTAGGATATTCAGTTGCATTTAACAAAGATAATGATGACTTTGGATATGTAAACATTGACTATACAAGTGAAGGTCTAATAACAGACTTTAGTGTTACAGATGAAAGTGATAGTATATATGAAGCTTTAACAGAAGATTTTGCAGAGGCATCAGCAGATGTTGAAGTTGAAGATTGCAAAGATAAATTAATTAGTGTAAATGGTATGGATTATGCGGTTGAAGCAGAAGGACAAGATATATTCTACTATAATGGAAAAACATATGAAGGTAAAGATTTTGAAGATATGTTAGATCATTATGAAGAGAATTATTTAGAGTACTACGATAATACAGAGTACGAAGATGATTTTGTTGATATAAGTGCTAGTGACCAATTAGAAGAACGCGAGTGGGAGATTGTAAAACGCTTTAAAGGTTGGTTAAAGAAAATTGCTCCAAAGTTATATGATTCATTCTTTGGAAACAATTATGATAATCCATATGCAACAGAAGATCCATCAGTAACAGAAGAACCATCAGTAACAGAAGAACCAACTGTAACTGATGAGCCTCAATTTACAGATGATGCAGCTGATGATTTTGTAGAGCCAACAGCATACCCAACTCATGATGAGGTATTTAAAAATGAGGCTATGTGCAAATTAAATAAAGAAGTATATTTACCACAATATTCAAGAGAATTATCACTTATTTCTCAAGAGACAATTATGACAACTACTAATAGATACGCATGTGCTTTAGTTGGTGTTACAGCCATTTGTCAACAAGAAGGAATGAGCTTAAACGGCAACTTAAAAGATACATTTAATAAATTATGGGATTTAGCAGGATGTGAAGGTAGAATATATGAAACAGGAACATTCTACGGAAAAACAGTAGATTGCTCATCAACATATGCTTATCAAATGGGAAGCGTAATGAAGGAGTATGGTAAATTATTTAATAAACGTGTAGAAACAGAATATGTAAACAATCCAAACTTTAATTTCTTTAAGGCTAGTATTGATGGTGGTCATTCAACATCACTAGGATATCAAATTGAAAATGAAGGTGGACATGGTGTAAATGTAGTTGGATATGCAGAAGCCAATATAGGTTCACATAATTTAGATTACCTAATCACAGGAGATAGCTGGTATGATGATGCACCAAGATTCGTATTATACGGAAGAAATTTATTTGCATCAACAAATTCAAACTCTTATACAATTACAGATATGTAGATTTTTTAGGCTCCGCGCAAGTGGAGCCTATTATTCTAGGCATCGTCTCCATATTGACTGTGGTGACTAAGATGGATTAATGTTTTACATTTGTATATTTTTTTATAGATTCTAATAAAGAACGTTTATACTTATGTATATTAGTAGAAAATATAATAAGTGTTAAAGATTTTTTGTATATAATTGGGACAAAGATTTGTAAAAATATGGTATACTATAAATATGTTTATGTAAGGGGGAAGTGCAACTAAAAAAAGAGTATATATAGTTAAATGCGAGGTGCGTATATGGGGAAGAGTACAAACAATATATGCAGTATAAAAAGTAATAAAAAAAGAAGAATTATAAAAAGTCTTGGAATTGTTATTGGAGTAACAATTCTTATTTCTATGATGTTCGATAATGGAGTTAAACCAAAGACTGTGGTTTATACTAATAAGTCTGTTGCAACAAGTTCTACATCTAAAGCGGAAGTTAGAACTATTAATCTAGGCACATATGCTCTGAAAAATCCTAAAGAAGTAAGTTCTACAACTTCATATTGGTCAGGTGGAGAGGGAAGTTATATATACTTAGGTGAGTATTATGGAGAAGATATTTCGAAAAAAGATCCCCTAAAATGGAGAGTTCTATCAATGGATAGTGATAGTACAGGTAATACATCGGGAGTAAGTGATAGTATATTGCTTATGTCTGATAAGATTATAGATAACTTTAAATTTAATTATGAGATAAAGAAACATGGTGAAAACTATTACAAAATGCTAGATGGTAAAATTACTAGTATAAAAGCCAATGATTATAGTCAAAGTGACCTTAGATATTGGCTTAATTCTGATGTGAATAATGCAAAATATAATAAAGAGGCAAGAGGAACAGGCTTATTAAAATCAGTATTTACAAGTAGAGAAATGGATATAATTAAGGAAACTAATAGAGAAAAAAGTACAGTAGGAAATGTATTTGATGCTGGATTAAATAAAGACAAGTTATTTTTACTTAATTATTTTGAACTAAACAATCCAAAGTATGGATTTGCTTATAGTGGAACAACATTAGAATATAATATATCAAGAAGGTTTGAGCTAACTAAATATGCTATAAGTAAAGGAAGTAACAGTACAAATCCAGTTTATCAACTTAGAACTGGTGAATCTACAAAAACAGAAAATATTCATTATGTGTATGATGGCAGTATTGTTTTTGATGAATTGGATGAGAAATTTTCAGGTGTAGTACCTGCTATGAATCTAGATAAGGATAAGATTGTGTTTGTTACAAAGGCAGGATTAGAAAAGGATCAAGTGTTATCAGTAACAGATAAAGGTACTTCGGTGAAAGAGTGGACTGTTGCTATAAAGAGCACTGAAGGGTTAGAAGCAAAGTACAATAAAGAAACTGTTCAAAGAGTAAAGCCAGGTACAAAAGTAAAAATAGATATAACAAAATTACCTACAAAAAGTGAGAATTATTCACAGTTTTCAGTTATGATGGTAGATAATAAAAATACAGTTATAGCATATGGAAAAATTTCAGATAAGATAATGAGAGGTACATATAGTATAGAAATTCCATATGACGTAGAAGATGGAAATTATACATTAAAAATATTCGCTGAAGAAGTAAATTCATCAAAGAAAATGTATAAAACAGATTATGTAAGTAATATGGTTGATTTTAAACTTACGGTAACATCAGAAAATGATGAAGAAATGGATGCTTTGGAAAAGGAGAAAAAGCTTTATCATGAAATAGATGCGGTGCTTTATAATACAGATGAGTATTCAAAATCAGGAGAGAAAGGACAAAAATTAACAGAAGAAGGGATAACTGTAGAGGGATGGCAACACACAGAAAGTAAGTATCTTCAAATAAAAGTAAAATTACATAATTGTGATGAGGAATCCCATGTTGTAAAAGTCACTGTCCCTAAGGAAGTGTATTTTGTAGGAGATGTTACAGCTATTCCAGCAGGGTGTTCTTCGGTTTCATTTAAAAAGAATCCAGATTTTAAAGCCAATGGTGGGGCTGTTACTTACGATGTAAACAATAAAAGTGGAGAAATAAAATACCGTATAGGTGCTAATACTAGTGAAACAACGATTCAACTAGAACTTCGTTATGATAATGTGCTTTGGGATAAGCGTAATGGAAGTAGCATTACAAAAGAAGATGTAATACCAGTAGATATAGATGTAAATTATGAGCCTGAGAAAGATAAAGAATTGCAAGGAGGAGTACTTGGAACAGCAAGAATAAATAAAATAGTATCAGGTAGTTCAACTGGTAGATTTGGTTATTTTGTATATAATACAGATGGTTATGATTTGTCAAAAAATAATACAAAAGATTTAAGCATACATATAATTGAGAATAATCAGATATCAGAATCATTATATTTTGATGATGCTATATTAGAAGTACATATTCCTTATTGGGAAGATGCACAGAAGGTAAAACATTATCTTAAATATGATTTGAACACAATGAAAATAAATAAAAGTTTCTTTAAAGGAAATGTTAATTATGAAATAGTAGAGCAAAGTGAATCTGTAATTAAATTTAGGGTACAGAATCTGTACTATTCAACAACAAAGATTATGATTCTGCCATTAACATATCCAGAAGGAATTGAAACAGAAGAGTTGTTTTTACCATTTGCAGGAGGCAAATTAATTGTTAATGCAGTTAGTGTAAATGGAGAAGAACATACGCATTTTAATGCAAATATAAATAGTGTAAAATATGCTACAAGATTTGAAGAGGTTGTAACTTGTAGTACAGGTAATAAGAGTGCTTACTATACACTGTCAAAAGCAGGTGTAAATGAATTTGGTGGATATTATTTAGAAAATCAAGGCATAGCACCAAGTTGTGAAAAAACAGTAACATTGGAATTTCCAAAGGAATTGTTAGTTACAACTATTAATTTAGCAGCAGATATTAGTAGCCAAAATATAAAAGTAAAATATCAGTTAGTAGATGAGAATTCAGAGAGAGTATTCCTAGATGAAAGAGGTATGCGTGTAAGTGAAGATTCAAAATATGCAATAGGCGAATGGGAAGCAATTTTTGCAAATAATAATTATAAAACAGGCCAGCTTGACAATATATATTTTAGATTATATAGGGATAAGTTGCCATCAGCTCATAGAAGATATTACTTGAAAAAGATAACATATAATATAGCGTCTATACAAGCTACATCAAGATTATACGCATATTCAGGACAATGGGGATTAGGTGGAACAGGTAACTTTTTTGGTTATTTAGGTAAGGATGCTAAAATTGGTGGTAAATATAATACAAATGTTACAGTAAAATCTACAGAACAATCTAATATACCAGATTTAAAGAAAACTATAACAACAACTATTAGCAAAGATAGTAATGTGGCTTATGGTATTGATAGTGTGTCATTTTCTAGTAAAAGTATAAATGCAGGTGAGTCTGTAGACGTTGGTGGAAGTATGTTTTTAACTAACTACCCATATGGTAATAATCAAATGTTTAATAAAATAAAAATAGGACTTGTTCTAAGCAAAGGAGTAACAGTTGATAGTAATAATATAATTCTATATACCTCTGATAGTAGGGTTGTAGATGTTGAAAGTGTTACTAGTAAAGATATAGGAAATAACCAGGTCTTATGGGTGATAGATGCAGACCCTAATTTGTATATAGGTCATGCAAATGAACAATTACAAGCTATAACAAAAGGTAGTAGATTAAGTTTTAGCGTACGATTAAAGACGTCAAAGAGACTAGAGAGCACAACTTTATTTACAGACGCAATGTTGTATTGTGCGGGAGAAAAAGTAACAAATGCATCAGGTGGATCATATAATTGGGCAAATGCTACAGATATATGGGATCTTAATCAAAATGGAAGTACTACTGATAGAGTAGGTAAAAGTTATTATACAAATCCAGCTATGTGTAACATAGTACCTAGTCCACCATCACTTGATATAGAAGATTCTTTATCGGTTAAAGGAAAAGGCTCAATAAAAAAAGGTGTTGCCAATGTATGTGATAAAGAGGATATTGTTACATATGACTTAAATATCAAGAGTATAGATGATGGAACAGCTAGTTCATTCCAATATTTTATACCTATACCAAAGAAATCAACATCAAGAGATTCATATTTTGTATTAAGTGAGAAGAATAAATCATTTGATTTCGCACTAGTTTCACCAGCAACAATTACTGGTGATGAAATCTACACAATAGATTATAGCTTTGAAAAAGGGATTTCATATGTAGAGGCATCTGAAATTTCAGAAGATAAATGGTTAAGTCAAACGGAAGTAGAGAAAGATACAGATAAAACATGGGAAGATGTAACAATGGTAAGACTTCGTGTTGAGGGATTAATAGAAAAAGGAGTTGATTCTACAATAAAATTACCACTAAAATACGGTGGAGAAGACTTTATAAAAGATTCAGGACAACAGAATGTATGGAGAAGTAGTGGTTACTATGAATTTGATTCAGGAACAAGAGTTGTATCAGGACACTTTAAATCACCAGGAGTTTCAGCATTGGTAGATTACTCATGGATACAAAGACAAGAAATATCGTTTATAGCAAAAGGTAATGTTGACAGTGAAGAAATAAATGCTGTACATAATACATTCCCTGAGAATCGAGAGAATATTGATTTAACAGGTTTCCCAGGAGCTGAGTCTACACAAACTTTAAAACTTACTGATATTAAAGTGGAAAATGCTGAGATAAAGTCTAAGAAGTTTATGGTTGAAAATCAAAATACTTTAGTTCCAGAAGAAGCTAATAAATTCTTTGGATTTACAATAGTAATGAGAGGTAAAGATGGTAAACCAGGAACAGAAGTAGATATAAGTAAAGGGATAAATCAAGACATAGGAAAATTTAGTGGTACGGAACTTCCTATATTTGATATTTATATGTATTATGGTAGCAACTATAAAGATGTATCAAAAGATAGGACAGTAACGATGACCATAGAAAGTGACAAAGGACTTATAATAGAAATTGTAGCTAAGATTTATTTTGCATCTAAGAACAGGATAGATGTAATTAATGGAGAAATTAGTCGCAAAAATGGAGAAGATACAATAGTAAAAGTATTCTATGCATATGATATGAGAAATGAAATATTAAAAGATGAAGCAATTGAATTTACTATTGATAAGACAAATGATGTGGACAAGGTAGACTTTGCTATAAGTACATCTAAGGATTTTAGTGAGACAGATAAATTTATTTTAAGTAAATATATAACCTTAACAGATGATAGAGGAAATATAGTTGAACCAACAGGTAATAAGTATAAGATTGACGGTGACAGAAGATATTCATTAAAACTTAGTAGAGATTTCTTAGTTAGCATAAATCAAGCAGGAAAAACATTATATCTTCATTCACATGTACCAACAGTTAGTTCATATCAAGAAATATTATATCTAAAACGTAGAGTATTTGAGCAGAGGTAAGGTAATGATAACATTCTTGATATTAATTAGTTAAAGTGTTACAATAGGTGGAGTATATTTAGAAAAAAATGTAAAGTTTCTAGGTATACTCCATTTGTTATTATGTAAACTAGAGTTATATTAGTTAAATGACGATAAATTAGGAGGAAGTACAATGATTACAGTATTAAAACCAGGTGTAGCGTCTGAACAAATAGATAATTTAGTAGAATGGTTTGAAAAACAAGGTCTTAGAGTACATATTTCTGAAGGAGAATATAATACAATAATAGGACTTATAGGTGATACAACAAAGATAGATGTAGAGTTATTACAAGTTATAGATATAGTTGAATCTGTTAAGAGAATTAGTGAACCATTTAAGAATGCTAATAGAAAGTTTCATCCAGAAGATAGTGTTATCGAGATTGGTGATATAAAGATAGGTAATGGTAATTTTGCAATGATAGCTGGACCATGTTCAGTAGAGTCAGAAGAACAGATTTTAGAGGTTGCAACAAAGGTTAAAACATATGGTGCACATATGTTAAGAGGTGGTGCATTTAAACCAAGAACCTCTCCATATGATTTCCAAGGTATGAGAGGTGAGGGAATCGATTTATTACTTAAGGCAAAAGAAAAGACAGGTATGCCTATAGTAACAGAAATTATGGATGCAAGCCATATACCATTATTTGAAGATGTAGATGTAATTCAAGTTGGTGCACGTAATATGCAAAATTTTGAATTGCTTAAAGAATTGGGCAAATTAGATAAGCCAATTCTATTAAAGAGAGGACTAGCTAATAATATAAAAGAGTGGCTTATGAGTGCTGAATATATTATGGCTGGTGGTAATGAAAAAGTAATTCTTTGTGAAAGAGGAATTAGAACGTATGAAGAGTATACTCGTAATACACTTGATTTATCAGCAGTGCCTATGATAAAGCAGTTATCTCATTTGCCAGTAATAGTTGATCCAAGTCATGCAACAGGAATTGCGAAACTTGTGAAACCAATGGCACTCGCAGCAGTTGCAGCAGGAGCTGATGGACTTATGATAGAAGTACATAATAATCCTGCTAAGGCATTATGTGATGGAGCGCAATCACTTAATCCAGAGCAATTTAAAGATGTTGCTGAAAAGGTGGCGAAGATTCGTCAAGTTATATAAAAAGAATAAAATATAATCTGGAGGCGGAATGATGAAGGTAGGTATAGTTGGTCTAGGACTTATTGGTGGATCATTGGCCAGAGCTTATAAAAGAAAAAATAATACAGTATATGCAATGGATACAGATAATACAATACTTGATGTAGCAAAGATGATAAGTGTTGTTGATGATAACTTAGATAAAGATAATATTGGTGAGTGTGACTTAGTAATAATAGCACTTTATCCTAAGAATGCTGTTACATATTTAGAGACAATGGCACCTTATATTGCTAGCAAAACAATTGTTATAGATTGTTGTGGTGTAAAGGAAGAGATATGTGAAAAAGGATTTGAGATTGCGGGTAGATATGGTTTTACCTTTGTTGGTGGACATCCAATGGCAGGAAAGCAATATTCAGGATTTAAGTATAGTTCAGAAGATTTGTTTGAGGATGCATCTATGATAATTGTCCCTGAAAAATGTGACGACATAGAATTTCTTGATAAGGTTAAAAGTATGCTTATGCCAGTTGGATTTGGTAAAATTACAGTTTGTTCAGCTAAAGAGCATGATAAGGTAATTTCATTTACATCTCAGATGCCACACATCGTATCAAATGCATTTATTAAGAGTCCAACAGCTAAGAACCATGTTGGATTTTCAGCAGGAAGTTATAAGGATTTAACTAGAGTTGCATGGTTAAATGAAAATATGTGGACTGAATTATTTTTTGAAAACAAAGATAATCTAATATATGAATTAGATGGTTTTATTCATGAACTTACTAAGTATAGAGACGCAATAAAAAATAACGACAGAGACGAAATGAGAGAATTATTAAGAGATGGTCGTATATGCAAAGAAGAGGTTGATGGTTAATGAAGATAGTACAGGTATCCGCATCAAAGAATTATGAGGTTATTATAGATAAAGATTTATTGCCTAAATCAGGAGGATATATAAGAGAAAGAGCTGGAGGTAGAATTGCAGTAATTATAACTGATGATATAGTTGATGAATTATATAGTGATACTGTAATAAAGTCTCTAGAGGATAATGAATATAATGTATTAAAGTATGTAGTAAAGAATGGTGAGAGCTCTAAAAATTCAGAGAATTATATTAGGATATTAGAATATTTGGCATTACATAAAGTATCTAGAAGTGATGTTTTAGTAGCTTTAGGCGGTGGAGTTGTAGGTGATCTCACAGGATTTGTTGCAGCAACTTATTTAAGAGGTGTTAAATTTGTACAAATTCCTACAACTTTATTAGCAGCAGTTGATTCTTCAGTAGGTGGCAAAACAGCAATTGATTTAGAGGCAGGAAAGAATTTAGTAGGAGCTTTCTACCAACCACAAGTTGTGTTATGTGATTATAATACATTAAATACATTAACAGAAGAAGTATTTAGTGACGGATGTGCCGAAGTTATAAAATACGGAGTTATAGCAAGTGAAGAATTATTTGAGGCATGTAGCCAGGGAATAAAAGAGAATATAGAGAATATCATATATGAGTGTGTAAAAATAAAAAGAGATATTGTGGCACAAGATGAATTTGATACGGGATTAAGACAATTACTTAATTTTGGACATACAATTGGTCATGGTATAGAAGCATGTAGTAATTATGAAGTGACACATGGTAAAGCTGTTGCTATTGGAATGATTTTAATAACTAAGGCATCAGTAAAATTAGGCATATGTGAGAAAATAGTTTTAGATAGATTAGAAAAATTAATAAAGTTATGTGCCTTACCATTCGATACACATTATGGAGTGTCAGAATTGTATCAAGTTATGCTATCTGATAAAAAAGTTGATGGGAAGATGATTAATTTGGTTGTTCCAACAACGATAGGTAAAGCAATATTAAAACGAGTTTCAATAGACGAAATGAAAGACATTCTTAATAAATGTTTTGAAAACGGAGGAATACTATGAAGGCAATAGTAAAAAAATCAGTTTTACAAGGAGCAGTAAGAGCAATAGCGTCTAAGTCACATGCTCATAGAGTGTTAATTGCAGCTGCACTAGCGGATGTAGATACAATGGTCATCTGTGAGGAAACATCAGATGATATTTTGGCTACAATTAATTGCCTTAAAGCATTAGGTGCTGAAATAACAGATATTGAAAATGGATATAATGTAAGACCTATAGATATGTATAATTTAGGTAAACATGTAGAGATAGATTGTAACGAAAGTGGATCAACACTTAGATTCTTATTACCACTGATAAGTAGTCTAAGAGGCGAAACAGTGGTTAATATGAAAGAAGGGCTTGCTAAAAGACCAATTGAACCACTAAGAAGTGAATTAATGAAGTATGGTGCAACTATAAGTGAAGAAGGACAAATACCTTTAGTTGTTAATGGAATGATATCTAATGGAGAATTTACTTTACCAGGTAATATTTCTTCACAATATATTAGTGGATTGTTATTTGTGTTACCATTACTTGATGGTGATAGTAAGATTATATTAACAGACACAATTGAATCAAGGTCATATATAACAATGACAATAGAGGTACTTCAATTATTTAAAATAGAGGTTGAATGGGAAGATAATGTTATCTCTATAAGAGGTAATCAACAATATAAATCACCAAGTGAAATATATGTAGAAGGTGACTGGTCTAATATATCATTTTGGTTAGCTGCAGGAGCATTTAATCCAGAAGAGATGTCATGTCGTAACCTTAACTTTTATTCATGCCAAGGTGATAAGAGAATGCTTCAAATAATAATGGACTTTGGAGTAAATATTATATATGATAGTAATAATAGTTTGATACTGGAGCATTGTCCAATGGAGGGAATCGACATTGATGTAGCTGACACACCAGATTTAGTGCCAGTTATAGCAGTATTAGCTTCAGTAGCAAAAGGAACAACTGTTATTCGTAATGCAGGTAGATTAAGATTAAAAGAAAGTGATAGAATAGAATCTATTGCAACAACACTTAATGCATTAGGAGCAGATGTGGTAACAACAGAAGATGGTATGATTATTAATGGAGTAGAATCATTAAAGGGTGGAGAAGTTGATTCTTTTAATGATCATAGAATAGTTATGATGGCATCAATTGCAGCACAAGTAAGTGATGATGTTGTAATTATTAACAACGCAGATGCAGTTAATAAATCATACAGAACATTTTTTGAAGACTTTAAGAGTCTTGGTGGAATTGTAAAATATTCAGAATAATTAATATACAATGTGTAGGGGAAATGCGTCAAAATAATAATTGGCGCGTTTCCTTGTTTTATTTCACATGGAATTACAGTTTTAATTGTAAATCCCTATGAAATAAATGCTCCGCTAAGGATGCACACAAATTCGTAAGGAGAGATTATATGTCATCAACATATGGTAAAAATATAAAAATTTCAATATTTGGTCAATCTCATTCAGAAGCAATTGGTGTAAGTGTAGATGGTTTACCAGTGGGATATAAAATTGACATGGAAGAATTAGAGAAATTTATGAAGAGAAGAGCTCCAGGAGGCAGCTTCTATTCTACACCAAGAAAAGAAGCAGACAAGCCAGAATTTGTATCTGGATTAGTAGATAATACTACTTGTGGAGCGCCGTTATGTGCACTTATATATAATAAGAATACAAAGTCTAGTGATTATAAAAACATAATAGATATACCGAGACCAGCACATGCAGATTATACAGCACATATAAAATATAAAGGATTTCAAGATGTGTCAGGTGGTGGACATTTTTCGGGTAGATTAACAGCGCCACTTTGTGTCGTAGGAGGAATATGCAAGCAAATTCTTGAAGCTAAGGGAATAAAAATAGCTGCTCATATATCTAGTTTGGGTGGGATATTAGATGATAAATTTGATATGGCGTATGTAAATGAAACAGATCTTGAGAAACTTCTTGAGAATGAATTTCCAATAATCAATATGGAAGTATTTGAACAAATGAAAAGTAGAGTTGAAGAAGTAAAAGGTGAAAATGATTCTCTAGGAGGAGTAATTGAATGTGCAGTTGTTGGTTTGCCTGTGGGTTTAGGTGATCCAATGTTTGATGGTATGGAAAACAGAATTGCTCAAATAGTATTTGGAATACCTGCTATAAAAGGAATTGAATTTGGAGATGGATTTGGAGTAGCAGATGTGTGGGGGTCAGAGAATAATGACGAATATTATGTGGATGAAAATGGACAGATAAAGACTAACACTAATAATCATGGAGGTATACTAGGTGGTATAACATCAGGGATGCCACTTGTGTACAGAGTAGCTGTAAAACCTACACCATCAATTGCTAAGGAACAGAATAGTATTAGTTTAAAAGAGAAGAAAAATAAAAAGCTAAAAATAAAAGGTCGCCACGACCCATGTATAGTTCCAAGAGCGGTACCTGTAGTAGAAGCAGTTACAGCAATTGCAGTTCTTGATGCTTATTTGGACTATAAAAAAGATATTTGCTAGAAGGAGAATAATAGATGAATTTAGATGAGTTAAGAAAAGAGATAGATAAAATAGATGATCAAATGATAAAGTTATTTGAAAAGCGTATGGATGTAGCTGTAAGAATAGCAGAGTATAAGAAGAAAAATGGTCTTAAAGTATTGGATGCGCCTAGACAGAGACAAAAATTAGCAGATATTTGCGAAAAAACACAAGAAGAAGATATGAAACGATATCTTAGAACTTTGTATTCAGTAATGTTTGAGCTTAGTTGTTCAAAACAAAATAAGATGTTAAAGAAGGATACTGAGTTAAATAAAAAGATTAAAAAATCAGTAGATAAAACTGAGAAAATGTTTCCGCAGACAGCATTAGTTGCATGTCAAGGTGTAGAAGGTGCATATTCACAACATGCGTGTGAAAAAATATTTGAAAATCCCAATATCATGTATATGAATACATTTGAAGGTGTATTTAATGCAATAGATAAAGGTTTGTGTAGATATGGAATTTTGCCGTTGGAGAATTCAACAGCAGGATCAGTTAATGCAATTTATGATTTAATGATGAAATATGATACACATATAGTTAGAAGTTGTAGAGTAAAAATAGACCATAATTTATTAGTGAAAAAAGGAACTAAGTTAAAAGATATAAAGGAGATTTTTTCACATGAGCAAGCTATAAATCAATGTGCTGATTACATTAAAACATTGGGTGATGTGAAGGTAACTGTATGTGAAAATACAGCAATGGCAGCAAAATTTGTAGCAGAATCTGATAGAAAAGATATTGCGGCATTATCATCTAGAGCATGTGCAGAATTATATAGTTTAGAGTGTTTAGCAGGTTCGGTTCAAGATAAGGGCAATAACTTTACAAGGTTTATATGCATATCTAAGAAAATGGAGATATATCCAGGTGCAGATAAAACAAGTATAATGATGATTTTACCTCATAAACCAGGGGCATTATATAAAGTTTTGTCAAGATTTTACGCAATTGGTATTAATCTTGAAAAGTTAGAGAGTAGACCTCTTCCTGATAGAGATTTCGAGTTTATGTTTTATTTTGATTTAAATACATCAATATATTCAGAACAATTTGGTCAGATAATAAATGAACTAGATGAATTATGTGAAGAGTACAAATATTTAGGAAGTTATCTAGAGATTGTTTAAAAAGAAGATAGATAATATAGAATACATAGATGTTTTATATAGAAGGAAGCAAAAAGATATTATATAAATTGTCTAGTTAGACGAGCAGAAAAACAGATAGAATATAGGTTTTTATAGATATACTATAAGGAGAGACTATATGGAAAAGTGCGGTTTATTAGGTGGAAAGTTAGGACATAGTTTTTCCCCACTTATACATTCTTTTTTAGGAAGATATAGTTATGAGTTATATGAAAAAACTCCAGAGGAATTAGAAGACTTTATAAAGAATGGTGATTATACTGGTCTTAATGTTACCATACCTTATAAAAAGGATGTAATAAAATATTGTAATAAACTTTCTTATAATGCAAAAAGAATAGGAAGCGTAAATACACTTATAAAAAGTTCAGATGGAACAATTTTTGGAGATAATACAGACTATTATGGCTTAAAATATTCAATACTAAATGCTAATTTGAACTTAAAAGATACTAAGGTGTTAATACTTGGAGACGGTGGTGTGTCATTAACAGCAAGAGTTGTAGCACAGGATTTAGGGGCAAAGGAAATTATAGTTGTATCTAGAAGAGGAGAAGTAAATTATACTAATATTTATGATCATTCAGATTCACAGATAATTATTAATGCAACGCCAGTTGGAATGTACCCTAATAATGGCGAAAGACTTATAGATTTAACAAAATTCAAATTATGTAAAGGTGTTGTAGATTTAATATATAATCCTTCACTTACTAGATTATTGTTAGATGCAAAAGAACTGAATATCTCAACTGTAAATGGCCTTGTAATGTTAGTAGCTCAGGCAAAAAAAGCAAGTGAATTATTTACAAGTAGAAAGATACCTAATAGGGTTATTAATAAAGTTGTTCACGAAATACAGATAAGAACCTTGAATATAGCACTTATAGGTATGCCAGGTGTAGGTAAAAGTAGTGTAGCAAGACGAATTAATCGAATATGGGACAAAGAAGTCATAGATTTAGATGCATTAATTGAAGAAAGAAGTAAAATGACTATTCCAGAAATATTTGAAAAATATGGGGAAGAAAAGTTTAGAGAAATAGAAACAGAAGTTTTAGCGGATGTATCTAGATGCAGTGGAAAGGTAATTGCAACTGGTGGAGGAATTGTAACACAGCAACGAAACTATGATTTGTTAAGACAAAATTCAATTATTGTGTATATATATAGGGAAATTGATGAATTGCCAACAGAAGGAAGGCCCTTATCTAAGATAAATTCTCTTAAGGAATTAGAAAAGATAAGAAAGCCTTTGTACGAACAGTGGTGTGATTACAGTTTTTATTCTGAAGGAGTAAGGGAAGTTGCATTTGAAATTAAGAAAACAATATGTAGAGAAACAGAATTATTTTAGAGATAAAAAAAGATACATATTAAGAAACATATAATAAAAGATAATGAGTGCTTAGGGATAATAGAAATATAGACTAGGAGTAATAATATGAAAAAATTATTAGTAATAAATGGACCTAATTTAAATATGTTAGGAATTCGTGAGCCAGGAATTTATGGAAAGAAAACCTATGAAGACTTAAAGAAATATATTATGAAACATGCTCGTGAAAAAGGAGTAGCTGTTGAAATATATCAATCAAATCACGAAGGAGATATTGTAACAAAGATACAAAAAGCATATAAAAATAAACATGCAATAATAATTAATGCAGGTGCGTATACACATACAAGTGTTGCAATTTTAGATGCATTAAAAGCGGTTGCATTGCCAACAGTAGAGGTTCATATAAGTAATATAGATGAGAGGGAAGAGTTTAGAAAAACATCCTATATTGGAATGTATGCAATGAAACAAATAATGGGTAAAGGATTTAATGGTTATACAGAAGCTATAGACTATATTATAGAAAATGTAAAGAATTAGAAAGTAATTTGTAATATAGGATAGAAGCAAGAGTATATTAAAGAAAAATCACAGTTGATTAATATAAAATTATATGATAAAATAAACGGGTGATTTATAGGAGGTGTCGTAGATGGAGACAGCAGTATATATATTATATGTAATCGTATGTATAGCGCTTACAGTAGTTGTATTACTTCAAGAAGGTAAGCAAGGCGGACTTACTGGTGCAATCAGTGGTGGAGCTGAAACATATTGGAGTAAGAACAAAGGTCGTTCAAAAGAAGGAAGACTTGCAATAGCAACAACAATTTTAGCTATCGCATTTATAGTACTTTCTGTAGTGCTTAACTTACTTGTTAAGAAGGGATAATAATTATATTAACATAAAAAGATAGTTTACCTAGAGTGAACTATCTTTTTTGTTTTATTCATAGGTCCATAGGGAAGTACAATTTCTAATTGGAAATCACTATGAAATAAATGCTTCGCTAAGGAGGGACAGCTTGAGGAAGGGAATGTGAAATTATAAATATTCTATAAAATGTTACAAATATATTACAAAAGTATTTACGAGATGTGAAAAATAATGTATAATATGTTTATGGGTATTTAATAAAAGAGATTTACATAAAAAAATGTAGTTTTCATTTGAAAGGGGTATAAGGGGAATGAAAAAGAATTTTAAGAGAGGGATTGCATTTTTTTTGATTGGCCTAGTTATTATGCAGTTAGTTATGACAGATGGTAGTAGAAAAGCACAAGCAGCACATTCTGATAAGGCATCAGTAAAATTTCTTGGAGGAATGGCATTATATGCAGAGACAACTGCAGCAGATAGTTCTTTGCCAGCACCATATAATGGAAAATTTATATCTAAGTATATGGTAAAGACAATAAAGGATGCAGGAAAAAGTACATACGATTTAAGTTATTGTATTGATTATGACAAATTAGTAAGTACAGGAGATGGATTATCAAGTAAGGAAGCAGATGCAGGTTCACTATTAACACTAGAACAAGCTAGATTAATAAACTATGCAATTATGCTTGGTTACAATAGACAAACAATGGATATAAATAATACTAGCAAAGATGAAACTCTTCAATATTTTGCTACTCAAGCATTAATATGGATAATTCAAGATAATTTCTATTATGATACAGTAAATAGAGCAAAACTTGAGGCATCTTTCTTTAAAAGATGGCCTGGAATAAAGACATATTATCAAAATTTATCAAAAGCAGTTCATGAGCAAATGAGTCAACCTTCATTTATAGATGGTAAAACAATTGAAAAACAAGCAGAAGAAGGTAAAAAGGTTGAAATAGTACTTAAAAATACAACTGCTTGCGCTATGAAAAATGTAGTTGTAGATAATTCTTCTTTACCAAGTGGAGTAAAAGCAACTATATCAGGTGAAACATTAACAATTACAATGGAAAAAGCAGCAACAACTTCATTTACTGTAAAATTAGTTAAGAATTTAGGTAAAAAAGGTAGAGTAGTTGCATGGAAAACAACAGGTGGAGATAAGCAACCACAAGCAACAATAGATTATGATTTAGACCCAATTGCGTTAGAATATCAAGTGAAGGTATCAATAAAAACTGTAAAACCAACACCAACACCAGCGCCAACACCAACACCAACACCAGCGCCAACACCAACACCAACGCCAGTGCCAACATGTCCACCATCAGAGACACCAACATGTCCACCAACTGAGACACCAACATGTCCACCAACTGAGACACCAACATGTCCACCAACTGAGACACCAACATGTCCACCATCAGAGACACCAACATGCCCACCAGTGGAGAAACCAACATGTCCGCCAACAGAAGAGCCAACATGTCCACCAACTGAGGAGCCAACATGTCCACCAGTTGAGGAAACTGTTCCAAGTGAACCAGTTGTAGAAGAACCTGAAGAGGAATTTCCATTTAAGGATGTTGTGGTAGAAGATGGAAGCGAACAAGATGAATCACCTAAGACAGGCGATGAAAGTAATTTAAGCATGGTATATGTATGCATGGGAGCATCATTGTTTGCAATGGCAGGAACATATATACTTTATATGTTAGATAAGAGAAAAAAGATTAGATTATAATATAAATTAATAGTATTAAAAGCTTGTAGAGTTGAACCGACCCCCTAAAAGTTAGAACTAAAAATCTAACAATTGGGAGGTCGGTTTTTTAAGTGTTTTTATTGTGTCATAGAAAAGTATAATTGTAATTTGGGAAGGTGTTGAAAGTAATACTTAATAATTATTAGTAGGAATAATAGATATTAAGAAAAATATATGATTAGTATAGAGTTTTATTTAGAAAAAAATGGATATTATATGTGGTATAATATAGATAAGATTTTTTCTTCGAAAAACAAATTTAGTGCGTAAAGATAACTTGTCATCTTTGTTTTATCTATTAGAAATTGAATACCTAGTGTGAAGAGAGTTATTGATAGTCTTTGGAGGGAGGAAGATTATGAATAAAGGGTTAAAATCAATTCTGGTAGTTTTAATATGTGTAGGGGTAATAGGGGCTTTAGGAATTCAAGAGCAACAAAATGTTATTGAAAGAAAAAGTGTTGCAGTTCCAAGTGAGGATTCTAGTTCAAAAGTCTATAATATAAATTTAGGTACAAAGGGATTGAATAATCCAGAAGTACCATCTAATAATACTGATAAATGGGGTGCTGGAGAAGGTAGCTACCTTTATTTTGGTGAGTATTTCCAATCAAGCAATATTCAAAAAGAACCAATAAAATGGCGTGTATTAACTATAAAAGGAAGTAGTGATGAAAGTTTAGTAGACAGCATATTACTTATGTCTGATAATGTGCTAGATGTAGTTAATTACAGTGAAGAATTTGTAGAACAAGATGGAGGATTTTATAGGGCTTATTCTGACAATAAAATGGATGGCGCATTAAATCCATATAATAACTATGAAACTAGCGAAATAAAACAATGGTTAAATACTACATTTGTACAAAATGCCTTTAGTAATGTGGAAAGTGGTGCAATAAATGCAACTAGAAAGAATGCAGTTATTAATGGTGATGTATATAATTCTCCGTTGAATGGAGATAAGGTATTTATACCAAGTGTTATGGAGATGGAGTCAGCAGTTTATGGTTTTTACAAAGGAAGTATTACAGATGCATTTAATAGATCAAGAAGCTTAAGGGTAACTGATTATGTAGGAAGTAAAGGGCTAACTAATACGGCTCTACAACTTATTAGTGAAGGTGAGACAGAGCATAGTGGAGTATGGCAATTAAGAACATCATTAAAGGATAACACAGATACGATAGCATATGTGAAATCTGGTAATATTGTGTATGAAAGGATAGATAAAGAAAAAGCAGGTGTAGTACCATCAATGAATTTAAATACATCTAGTGTAGTATATACATCTGCAGTTGGAATGGATAAAACTAAACAGTTAGATGTTACTGAGGATATGAAAGACAATAATGAGTGGAATATTGCAATTCAAAGTGGAACAGGATTTAAAGCTAATATACCAGATGACGAGATGAATGTAGTAGAAGTAGGTAAGAATATTACAATTAATGTAAGCAATATACCTAGTGGTACCGATTATACTCAATTATCAGCAATGGTAGTGGATGATTATGATAATATAGTTGCTTATGGAAAAATATCGAATAATGTTAAGGCTGGAAATGTACAGGTTAAGATTCCGAAAGATATGGAAGAAGGGTTTTATACTCTAAAGGTGTTTGCAGAAGATGTTAACTCTTCAGTAAAGAGAAATTGTGTAGATTTGGTAAGTAATATGATAGATTTACCAATAATTGTTCAACCTATGGGAGATACAGATAATATTATAAAGGAAGAGAAAGAAGCATATCATAATTTGACAGCAGCATTATATGATAACATTTCACACACAGGAGCAAAAACTAATCTTACAGATACAGGTGTTACTGTGAGTAATTGGAGATATGACAGAAGTAAGTTTTTAATGATAAATATAGATATGCATGCAAGTCAGAATATTCACACTGTTAGAATAGAACTTTCACGAGAGATGACTTTTGTAGGTGATATAACTAATGTACCTATAGGGTGCAAAGATGTTAAATTTGAACCAAATGATAATGATATTATAGCTAATGGTGATGCTTCAAAATGTGAACTAAACCCAAAAACAGGAACATTAATATATTATTTGAAGCCTAATGTTACTAAAGTGTCAATTCCAGTAGAATTACGATATGATGTTACATTTTGGGATAGAAAAAGTTATTCATCTATTGCACCTGATGGAACAGATATAGTTAAGGTATCATTAAATTATGAAGAAGAGAAGGGTACATATCTTCCACAAGGTGTAATAAAAACATTAAAAGTTAGTAAAGTAACAACTGGAGTAGAAAAGCCAAGAGCAGGATATAATGTATATCAAAATGATAGATTTATAGGCACAGCATCTAGAGCAAAAGATTGTATATTATATTTACTTTGTGCAGATCAATCAATAGAGCAGACATATTTTAAAGAAGGAATTTTTGAAATAAATCTTCCATATTGGAAAGATAATAGAGGACAGAAAATTTATTTAAATTGTGATGTGAATAATATGGTTCATCATAAGGCTATTTTTGGTGGAGCTGTTAATTATGAAATAATTGAAAATAGTGAATCAAAGATAAGAATAAGAATTAAAGATATGTATTATAAAACAGGATATTTTGTATTTAAATTACCTTTTGAAGCTCCTAATGATATAGAAACTACAGCTACTAAATTACAGTTTGCTAATGGTAATTATTCACTAAAAGCAATTAATAATGCGGGAGATACAATAACATCATTTCAATATACAATAACAGCAGAATATTTTCAAGTAAAAGATGTTGAAGACGTATGGATGTTTACAACTGGTAGCAAAACAGTAGGTGTTACAAATAGTAAAGAACATGTAAGTCATATGGGAGGTTTCTTTATAGAGAATAGAGGAACTCTTGATAGTGTGCCAAAAACCATAGATGTTTCATTTCCTACGAACTTATTGATAACAACATTTAATGCACCATACAATACAGAGGAGGAATATATTGAAATAACCTATGGATTGAAAAATGATAATGGTAGCACGGTAACAATAGATGGAAAGAAACAGTGGACGCATAAAATAAAGAATAGCAATTATAATAGTCAGATAACAACAGAGAATACTTTTGTTACAGTATCAAGGCAAGATTTGCCAGTAGAACATAGGAAGTATTATTTTACAAGTATAAATTATACAACAAAGAAATTTGCTGCGGCTTCAAAGCAATTTAATAATGTTGAACAATGGGGATATAATAGTGGTGGTAATTTCTATGGATATTTGCGAAGTGGAATAAGTACAGGCTCAAGCAATGCATCAAGATTATCAATTACATCAAAAGCAGGATCAGGAATTGGAACATTATCTAATTATGCATATACAGTAGCGGAGTCTACTTTGTCCACAGCATATGGAATTGATAGTGTTAAGTTTTCAAAAGATATTATTGAAGCTGGTGATAGTGTTGAATTAAGTGGAAGTTTATTTACACTTACATATCCATATGGAAACATTCAAACAATAAAGGATATTCAATTAGGATTTGAATTGCCAATTGGTGTATCTGTAGAGGATATTGATACAATGACTATTACTAATGCTGACGGAAGGAATATAAAACCACAAAGTTTAACTAGCAAAAGTATAGGTAATGGTAAGAAGATGTGGATAGTTAAGATAGATCCATCATATATGATAGGCTATTATAATGAACGTTTAAGACCTGTTGAGGAAGGTCATAGATTAAATTATACAGTTGTTCTAAAAACAGAAAAAGATTTAGAACTTACATCATTATTTACTGATCAGATTATGTGGGCTTCTGCAGGTAATAGAAATAATTCAGCAAGTGGATATTATATATGGTGTGTTGGAGATGACACATATGATTTAAATAATAATTATAGAACTAGTGATAAGATTGCTAAGGTAAATTCATCATATTCAGCAAAGTGCGTTATAAATGCGCGTACACCAAGAATAGATGCAACAGATTCTGTGTCTGTAGAGGGTAAAGGTAGTGTTAAAGGTACATTTGCAACTACAAAGAATAAAAATGACATAATTACATACAAAGTTAAGCTAGAAAGTGATTCTAATAGTACTAGTAATAAATGTGAATATTATATACCTATACCTAAGGTGGATTCAGGAAGAGATGATAAGTTAGTATGTAATAATGAAGAGGATAGATTTAATTTTAATTTATTAGAAGAAGCGAAGATAACAGGTAATGCAACAGTAAGTGTTTATTATACAACGAGTAAGGGACAAACTTATAAAACTGCTTCAGAGAATAACTCTATATGGAAATCCTATAAAGATGTTAAAGCTAGTGATGTAACAATGATTAAATTGGTATTATCTACTGTAAGTAATAAAAAAGGTATGGAAGTAGATGTATCTTTGAGAATGGCATATGGAGGTGCAGAATATTTAGAAGAGATTGGACAGAAAAATGTGTGGAAATCATATGGTTCCTATGAATTTTTCACAAACTCCAAGAAAGTTGCAGGTGTTGTTGCAAGTTCAGGCTGTAGCACTAGATTAGGATATACTGACCCTGAAGTAGAGAATATAACGTTGATTGCAACTCCAAATGTGAGTCCAACAAAGGTAAATGTGACAAAAGAAAGTTTTCCAGATGCAGAAAAGAATAAAACATTTACAATGCCTATGTATACAAAAGAACAAACATATACAATTTCAGACATACAAGTTAGTAATCTAACTGTTAAGTCTAGTGAGTATATTAAGGAAAATCAAGAAACTATGAGCCAAGAAGAGGCTAATAAAACATTTGGTTTTACACTTAATACCGAAGGTGGTAACGAAATTGATGTATATAATGGTGTTGGCAAAGAAATAGGAGGTAATAAGAACGGCGAGGTGCCAAAGATAACATTAAATATGTATTATGGTAGTAAGTTTAATGATTCTTTAACTAACAGAAGCATAACAATTACTCTGACTAGCAATTTAGGGCTAAATATTATAGTAGAAGCATCTGTAATATTTGAGGATAAGAATGAGGTTGAGATATTAAATGGAGAAATGATGGTTGACCTTACAGATAACTCCATTATCAGATTGTTCTACAAATATGAATATAAAGATAAGGTAGTTATTAATGAACCAATTAAGTTTAAGGTTATAAAATCAAATCCAGATACGTATTCTCAATTTGTATTAAGTAAATCTTCAGATTACAATAATACTAGTGCATATGTGGATAGTAGATATCTCAAATTATATAATTCGGAAGGTAAATTAGTTGAGCCTAAAGATAATGTGTTTGATATAAAAGGTGATGTAGTGTATACACTATATGTTAATGAAGATTATATTAAACAATTGGAAAAAGGTGGCGCGAAATTATATGTTATATCACATTTACCTGGAAAAGATGCAAGTAAGAAAGTGCGAATATTAAGACGAAGTACTTTTGATATGCATTAAAAACTACGAGTGTTAGGTTGAAAGAATTTTGATATGTAATAAAAACTGAAGATTAGAATATTTAATATAGTAAATATATTAGAGAGGTATAAGCCGATTTTCTAAAATATGTTAAAATTGTTAGAAAATCGGTTTTTACTATAAGTAACTAGAAGTATATGTATAATATAATTTATTAGGATATACGATATTATTAAGAGAAATATTGTGAATTTTTTAGTGAGAAAATAAAATGAAACAGGGAATAAATAAGTGATTTTGGGTGCATATTTAAGGTAAATGGGTTATAATAGGATAAGAGAAAAATACGGAAAGAAGCGTGGCCAATATGGGAAAAGATTTATTTAAGGAAAGAAAAGAAAAAATATATGGTTTTTTTAGAGATGAACACTATAAACCAATGAAATTTAAAGAAATAACAAATGTATTATGTATACCACGTGAAGATAAGGAAGAATTCAAGAGAATATTAGAAGAATTACTTTCTGAAGGAAAAGTTACTATGGATGTAAAAGGTAGATATAAGGCTACTGCGGGTGAGTTAAAAGTAGGAACTTTTTCAGGTACGCAAAAGGGCTATGGTTTTGTAATTATAGAAGGTGAAGATGAGGATGTATTTATTTCTGCAGCAGATGTTGGTGGTGCACTAAATAAAGATACAGTTCAGATTATTATTAAAGATTCTCAAACAGGAAAAAGAAGAGAAGGTAAAGTTGTTACTATTATTGAAAGAGGAAAGTCAGAAATAATAGGAACATATACAAAGAGTAGAAATTTTGGTTTTGTTATACCTGATGATCATAAATTTGGTTCAGATATATATATATCCAAAAAGGATTCTATGGGTGCTGTTACAGGTCATAAAGTAGTTGTTGAACTTACTGAATATGGCGGTGATGGAAGAAAACCAGAGGGTAAAATTACTGAAATTATAGGACATATTAATGATCCAGGAGTAGATATTTTATCTATAGTAAAAGCTAATGGAATACCTATGGAGTTCCCAGATGAAGTTATGAAACAAGTTGAGAATACTCCAGATGAAGTATTAGATGAAGAGAGAGTTGGAAGAGAAGATATAAGACATCTTCAAACTGTTACTATTGACGGGGAAGATGCTAAAGATTTAGATGATGCAATAACACTTACAAGAGATGGTGATGGATATTTGTTAGGTGTTCATATTGCAGATGTTACTCATTATGTAACAGAGAATTCACCGCTAGATAAAGAAGCTTTAAAAAGAGCAACAAGTGTTTATTTAGTAGATAGAGTTATTCCACAACTTCCTCATAAGTTATCAAATGGAATATGTTCGCTTAATGCTGGAGTTGATAGACTTGCACTAAGTTGCTTTATGCATATTGATAAAAAGGGTGAGGTTACAGATCATAGAATAGCAGAAACAATTATTAATGTTGATAAGCGTATGACATATACAGATGTTAATAAAATAGTAGAATTTCACGATGAAGAAACTTGTGCAAAATACGAAGGTTTTGTTGAATTCTTTGATTTAATGCAAGAAACAGCAGAAGTACTAAGAGAAAAAAGAAGAAAACGTGGTTCAATAGATTTTGATTTACCAGAAAGTAAAATTATATTAGATGAAAAAGGTAGACCAATTGAAATTAAGCCATATGAAAGAAATAAAGCAACAAGAATAATTGAAGATTTTATGTTAGTTGCTAATGAAACTATAGCGCAGAATTTCTTTTGGCAAGAGACTCCATTTGTGTATAGAACACATGAGACTCCAGATCCAGAGAAGATTATAAAACTAGGAATATTTATTAATAATTTTGGATATACAATAAAAGGTGCTGGAGATGAGATACATCCAAAAGAGTTACAGAAGTTGTTAGGCAAGATAGAAGGAACACCAGAGGAAGCATTAATTAGTAGACTTACTCTTCGTTCAATGAAACAAGCTAAATACTCAATTAAGAATGAAGGACATTTTGGTTTGGCAACACAATATTATTGCCACTTTACGTCACCAATTAGAAGATATCCAGACCTTCAGATTCATAGAATTATTAAAGAGAGTATTAATGGAAAATTAACAGAAAAGAGAGTTAACCATTATAATAAAATATTACCAGAGGTAGCAAATCAATCAAGTATATGTGAGAGAAGAGCGGACGAAGCAGAAAGAGAGACAGATAAACTTAAGAAAGTTGAGTTTATGAGTAAGCATATAGGAGAAGTATTTGAAGGTGTTATCTCAGGTATGAATACATGGGGAATCTATGTTGAATTACCTAATACAGTAGAAGGATTAGTAAGAGTAACTTCACTAAAAGATGATTATTACTTCTATGATGAAGAAAGATATCAAATGATAGGAGAACATACTAAGAGAACATATAGCTTAGGAGAAAAAGTAGATGTTATAGTAACAGCAACAGATAAGATTTTAAGAACAATAGACTTTGAATTTCCATCAGAAGATGAAGATTAGAATTTAATAAACTATAATTTATCGAGCTCTAGGGCCTCTGTCATTCTGACAGAGGCCTAATTAATTTTGAGCTTCGCTCAAAATTCGGGTGTTTTTTAGCTCCGCAAGTGTTTTATACTTTTATCCTAGTTCCAAATTTAAGAGAATATAATATATTTTTCTCACCGCTTGCGCTCCGTTGCAAAGCGTAA
>SVEH01000009.1 GCA_015057455.1 Lachnospiraceae bacterium | reverse complement strand
ATAAAATTTACTACTTGACAATGGTCACATCATAACAGTACCAAGGTTCTCAGACACCTTTAAACATATATATTCGAGCCCCTTTATTATTTGCTGTGTACTTAGAGATTTAGATGCATTTATTCTATGTTTGCTAAGTCTATTAATAACTCTATTTTTTTACTTTAAGTAATACAATATACCTTTTTAAGCGTTTTATAATGTTATATGTTGTAAAACTATAATAGTTATAAGCAAGGGTTAAAATTTAAGAGGAATATAGTATATTTTTCGGGGTTTGCAAACCGTCGGCGTTTAGTGAATACGAGCATATTATTATGCGAAGTATGAACTTAACGACCGTTACGCTTTGCAACGGAGCGGAAGCGGTGAGAAAAATATATTATATTCCTCTTAAATTTGGAACTAGCATAAAAGTATAAAACTTTTGCGGAGCTAAAATGAACATTCCCCTGTCAGAATGACAGGGGAATATGAAATCAACAAATTATAGTTTACTCTCCACGTTCACGTTTTCCGTATTTTAGGTACCAATTATCTTCTAAGCGTTCAGCTTCACTTCTTGGAATTACAAGAGAGTGAGGTGCTATCTTGCCGTCAAAAGGATGCCATTGGGTATCACCTTTTTGAAGGTAATAATTTTCACCGCAAGTGTCTAATTGGTATATAATTTTTTCTTCTTGATCATAAATAAATGTTACAAAAATATCTTTATATAAATCTACCATTTCCCAGTAAGTTTTTGCTGTATCATCAAATACTTGTAAATCAACTAAAGCGTCTATTAATTTGCTATAATACCAAGCTTGTTTTGTTTTAGGAGCATTAAAGCGTGACCAGAATTCATCTCCTAATTCACAATAATCAAGGAACATATTTCTAAGGTTTGAAACTTTATCCGCCATAACAAGCATTTTTACACGTTTAGAAGCTTGCTCAAGTTCTTTGATTTCGTATTTTTTTCGTTGATCCCAAGATTTTGTTTTGTCTTCTGTATGCTCTGCTACAAGTTCAACAACATCTTTATTAAAGTTTTTTAGAATTTCATTTGGACTAGTATCTGTATCTTCAAGAGTATCATGAAGTAACCCTGCTATTAAAAGATTTGTATCAGCGCGCATTGCATTGAGAATAGTCATAGTTTCTAATGGGTGTGTAATGTAAGGGATATTAGTACCTTTACGAACCTGACCAGCGTGTTTATCAACAGCAAATTTTATTGCTCTATTTAAAAGCTCACCATCTGAAACATTTGGTTTTTTATTGTTATTATTGTCCATAAGCATTCTCCCTTCGTAACTAAACTATGATATAAAAAATATCGGATTTAAAGGATATATTTTGTAGGTTTATTGTTAATATTTATTATAAAGTATAAGTTAAGAATAGTTGTGTGATAAAGGAAATATATTGCCGATAAAAATACTGTAAATACGGTAGGTAGTTATTTTGCGATATATACATAGAATTATTTAGTGGGAGGAATGTCAATGAGCAGTATGATATCACTTGCAAAATCATTTATAAAATCTAATTCAATGAGTAAACCAACAGACAAAGGCCAGAAGATAAAGATAATGGTTTTAAGTATATTTTCGATGGTATTTATTATGTTACCAGTACTAGCTGGCGTTGGAATAATGGTAAAAACTATGACGGAAGCATTAACACCAGTGGGATTTAGTGAGTTTGGTTTACAACTAATGTTATATATAACATGTGTATTTACAGTGGTTTTTGGAATAAATGTATTGTTCAGTGAATTGTACTTTGTAAATGATATTGAACATATATTACCACTTCCACTTAGAGCGTTTCAGATAGTGGGAGCAAAGTTTTTATCTGTTTGTTATATGGAGAATATAATGCAATTTATGATGATTTTATGTTGCATTATAGGCTATGGTATAGGAATGAACGGGAATATGGGAATTTTACAGTGGATAATAGGTGTTGTTGGAATTATGTTTATGCCTATAATGCCGTTAGCAATGTGTGGAATTATTAGTATTATTCTTATGGGATTTACAAGATTAGTAAAAAGCAAAGATATAATACATAAATTGACGATTTTATTATCATTTGCAGTATTGGTAGTTGTTGCTATGTCAATTACATCTCTTCAAGCGATTGATTTGGGTGAAATAATTGAAAAAATGGCAAGAAATAGTGAAGAGGGATTTGGAGTATTAAATACAATATTTCCAACAGTAGCATTATATGTTAATGCTATTAGTAAAGGAAGCATAGTTGAGATTCTTCTATATATAATAGTAAATGTATTGGCAGTAGTTGTAATGTTAGCAATAGGAGAAATGCTTTATTTTAGAGGAGTAATAGGGCTTACAACTGTTGGCACAAAGAAAAAAACAGAAAATATTAAAAAGATAATAGAAAGTAGCAAACAAAAAGGTGTAGGATATGCATATTTCTTAAAGGAGTTAAAAATACTTTTAAGAACACCTGCATATATGACAAATTGTATTGGAGTGAATTTTATATGGCCTATATTTGTATATGCAGTATATAAGTTAAAGGGATTTAATTACACAATAGAAGAATTAAGGCTTATGTATAAAAATAACGAAGATAATATGCAGTTAATTATATTGCTTGGAGTTGTTGGAATATCTATTTTAATTACAGCACTTAATAGTATTAGTTCAAATTCAATATCTAGAGAAGGAAAGCATTTTGCGTTTATGAAATATATACCTGTTAGTTATAAAATACAATGGAATGTAAAGGCTATAATAGGTGGCATGTTTGCTGCAATGGGGGTACTTATTTATGTAATACCAGCATGTATAATAGTGAAAGTTCCATTACTTCACACATTAGGATATGTTGTGTTAAGTTTATTGTTTATATTGGGAATATCTTATATGGGAATATATATTGATTCCATACAACCTAAGCTTATATGGGAAGATGAATTAGGTTCTCTAAGAGAAAATTATAATACATTTTTCTCAATGGCTATAGCAATAGGAATGACAGTGGTTGTTTGTGTTGGAGGATATTTCTTATTTAAAGGAATGAATAACATAGCACTAGAAATACTAGTTTTATTGGGGTTAATAATTATATTTAATGTGATAATTCTTTTGTTAACAAAGAAATCTTATATAAAAAATATAGAAAACCAAGAAGAGGCATAGGAAGTAATTCCTATGATACAAGAAATGAAAAATGACGAAATTTTTTTAGTACGTATAGTATTTTTAGGATAAATATATATGTGAAGTCAATATAGTAACGCGTTTAAGGAGGATACAGATACATGAAAAGGGTTGCGGAGTTTATAGTAAATAACAGAGTTGTAGTGTTTGTAGTTATGATGATTATATCTATAATATGTGCTACATTAATAGGAAAAGTTAATCAGAATAGTGATATGACAAAATATCTTGCTGACGATTCTAATATGAAACAAGGTATTGATATAATGGCAGAGGAATTTGATGAGCAACAAACATCACAGCAAATTCGTGTTATGTTTAAGGATTTAGATGAGTCTGAAAAATTAGAGATAAAAGATGAGTTAGCACAAATAAAAAATGTTGAGTCTGTTACTTACGATAAGAAAAGTAAACAATATAATAAGAAGGATAAAACATTATACAAGGTTAATACTGAATGTGAATATGGTTCTGAGGAAGTAGATAAAATACATAGTGATATAGAAGAAAAGTATAAAAATTATGATGTTTTAATTATTGATAATGGTAGCAAGGCAACCTTAGGTATGGATATAATGGTTGCTGCTTGCACTATTATGATGATTATTATGTTTGTAATGAGTCGTTCTTGGATAGAACCTTTATTATGTGTGTTTGTTATTGGTGTAGCAATTTTAATAAATATGGGTACAAATATATTTAGAGAAAGTGTATCAGAAACTACATTTTCAATTGCAGCAATTCTACAGTTAGCATTATCAATGGATTATTCAATTATATTAATGAATAGATATAGACAAGAAAAAGCTATAGTAAAAGATAGTAAACAAGCTATGAAAAATGCTTTAACAAATGCATTTTCATCAATAACAAGTAGTGCATTTACAACATTTGTTGGATTGTTAATGCTTGTATTTATGAACTATAAATTAGGAATGGATATGGGAATTGTTCTAGCAAAAGGTGTGTTATGCAGTTGGCTTTCAATATTAACAGTATTTCCATTTTTAATAATATTATTAGATAATGTTCTTAAGAAGACAGAAAAGAAATCACCACATGTACCTATGGATAAGGTAGCGGCATTTAGTTATAAATTTAAAAAAGTAATGCCAGTATTATTTATAGTAGTATTTATAGTGGCATTTATATTGCAAAAGAATACAGGATATGCATTTACAACAATTGGAGAAGATACTATATCAAAGGTATTTCCACGAGATAATATGATTGTTACTTTATATGATAATAAGGATGAGGATGAAATACAAGAAATTGTAGATGAATTAGAAGATGAAGAGAAAGTAGAGAGTATTGTTAGTTATCCAACAACAATAGGAAAGCAAGTAACATCAAAGGATATGACAGATATGGTTGGAGACTATGCTACTGATATGGATATAGAGCTAGATGAAAGTTTACTTAATTTATTATATTACGATTATCATAAAGAGGGTAAATTACCTACAATAGCTATAAGTGATTTAATAAATTTTATAGCTGATGATGTGGTTAATGATAAAACATTGGCTAAAGAACTTGATAAAGATATGATTAAACAAGTAGACGATATGAAGAAATTTGCTAAGAAGGAAACTTTAACAAAGAAAATGTCTATAGATGAATTAGCTGATTTCTTTGATATGAATAAAAAAGATTTAAAATCACTATTTGTATTGTATTATTCCAAAAAAGGTGGAGTAGATACAGGTAGTATGACGCTTAAGACTTTTGTCGATTTTATATCAAATGATGTAATGAATAATAAAGATTATTCAGATATGTTTGATAAAAAAACAAAAGAGCAAATTAAAACATTAAAAACATATGTTGATAAAGAAAAAATGACAAAGAAGATGTCATATACAGAAGCAGCCAAGTTATTAGGAATGAGTAAGGACAAGGTTAAGCTTTTATATGTATATTATTATGCAAAAGATAAAAACTATACACCTGATAAGATGAATATAAGAGAATTTATAGATTTTATGCTTAATAAAGTGGCTAAAAATAAAGATTTTTCATCACAGTTTGATAAAGATACATTAAATCAAATAAAGAGCTTGGAAACATTTACGGATAAAAAAGTAATTAAAACTAAGTATTCAAGCAAGAAAATGGCCTCATTACTAGGAATGGATAAATCTATGATAGATTTAGTATATACATTCTATTATGGTACAAATGAAGGTGGCGCTTCAGAGAAAATAACATTACCTCAATTTATAAACTTTATTTTAAATGATGTAATGGATAATAAAAGGTTATCAAGTAATTTTGATGAAAATATGGCAGCATCACTTAATCAAATGAATAGTTTATTAAATGTTGCTATGTCAGGGGCCAAACTTACAGCAGGCCAACTTGCAGCTACATTGGGAATGGAAGAAGAACAAGTTACAATGCTTATGTCAATGTCAGGTGCAGAAAGTATGACATTACCAGAGTTTACAAACTTTATGGTAAATGTAGTGCTAGCTAATCCTACATACGCAACTATGATTGATGTGCAGACGCAAGAATCATTAAAGACAATGAATAATTTAATGCAAGCAGCTACAGTTGGTGTACAATTTAGTGCCCAAGAGATGGGAGCAATGCTTGGAATAGACACGGAACAAGTTAAATTATTGTATACATATTATAAAGGTACTCAAATTGAAGATAAGAAAATGACACCTGTAGAGTTGGTAGAATATTTATTGGCTGCTAAGAAATCAGGTGGAGTAATAGGAAATGCTATAACAGATGATGTGGTGACTCAATTAAAGACAGTACAAAACTTTATGAATATATCACTAAAAGATACAAAATTTAGTCATTCAAAAATGGCTAGTATGTTTGGTTTAGATGCATCTACAATGAAACTATTATATACATTGCATGATTCTTATGAAGATACAAGCAAATGGAAATTGTCTATGCAAACAATAGTAAATTTCCTTGTAGATAATAGTAAAACATTTGGAGATATGATAGATAATTCAACTAAATCAACATTAGAACTTGCTCAGAAGTTAATAAATGGAACAGTAAAGGGAACAAAATATTCAGTTTCAGAGATGGCTAATTTACTTGATATGGATAAAAAACAATTAAAACAGTTGTATCTATTATATATTTCAGAACATGGAAATACTTCTTCATGGGGAACATCAATACAGAAATTAGTTAATTTCTTAATAGAAGATGTATTTAAAGAAAAAGATTTTGCAGATATGTTTGATAAAGATACAAAAGAAACAATAACTAGCGCAAAAGTAATAATAGACGCTGTTGTATCTGGTAAGAAATATTCAGCAAAAGATGCAACTAATATGTTAAAGAAATTAACAGATGAATTAGATAAGAATACAGTAGAATTACTATATTTATTCTATGGAAGTAAGAATTATTCAGAAGATAATTGGAAAATGTCCATAGAAACATTATTCTATCATCTAGCAGATGAAGTAGTTGAAGATGAAAAATTCAGTAGCTTTATAGATGGTGATATGAAAAAAGAAATAAAAGACTTACGAGGAACATTAGAAGATGGTATAAATCAATTAGTTGGAGATAATTATTCAATAATGATGATTAATACAACTTATCCAGATGAGTCAGTAGAAACACATAACTTTGTAGATAAAGTAAATAAGACATATAGTAAAACAGTAGATGGTAACTATTATATGATTGGTAATTCAGTTATGAATTACGAAATGAAAAATAGCTTTAATCAAGAAGTATTACTTATGACATTGCTTACCGCAATATCAATATTTATAATTGTGGCATTAACATTTAAGTCAATATCAATTCCTTTAATATTGGTATTGATAGTACAATGCTCAGTATATATTACAGTTGCATATAGTGGATTAACACAAGGACCAATGCAATATATAGCATATCTATTAGTTCAATGTATCTTAATGGGAGCAACAATAGATTATGCAATATTATTCACAAACTACTATAAACAAAGTAGAAGAATAGATATGAGTATAAAAGAGTCTTTGAAAGAGGCATATCAAGGCTCTATACATACTATATTTACATCAGGTGCAGTATTATTATCAGTTACAGGAATAATCGGTGCATTTACAAAAGATGTTGTAGGAGATTCATGTAGACAAGTTGCAATAGGAACATTTGTTGCAATAGTTATGATATTATTTGTACTCCCTGGAACAATTGCAGTATTCGATAAAATGGTGTTGAGACGCGAACGTAAACGCCAACTAAAAATGAAAATGCAGTAATTTTTAAATATCATTATTTTAGGCTCCGCGCAAGTGGAGCCTATTGTTCTAGTGACGCAATAATAAGGGTTCGAATATATATGTTTAATGGACGTTCTCACTTGACTTCACACCTAACAGTACTAAGTTCTTTCGGCGCTGGCGCTTGAAATCACTAAGTACTAAGGTGCTCAGACACCATTAAACATATACATTCGAGCCCCTTTATAATATGCTGTGTACTAAGAGATATATGAGAAATTACATCTAACATTTTTGAGGGGGTTAAACCTATAAATTATAGTTTAGTTTGTTTTAGACGTACACTATTTAAGATTGAATATGTTTTTTTACGCTAATACAAGTTAAAGAAAAATATACATAATATAGTAAAATGAAATGGAAGGAATGTGTTTTAGAGGGGATGTAAAATATTAAATTATCTAGTATAATTATTAATAATGAGAAAAAGATAGATATAGTCTATATACTAGATATTGATATAATATAAGGTGACAAATATGAGAAGAGATATAGAAAAAAATGTAGAAATACAGAGACAAAAAAATACGGACTATACGCCAATGACTGAAAAAGATTATTTTAAATATAATGGAGAAAATCAATTTTCGGTACTTGATGTATGGCGTTATGCACATTGTCTTTTAGAAAATGATGTAATTGCAGAATATTTAGTGGCAAAATCTTTAAATATTATTAAAGCTGAAAATATTACATATTGGACTGCTTATGATATGTCATATAAGAATAAACGAATAGAAGTTAAATCAACAGCATATGTTCATGCATGGAATACATCGTCAGTATCAGAAGTTAGAACATTTTCTATTGAGCCATCAAAAAATATATATTGGGATAATAGTGAGTTAGTAAACAATGATGGGACTGAGGCATCTAGGCAATCAGATATATATGTTTTTTGTCTTAATGCAGATAAAGATATTAAAAATCATGATCCGTTTAATTTGAATAATTGGGAATTTTATGTAGTTCCAACATATAAAATAAATAGTTATGCAGAAACGAAGGGGAATCCAAATCAAAAGAAAATATCTTTAAATGTAATAAGAGAGCTTTTAGCTGATAAAGTTCAGTATGATGGTTTATTTGATGCTATAGAAGCATGTGTTATAGAAGTGGATAATTATTATAACAATGAAAATTAGTAAAAGAAGTTAGAATTTATTATATACCTTTATTTAGTTTGCAACTAGAATAAAATAAGAAATATATAGTTCCTTGACTAGAATAGAAAAATAGTTATATGATTATAGGAAAGTAATATATGGAGTTGTAAAGATGAAGAAAAAGAATTTTCTAGTGCAAGGAAGCATATTAGCAATGGCAGGCATAATATGTAGGATTATTGGTGTTATTTATAGGGTACCAATGACAAATTATTTAGGGAGCGAAGGATTAGCATATTATTCAAGGGCTTATAACGTGTATAATATAGCATTAATAATATCATCATATGGTATGCCTTTAGCCGTTTCTAAAATGGTAGCTAAAAAAGTTGCACTTAAAGAATATGTAAATGAGAAAAGAATATTGATGTGTTCGTTAATCTTTGCTATAACTACGGGTTTAATAACAGGATTAGTAGTATTTTTTGGAGCAGATTATTTTGCAACAGTTTTATTTAAAATGCCTGAATGTGCATTACCATTAAAAGTATTATCGCCAACTATTTTTTTATGCGCAATTATGGGAACTATGCGAGGTTATTTTCAAGGAAATGGTGATATGGTGCCAACAGCTATTTCACAAGTTATTGAGCAAATTATAAATGCGGTCATAAGTGTTGTTGCTACTATACTTTTTATAAATATGTATAAAAGTAAAAGTCATGGGGCAGCAGGGGGAACATTGGGAACAACTTTAGGTGCAACAGCGGGATTAATCGTTTTATTAGTATTATTTTTTATGACTAATAAATCTCGTAAAAGTAGAATTGTTGAAGATGACAATCAAAATATAGATAAGTATACGGATATTTTTAAAATTATATTAGCAACTGTAGTACCTATTATAATTAGTCAAACTGTATATAATATAAATGGATTGTTAGATAGTGCCGTTTTTTCACATTTTAATAGAAGTGAAAATAACAGTGTATTGTTGGGCTCATATGATATATATATTACAATGGTTAGTATTCCAATTGCTATTGCAACAGCACTTAGCAATTCAATAGTTCCTAGTATAGTTGGTGAGAGAGCAAAGGGAAATATAGCTGGAATGAAACAGAAAATAGCAACCGTAATTAGATTTAACATGATAATAGCAATCCCATCAGCTGTGGGATTAATAGTGCTTGCTAAAAATATTCTATCGTTATTGTATGGTGACTCTATAGATGTAATATTATCATCAAAAATACTTATGATAGGTGCATTGGCAGTAGTGTTTTATGCGTTATCAACAGTAAGTACAGGAATTTTACAAGCTATGGATAAGATGAAGTTGCCAATTATAAATTCTATACTAGCGTTGGCAATACATTTAATAGCTATATTGATAATGTTGAAGTTAGATTTTGGAATATATGCGTTGGCTATAGGAAATGTAATATTTGCATTTTTAGTATGCATATTTAACTCATATGCTATAAGAAAAAATAGTGATTATAAACAAGAAGTAAAAAAGACATTTATTCTACCAACGTTTTGTTCAGTTATTATGGGAATTATAGCATTCTTAATTTGTAATGGAACATGTGTAGCAAGTGGCTCTAATATACTAGCTACATGCATAAGTATTATATTAGCTATGTTAGTTTATGGGTTATTATTGATAAAAATGGGATGTATAGAACAAGAAGACATGCAAAGGTTTGTAAAGAATAAGAAGATTCATAAACTACTAATTAAACTACATATTATTGATAATATTTAATAATAAGAGACATTATACTGGAAGACGTATTTAGAGGTAAATTGGTAAAACTTGACATGAAATGGATATATGCTATACTTTAATTGTGTATAGGAGTTGTGGGAAGTAATAATTATGGAGGAAATATCAATGAATAGTTTAAAACAAAAGTTGTTATTACCTAAGGGTAGTAAGGGGATAAATATGAAATTAAAAGAAAGAATTATAGCGTTATACATACTTGCAGTTTTACAGGTTATTGTACAAGCTATAGAAAAAGTAAATAGTGTAATGGGAATTACTATGACAATTGCAATGATTATGTTGATAACAGTAGTTGCATTTGGTAATAGTAAGAAAAAAGTAGAAGAACAGTAGATTTTATTATAAATTTCGTAACTAGAACAGGTCTAGACTAGAACAGAAAAATATGGTACAATTCCGAGTATTGAGAGTTTAAAGAAGAATTGTAGAAGGGCGAAGATATGATTAAAAATGTAGCGGTATTTAATGACCTGTCTGGCTTTGGTAAATGTTCCCTGACGGCAGCCATACCAGTCATATCTGTTTTGGGTTCAACACCCCATCCTATTGCAACAGAAGTGTTGACAGGACAAGGTGGGTACCCTGTATTTTATAGCAGGGATTTAACAGATATGCTACCTGAGTATATTAAGGCTTGGAAAGCAAATAATGCAAGTTTTGAAGCTATTTATAGTGGGTATTTAACAGGGGTTAAACAGATTGAATATGTATTTGAATTTATACAAGAGTTTAAAAAAAAAGATACATTTATTTTAATAGATCCTATAATGGGTGATAATGGCAAGGTTTACAGAATTTTTTCAAATGAGCTATTAAATCAAATGCGAGAGTTAACTAGAGAAGCTCATCTTATTACACCTAATTTAACAGAGGCATGTTTGTTGGCTGGTGTGGATTATAACGAAATTGTTACGATAAAGGATTCAACAGAATTGATAGAACGAGTAAAGAATATAGGTCATAATATAAGAAATACAGCAAAGGTAAAACAAGATGTTATTATTACAGGAATAAAGCACAAACAAGAAGATAGAGCATTTATATATAATGTGGCTATAACTGAGCAAGGATGTGAATATTATCGTTCTCATTTATTTGAAAGAAGTTTTTCTGGAACAGGTGATTTATTTGCATCTGCTATGTGTGGATTAAAGCTTGCGGGTCATAGCACTATTGAAGGTATGAATATTGCAAGTGATTTTCTATATCATAGTATTGCAGATACAATGAATAGTAACACTTTAGGCAATGACGGGGTAGAATTTGAGACACATCTTACGGAGCTATTGCGAGGAGTTGGTAAAGATGAAAGAAGAAATAAATAAATCTATTATAGATGTTAATAAAGATAAAGGTAAGAGTGGAAGTGTATATGAGTCTAAAAGGATTGTACGAGTTACTTATACAGCAATATTTGCAACATTAATTTGTATAATGACTGCATATGTATGTCATATTCCAGTACCTATATCTGGAGGGTATATACACATAGGAGATAGTTTAATATATATAGCAGCAAGTATTTTGCCAAAGCCATATGCAATGGTTGCAGCAGCTATTGGTGGTGGAATGGCAGATTTACTTACAGCACCTATGTGGGTAGGGCCAACAATGATTATAAAAGCATTAATTGTATTGCCTTTTTGTAGTTCAGATAAGAAAGTAATAGCTAAAAGGAACATAATCGGTGCATTTGTAGCCTATATAATTTCAGCAGTAGGGTATTATATAGCTAATACAGTCATTTTTGGAAGTGAAGTTGCATTTTTTGTATCGTTATTGGCTAGTTCGGCTCAAAGTATAGCAAGTGCAGTTATATACATTATAATTGGTAAAGCATTAGACAGAAAGAATATAAAGAAGCGTTTATTTAATATATAAGAAGGAGAAAATGATTATTAAATCATAAGAGTGAAAGAATATGGCAGATATAATATACACATATAAGAATCAAGTATATGGTAATATAACAAATAAATGTGATTGTGCATGTACATTTTGCATAAGACAAGGTCAAGATAAAATAGGAGAAGCAGATAACTTATGGCACAAAGTTAATCCAACTATAGAGGATATAAAGAAGGCTATCGATGATTTTGATTTTACAGGATATGATGAGTTTGTATTTTGTGGATATGGAGAGCCTACATGTGAGTTGGAGAATTTATTAGAGGCAGCAAGATATATTAAGGAAAAGAGTGGAATAAAGATTAGACTTAATACAAATGGGCTTGGAAACTTATATAATAAAAGAAATATTGTACCAGAGTTGGCTGAAGTAATTGATAGTGTATCAATTAGTTTGAATGCACCTGATGCTAAGGCATATCAAGAAATTACAAGACCACAGTTTGACGATGCATTTAAAGACATGTTGGAATTTGCTAAAGAATGTAATAAAGTTATAGACAAAACAGCTTTATCAGTTGTAGATGTTTTGTCAAAAGAAGATATAGAAAAGTCACAAAAAATAGCAGACGACCTAGGTATTTATCTTCGAGTTCGTAAGTTTGGATCATAGAATTGAGCGATAGCTCAAATTTAACAGGCCTCTGTCATATAATGACAGGGGCCTGTATATATAAATTTTATTAAATATGGGCTACTTTATTTTTTATTAGCTATTGCTAGCAATGAATTTGACAATTCATTTATTTGTTGTGTATCTGTTATAATTTGATTTATATTGTATCGATAGATATCCATTGCACTTGATATTGAGCTAACAGCTGATTGGTTATTTTCAGATGATGTAGACATCATACCAATACGAGTTTTTAGTTGTTCTACCATTTCATTTACTTGTTGTACATCTTTATTTTGTTTTTCTATATTATCATATAGTGAGTTGAAATTATTTGATAAACCATTAAAGCTATCTTCAAAGCCATTTAATGTATCAACTGATGAGTTTATTGCTTCTGTACTTTCTACTATTTGAGAAGATGTTTTTTCTATAAGTTTAGTCATTTCTTCAACTACTCTAAATACATGTTCTGAACATTCAGTACTATCTTTTGCTAAGTCTTGCACATCAGATGCAACAACGGCAAATCCCTTACCTGCTTCACCAGCTCTTGCCGCTTCAATTGATGCGTTAAGGGCAAGGATTGTTGTGTTGTAAGAAATATTACTAAGTCTACTAGTTACGCGTGCAATATTTTTTATATGTGACTGTAAAGTACTAAATACTTCATTTGTTTTTGTAAATGTATCGTTAACACCTTTAATTTCAGTAGACATTTTTGAAAGGTTGTTTTTATTCTCAGTAAGTGATGTTTCAACATCTTTTACTTCTTCATTAATAGAGTTAATGTGTTGTTTTTGGTTTACCATACGATTTTTTACATCTTCAAATGATACTACAACATCTGTTGTATCTTCATATATAGATTGAGAACCTTGTTGTAGTTCGTAAGTTTTTTCTTCTAATTGTTTATTTGCTAAAGTTAAATCCTGTATTCTTGCAGATGAACTTTCACAATTATCTTGAAGTTCAATACCTGCTTCACGAATTGAATCAAGTAATTTATTTGCTTCATGCATTTTGTTTTCTGCTAATTTGATAAATGCATTACCACGATTAATTACTAAATAAAATGTAGCGGCAGCCAAACTAAATAAAAATACGCACATAATGTATTGGTTAAAAGGATCAGCTTTTTGTGGATTAATATAGTAAGCAACCATAAGTAATATATCTATGGCAACCATTTGAATAATTGTATATATTGGATTCATATATAAACCAGTAATACCTACAACGGCTAGGTATAAAGTGAAATCGTCACTATAAAAATCACCACTGTTAATAGAGATTATAAATACTAGTAATACAATAAACATTGATACAATAAATTCTCGTTTGCTTTTGGCTACATGCAGTTTTGCCATTCCAAGAATAAGCAAACCAAATACCGTTAAGCACACACCGACTACTATGGCATCAGTAATTGCTTTTGCTACTAGATCTTTTATTAAGAATATTCCTGCAGTTGAGAAGGCAGTGAATAGCATAATTTTATATATAACATCGTTAGAAATTGGTTTTTTAATATTTTTATCATTATTCATACGCAATCTTCCTTTATATATTATTGTTGCTATAAAACAGCACTTTATATATCGAGAGAATTAGCGTAATTATTTAGATGTTGTATTAAAATGTATTAAAAGGATGAAATCATTATTAATATAGCAATATTATAAATATAGGAAGTTTGAAAATTTCACAAAAAAATTAATGAAGAAATATTTATTAATAGAAATAGGAGAAAATTTCTTTTACAAAAAATAGAAAATGTAATATAATAACAATGCTAAAGAGTATTGGGAGGTTTAATAAAGTAAGATATGTTTGAAAAGAAAGATATTATATATAGTGAAACAATAGGAGTATGTAGAGTTGATGACATAACAAAGTTAACTCAAAAAAAAGGAGAAACAATAGCTTATTATGTACTTAGATCTATGGAGAATAAAGATAAAGTTGCATATATTCCAGTAGATAAACATATAGTTAATCTTCGTAATCTTATAGACTATGAAGAGGCAAAAGAAATGCAAAGCAAACTAACAAAAGATGATTCTAATTTAAAGAAGTTTGAGATAAATTTTGTTATTAATAATTATGAAAAAGTTAAATAACATTAGTAACCAAAGATATTTATCCAGTAGTATTTATAACCATCATTAGTTAGATGAAGCGAAACGGCCATTGTTTCGTTTTTAGGATTCATTATATTATCATGATGACCAGGAGAGTTTATCCAAGAGTTGAATACTTTATCAGAAGTGGAATAGCCGTAGGCTAGGTTCTCGCTTCTCATAGCATCAGATACGGTAAAGCAAGAAGAACCATTTGGTCTAGTATGTGAACGTTTATTAACTAACTCTGCCGAACGAATAGAAGCAGCACGATAAAGCTCATCAGACCAAGTTAATGTAGATAAACCGGCTTGAGAGCGAGCGTTGTTCATTTTTTGAAAAACTTCATATTCAATTTGAGTACAACCATATTCAGGTATGATTTTAGTATATTTTTCATCCTGGGTATCGGTTTTTTTCTTTTTTGAAGAATCTTTATCTAGGTTTGTACTACTAGGATATTTGGGATTAAAATCTAGATTACCTGGTATTTTAGGTTCAGGAATTAAACTTTTTGAAGCATCTATGCTTGCTGTTGATTTAGCAGATTTCTTTTTAGATGCGTTGCTAGGAGAGAAAAAATTGTGCACTAAAACCAATATACATATTAACATAATTGAAATTGTTAAAATAACTACTTTTTTCATAGTGCAACCCTCCTTAAATTGATAAAAAATCACAGTAATCCTATTATTAAGTATATCACAATATACAAATAACTGTAAATGAATGTAAGGTATTTACAATGATTATAAATACTTATAAATATAAAGAAAAAGTTGAACAAAAATACAATAAGAAAATTAGATATATTACATAAAGAAAAATACAATAATATGTGGTAAAATGATTATTGTGAAACAAGAATAGGGACTGAAAGCTGAAATTATATAAGGTAATATAAAAATATTTTTTAATAAATGTTTCAAGAGGTTATATATGAATAATTATAATAAAATATTAAAACATGTAAAAGTTATAGTAACTATATGTATTGTTATAGCTATAATGATATATCCTATATCTAGAGAAAAAGCATTTGCCAATAGTAAACCTATAATAAAAAGCAGTATTAATCTAAATGATATACCAGAGTATCAGGGCAAATCATTTGTAGTGGTTAATAATAATAAGCCAACATTTAAAAGCAAAGATGTGGTTCCAGTATCATATGAATCATATGGTGCGCTAGATGATCTTGGTAGATGTACAACAGCAAGTGCATGTATAGGAATTGAGTTAATGCCAACAGAGCCAAGGGAGAGTTTAGGTAATGTTGTGCCAACAGGATGGCATACAATTAAGTATGATTGTGTTGAAGGCAAGTATTTGTACAATAGATGTCATTTACTTGGATATCAATTGACAGGAGAGAATGCTAATAGATATAATTTAATAACGGGAACAAGATACATGAATGTAAATGGGATGTTGCAGTTTGAAGAAATGGTGGCAGACTATATTAAAGAGACAAGAAATCATGTGATGTATAGAGTAACTCCTGTTTTTGAAGGTGAGAATTTAGTGGCATCAGGTGTGCAGATGGAAGCTAAGTCAGTTGAAGATAATGGAAGCGGCATATCTTTTAATGTATTTGTATATAATGTACAACCAGGTATAATAATTGATTATAGTAATGGCGAGAGTTGTATTGATGAGGAATATTTTAATTAATCTTAATTATATGTGGAAGTAGAGTTGAAGAATTTTGGCTTTACTTCCTTTGTTTTGTATTTTATAATACGAATTTGATGCGTAAAGATAGCTAAGTTACTAAAAAATAAATAAAGTAATTGGATTGGAGAAAGGAGAATAATCCACTCTCCTCAAAAGAGGATAATTGGATTATACATGTGAAAAATGAAATTAATAGTTTGTGTAGACAAAAATAACGGAATGATGTTTAATAATAGACGACAGAGTAGAGATATAGAAGTTATTAAGGATATATTGGGGAATATAGATGGCAGTTTGTGGATAGGACAATATTCCAAGGAATTATTTGTGGATTATTTTGAGAAAAATAATATTACATTTGAACAATTAGATAATAATATAATTAATGCGAGCATTGATGGAAAGAAATTTGAAATTGTTGTAGATGAGAAGAGAGGCGTTGAGTATTATTTTATTGAAAGGAATGTAAATGACTTACTTATGGAATTAGATAATGAAACTGTAAAAGACTATACTAATAATATAGATGAAATTATATTGTATAATTGGAACAAGGTATATCCAGCTGATGTACAGTTTGAAGTTGACTTATCACAGTATAGTAAGGTGGAAAGTGTTGAATTTAAGGGGAATTCACATGATGTTATAACAAAATATGTTTATTCTAAATAGAAGAAATACGTTTAAAATATAAAAACACATGTAATATGTTATTAAAAGAGAGGAATAAGAGTGATGAGAAGGAATAAGATTTTAAAATTAGTAGCAGTTATATTATGGGCAATGTTTTTATGCATAGGATGTAGTGCAGATATGGTTACTGATAGAGTAGCTGATGTTGCAGAGGATGCAATTGAACAATTAGAAACAGTTGTGCCAGATGAAGATAGTGAAGAAGTAGATATATCAGAAGATTTAGATAATCAAAGTGTAGAGCAAGATGGAACAGATAATAAGGAGACAATTGATTCATCTACAGGAATTCCTAAATATACAGGTAAGGCATATGCTGTAATGAACAAGAATGTTCCTAATTTTAAAGATTCCGAGTTGAAAACAAAGTCATATGAACACTATGGTGAGTTGGATTCTTTAGGAAGATGTACAGTTGCTGTAGCTAATATTGGGAAAGATTTAATGCCAAGGGAAGAAAGAGGAGCAATAGGAAGAGTAAAACCATCAGGGTGGCAAACAGTTAAATATGATTGCGTTGATGGAAAATATCTTTATAATAGATGTCATTTAATAGGATTTCAATTAACAGGGGAAAATGCTAACGAAAGTAACTTAATAACAGGAACAAGATATATGAATGTAGATGGAATGTTGCCATTTGAAGATATTGTGGCAGACTATATTAAGGAAACAGGAAATCATGTATTATATAAAGTAACACCTAAATATTCAGGTGAGAATTTAGTGGCATCAGGTGTACAGATGGAGGCTAAATCTGTCGAAGATAAGGGGGAAGGAATATGTTTTAACGTCTTTGTATTTAATATACAACCAGGTGTTACAATAAATTATTCTGATGGAACAAGTAAGCTATCAAGAAGTTCAGATAAGGTAGTAGCACCACCAACTAAACATGCATATTCTGGAACAACTAGTAATGGTAAGGGTGCTACTAGCGGAAGTAAAGCTTCTACAATAAAGAAGACATATATTCTTAATACAAGTAGTAAAAAGTATCATTTACCAAGTTGCAAAAGTATATCTAGTATAGGTAAAAATAATAAAAAGACATACAAAGGGACAACTGAAAGTCTTGAGAAGCAAGGTTATAAGGCATGTAAGAACTGTGATTAAATGTGTAATAAACGGATAGCGATTTAAATATATCTGTATAAAACTATTGAAGATTAGATTTTGTAAATAACTAAATATAAATCTATAGGGAGTGATTTTTATGAAAAGAATTATTACAATTGGACGACAATTTGGAAGTGGTGGTTCAGATATAGGAAAAGAACTAGGAAAAGCATTGGATATTAAGTGTTACGATAAAGAAATATTACTTGAAGCAGCAAAAAATAGTGGAATGTGCGAAGAAGTTGCAAGTCAATATGATGAAATGGGACAACAAAGTTTTCTTTATTCTTTGGCAACTTCAGGTTATTTTGGTAATACAATGAACTATCAACCTATTAATGCTAAGTTATATTCAGCACAATTTCAGTTGATTAGATCAATTGCTAAGGAAAATGATTCAGCTATATTTATTGGTAGATGTGCTGATTATGTTCTTGAAGAAGAATATGACCTTACAAAGATATATATTGCAGCAGATTTTGATTATAGAGTTAATAATATAGTTGAAAAACATAAAATTACTGAAAAGGAAGCAATAAAACTTATTCAAAAAAGAGATAAACAAAGAGCATCATATTATAATTTCTATACTAGTAAGAGATGGTCAGATGTTACAAGCTATGATTTGACTTTAAATGTGGCCAAGATAGGAGTAGATGGTGCAGTAGCAATGATTAAGGACTACCTAGAATTGGAAAAAGATGTAAAATAGTATAGTCAATTTTACCAAAAAAGTAGGTAGTATTTGAATATTTTATACAATGTGCCAAAATTGAATTTATGTTGTTGACATATTAAAGAAAGATTAATATACTGTAATACGGTAAAGGAAATGTTTAAGGAAAAAAGGGGAAGAGATTATGAAGAAGTTATTAAAGGTAGGTATTACAGTATTTAGTTTAGTTGCAATTATGGCAATGGCAAAAGTTACAGTATCAGCTAATGAGAAAGCGATAAGCGAAGCAGAAGAGAAACAAGTTAGTAGAGTTATTGTTCAAGATGATAAAACTGAGGATATTGAAGAAACAGGCACAGGAGAAACATTTACATATAGATTAATAGTAGATAGATTAGATTATCTTACATTCCGTAAAGGACACGATGGGGATTATACATTAGTATACAGTGTTAATGGCGGAAAGAAGTACACAGTAATAATGGGAAGAGTGGGATTTGAGTTATTCAATAACCAACCAACAATCATTTCACATTATTATGATGTTGCTAATGTTAAGGTAGGAGATGTTATAGACTACACTTATTCATATTACAATACTTATTTTCAAGATGAAGAACCAAGTGTTGTGTCAGGAAGTAAGGTTGTTGATGGACCTTACATTCCAGAAGAGAATAATTAAATTAATATAAATTACAATATTTAGGCTCCGCACAAGTGGAGCCTATTATTATGTTATAACTAGTGATGGGGACTGAGCATAAAAAACTGTAAATTATAGTTTGTTATTAAGAATAGTTTGCTCACGATATAAACTATTATAACCTGACATCATATAGCTAATGGAAATAACTATTAGGAAGAATAGAACACTGTTATAACCAAATAGTTCAAAACTAAGTAATATAGTAGTTATAGGGCAATTAGTTACGCCACAGAATAGACCAGCTATCCCAAGTGCTGCACATAGAGAAGGAGATAATCCTAATAGATGTCCTAAAGTACACCCTAAAGTAGAACCAATAACGAAGGAAGGCATTATTTCGCCACCTTTAAATCCACATCCTATGGTTAGCGCAGTTAACAATAATTTTACAATAAATGCATAAGGTACAACGTCACCTTTAATGGCTTTTACTATTAAACCACGTCCTAAACCTTGAAAATCAGTAGTGCTTAAAAGTATATTTATTAATACAACAATGACAGCACCGGCCAATATTCTTATATAAGGATTTTTGAAGAATCTTTCATATATTTTAGGAAAAGTATGTAGACATACACAAAACAGCATACTTATTAGTGCGCAAATAATGGCAATTAATAATATTTTTAATATATTTACAAGATTAAAATCTATAGTTTCTAATATTCTAAAACTTTCTGGTTTGGCACCTAGTCCCTTTGCATAAAAAGAAGCTATTATAGATGCAAATAAACAAGGAACAAGGGCAGGATAATGCATATTACCAACACAAACAACTTCCATAGAGAATATTGTTGCAGATATAGGTGTACCTAGAATTGCTGCAAATCCGGCAGATATACCACTCATAATCATTATTTTTTTATCATTTTTTTCTAATTGAAGTAAAGAGGCTATGCCACTTGATACACTTCCACCTATTTGTAGGGCAGCTCCCGTTCTACCTGCAGAACCACCACATATATGAGTTAATATAGTAGCAATAAAGATAAGTGGAGTTAGTTTAACAGGTACGGTTTTCTCTACTGCATTGGTTGTAGCATAGATATCATCAACTACAGGAGAAATAATTGAATTCTGTGGGGCATTGTGTTTATTAGGAGATGTATTAGTATTTAATTGTTTAAGTGTGTTTAATTTGGAGTCACGAATTGAAGATATAATAAGATTAATTCCTGGATCCTTTTTTAAACCACATACGCTATAACTCCACACAATTAATAAACCTGCAATAGGCAGGAAAAATAATAAAAAACTATGTTCTTCTCTAAAGGATGTTATGTAGTTAATTATTAATTTAAATATAGTAACTACAGCACCTGAAATTACTCCAACTAGGGAGGATAAAACAAGCCATTTGAGGAGAACAAAAATATTATGTTTACAGTTCTTATACATCACTGATATATATTTTGAAAATGAAAATTTACTATCCATAGTACATCTCCCATTCTATGCTATTTTATGGAACTATGAAAAATATTATAAATCATATTAATTATCGGCATATTGGTAGTGTTATTAAAAGAAATATGGAAAAAAATAACATTTTGGTTTGAGAATACGATAAAAACAATGTATACTAATATAAATATACTATTAGAAAAATAAGTGATAGGAGTATTGTTATGGATCGTTTAATTTCAAAATTAATAATATATTCAAATATAGATGCAGAATCTATACTTATGAAGTTAGCAGATATATGTAAGAGCGTTAGAAGTATAGATAACATGACAGGTGAAACGATAAAGCAAGAATTGACAACAAAGGTATATATTCAGATAAGAAGATTATTAGAACTTGCTACGGATTATGGATTTGATGATAATTTGTGGCATAACTATATAGTATTTTTACTTATTACCAATGAGAATCCTTTTAGCATAACATGTGAGAATCAAGGTGCTAAAGAAGGTAGTGTTAATCATTTTGCAAAGCATGATTTTGATGTTTTTATGCAATTGTTTGATTATGATTTTTCTCATTTAGAGAAGACACTAGGAATAGATTGTTTTTCCCATATATCTAATTATAAGGCTATTACAAAGCCAGAACTTATGTATAATAAAAATGTAAGTGAGAAAGTTAGAAGTTTAAGTAAAGAGATTGAAGTTAGAAAAGATAATAGAGATGATATTTTTAACATAATAACAAGTTTTTATAGAGATTACGGTGTTGGAATGTTTGGTTTGAATAAAGCTTTTCGTATAGGCAATAATGTACAAAATAGCATTGAATTTAAGCCTATTAATAATATGGATGCAGTTATGTTAGATGATTTGATTGGATATGAAATTCAAAAACAAAAGTTGATAGATAATACTAAAGCATTTGTAGAAGGCAAGAAAGCCAATAATGTATTATTATTTGGCGATAGTGGAACGGGTAAATCTACAAGTATAAAGGCTATTGTTAATGAGTTTTATGGACAAGGTTTAAGAATGATAGAGATTTATAAACATCAGTTTAAGGATTTATCTAATATTATTGCCAAGATAAAGAATCGAAATTATAGATTTATTATATATATGGATGATTTGTCATTTGAAGAATTTGAAATTGAATATAAGTTTTTAAAGGCAGTAATAGAAGGTGGCGTGGAGACTAAGCCAGATAATGTATTAATATATGCAACATCTAATAGAAGACATATTGTTAGGGAAAGTTGGAAAGATAGAAGTGATGGTGAGAATAACGATGGATTACATCGTTCAGATACTATGCAAGAAAAACTATCACTAGTTAATAGATTTGGAATAACAATTAATTTTTCAAAGCCTACGCCAAAGGAATTTCAGAATATTGTGCTGGAATTGGCTAAGAAACAAGGTATACACATGCCAAAAGATGAATTATTGGCTAAGGCAAATAGATGGGAATTATCAAATCAAGGTATATCAGGAAGAACAGCTAGTCAATTTATAAATTATATTAGTGCTAAGGAATAAACTATATACAATGTAGTTATTGCAAATAAAAATTATACTGAAGATTAGTTTGTAGAAATGGAGTTAAGAATATTTATGAAGAATCATGAATCAGCAGAGAATTATTTAGAGACAATATATGTGTTATCAAAGGAAAAAGGTAATGTTAAGTCAATAGATGTGGTAAGAGAATTAGGGTATTCAAAACCAAGTGTAAGTGTTGCAATGAAGAATTTGAAAAATGCAGGACATATAACAATAGATGATAGTGGTTATATAAAATTAACTGATGGTGGGCTAAAAATTGCAACAGGAATATATGAAAGACATATTGTAATTTCAGCATTATTAGAGAAACTTGGTGTAAGTGAAAAAACAGCAGCAGAGGATGCATGTAAGTTAGAACATGTATTAAGCGAAGAAAGTTTTATTGCAATTAAAAAATATATGGAGCAGGATTAGTTTGTATATGAAATTGTAGTGTATAAATTGATATTTCGTTGATTAGAACACTAAGGAAGATATATAATTAGAAGAAGTTTTGTGAATGATATATAGATGGTGAAAGCGTATAAATAAGTATCAATTTAGAAAAAGGAATTAAATCTATATAATATACAACCGATAAATTCAATAGACTGTGTAAAATAAAATCTGTATAGTAAATGAATGGTAACAAGGATTTATCAAAGGTTGTATATGGATAATATTTTACAAAAGAAAAAGTATCAGAGGATGCGTGATAACTATGAACCCTGAGTTAAAAGATATAGAGTTTGAGGAAGCATATGTTGTAGAAGATTTTGTATATGAAAAAAAATCAATATTTGCGCCTAAGGATAATATAGAGATAGATTCAATGAAGTATGAATCTGAAGATAACGATTATATGATTCAGATGAAGATAAAAATATATCATCAAAAAATTGATAAAGAAGAAAGTATAAAAACATTAATGTTAAATAGCCAAAAGAATAATCTTCATAGAATTGGCTCATATACAGCATTTGTAATTATATTTTCATTAATAATTGTATTAATTGAGAAGACAGTTAATATATCAAGTTTTACAAGAATGCAAGATATAAATATATTTGATATGAGGTCAGTAGGAGCATTGTTTGTATATCCAACATTAGGTTTGTTGTTAATTGGTATAGTTGTGAGTTTGGCTTGGATAATTGTATTATTAAAGCGTTGTGTTGTTACAGAAGATCCTCATGATAGGGTACAGCGAAGACGCGAATATATTATAAAGAAATGTGATGACAGAATAAAAAAATATCAAGATGAAATATATAGATTACAAATGAAGTTGCTGAATTTGAAATGATATTTATATAAGGTTGTATAAGTTAAAGTGCTGGATGCGTGAAAGATAATTGAATGTATAGGTTATATTATTAAATGAGTGAAATATAAATCAATGTATTAGCTAGTATATTGATTAGGAAAAAAATAAGAAAAAGTTAAAAGAAATATATTGACATTAGGATAAAAAAATATTACTATAGTAAAAAATAAAAGGGAGTAGCTAGCATCTACTTAGATGTGTACGACTACGTCAATCACGATTAGGTGAAGAACCTATCCGTATCGTAATGAAATAGCAAGACTTTTATTGCATTATTTATTTCACAAGGAACTACAGTTTTAAGCTGTGGTTATGTGAAGTAAAAACGCTCCGTTTTGGAGATTGTGCAATGGAGGTCTTTTTTTGTTTCTTCTCAAAAAATTCCAATATTGCCAAGAAAATTATATATGTTTTTAAGAAAGTGAGGAAAAAGATGATGAAAAATCATTACAATCTTAGCTCTGATGAAGTAAGAAAACAATTAAATGGTTCTCTAGAGCCACTTACAGATGAGCAAGTAAGGGAAAACCAAAAGAAGTTTGGTAAAAATAAGATAGTAGAGGGAAAGAAAAAAAGTACGGCACAGATATTTTTTGACCAATTTAGAGATTTCTTAGTTGTAGTACTTATGATAGCAGCAGTTATTTCAGGATGTTTAAAAGATATTGAAAGTATGGTTGTTATATTAGCGGTTATAACTATGAATGCAATATTAGGAACAGTACAGACCCTTAAGGCTGAAAGTTCACTAGACAGTTTAAAACAAATGTCTTCGCCAACAGCTAAAGTACTAAGAAATGGTGTTGTAGTAGAGATTTTAAGCAGTGAAATAACTGTTGGTGATCAAGTTTTTCTAGAAGCAGGAGATGCAATAGTAGCAGATGGAAGACTTGTGGAAAGTGCTAGTTTAAAAGTGGATGAAAGTGCACTTACAGGTGAGAGTTTGGGGATAGATAAAATTGTAGACCCAATAGAAGGTGAAGTTCCCCTTGGAGATAGAAAGAATATGGTGTATTCAGGTAGTTTTGTTTCCTATGGTAGAGGAAGTTTTATTGTAACTGATATAGGAATGAATACAGAAGTAGGAAAAATAGCAACACTTTTAAAAAGTGCAGCAGATAAGAAGACACCTTTACAAGTTAATTTAGATGATTTTGGTAAGAAGTTATCTATAATAATTATGATATTTTGTGCAATTGTTTTTGGAGTAAATGTTGCAAATGGCAATAAGATAACAGACGCATTTTTATTTGCAATAGCTTTAGCGGTAGCCGCAATTCCAGAAGCTTTAAGTTCAATTGTAACTATAGTTCTTTCATTTGGAACTCAAAAAATGGCAAAAGAAGGAGCCATTATAAGAAAGCTTCAAGCTGTTGAAGGTTTAGGTAGTGTATCAATAATCTGTTCAGATAAAACAGGTACTTTAACTAAGAATAAGATGACAGTAGAAGATTATTATGTTGAAGAGGAGCATATAGTTGCTAAAGATATAGATGTAAATAATAGAAGTCATAAACAAATGCTTAGATACAGTATTCTTTGTAATGACTCAACTAATATTAATGGAGAAGAAATAGGTGATCCAACAGAGACTGCACTAATAAACTTGGGAGATGCCTTAGGTGTTCCTGCTAGTAGAGTTAGGGATACATATCCAAGAATTAGCGAAATACCATTTGATAGTGATAGAAAACTTATGTCTACATATCATAAACTTAAAGATGGTTATACAATGGTTACTAAGGGAGCTGTAGATGTTATTATTCCAAGAGCTAAGTATATTCAAGATAATGGAGAGATAAGGGAAATAACAGATGAGGATATTAAGAACATTAGTAAAATAAATGAACAGTTTTCAAAAAATGGTTTAAGAGTATTGGCTATTGCATATAAGAAGTATAACGAAGAAAGACAACTTAAGTTAGATGACGAGTATGACTATGTATTTTTAGGTCTTATTTCTATGATGGACCCGCCAAGAGATGAAAGTATGGAAGCTGTTGCTGCATGTAAAAGGGCAGGAATAAAACCTATAATGATTACAGGAGACCATAAGATTACAGCAAGTGCTATTGCAAAAAGAATAGGAATATTGCAAGATGAATCAGAAGCTTGTGAAGGTGCAGTTATTGATAAAATGTCAGATGAAGAGTTAGAAAAATATGTTGAGAATATATCGGTGTATGCGAGAGTTTCGCCAGAACATAAAATTCGTATAGTAAGAGCTTGGCAGAATAGAGGCAATATAGTTGCAATGACAGGAGATGGTGTAAATGATGCACCAGCATTAAAACAAGCTGATATAGGTGTGGCAATGGGCATTACAGGTACAGAGGTGTCAAAAGATGCATCAGCTATGATACTTACAGATGACAATTTTGCTACAATCGTTAAGGCTGTAGAGAATGGAAGAAATGTATATGCCAATATAAAACGTTCAATACAATTTTTGCTCTCAGGTAATTTGGGTGCAATTATAGTTGTATTATATGCTTCACTTAGATTGTTGCCAGTACCATTTCAAGCAGTTCATTTATTATTTATAAATTTACTTACTGATAGTTTACCTGCAATAGCTCTTGGTCTAGAACCACATAAGAGTAGTGTTATGAATGAAAAACCAAGACCAATGAATGAACAAATGCTTACAAAATCATTTTTAAAACGAGTTCTATTAGATGGAATGGTAATTTCATTAACAACAATGATAGCTTTTCATGTAGGTTTAAAAACAGATGCAGCAGTTGCGTCAACAATGGCGTTTGCAACATTATGTTTAGGTAGATTAGTTCATGGATATAACTGTAAGTCTAAGAAGCCAATGTTGTTTAAGAAGGGATTCTTTAATAACAAAACATTGCAAGGCGCATTCTTAATCGGAGTGTTACTAATAACAGCAGTGTTACTAGTTCCAGGATTACATTCATTATTTAAGGTGGCAACACTTAGCGGTATGCAATTAGGCGTAGTTTTTGGACTTGCATTATTAAATTTACCAATAATTCAGCTAATAAAGGCTATTTTAAAATAAGCTATAATTTGTAGGAACTGCAAAATAATTGGAAAAAAATACATATTTAAACGTGATAAAAATTGTTGAGAAAAGAAGTGAAATATTATATGATAATAAGGGTTATTCTTTTATATTGCAATGATAGTTAAGACTCTAATTTAAATTAGTTAAGAAGCGGTAGATGATGATTATATTATATTAAAAAAATGGAGAATTATTAAAAAGGAGGAATGTCTATGTATAAAGAGATAAAAAAGGATATTAGATATATTGGAGTAGATGATACAACTCTTGATTTGTTCGAAGGACAATATATTATTCCAGAGGGTGTATCTTATAATTCATATGTTATTATGGATGAGAAGATTGCCATTATGGATACAGCAGATGCTCGTAAAACTGATGAATGGATGAAGAATTTAGATGAAGCTTTAGAAGGAAGAACACCTGATTATGTAGTAGTTCTTCATATGGAGCCAGACCATGCAGGAAGTTTAAAGGAAGTATTAGATAAGTACCCATCTATGAAGGTGGTTGGTAATACAAAAACATTCTTATTCATGGGACAGTTCTTTGATATGGATATAGAAGATAGGAAAGTTGTGGTTGAGGAAGGAGATGTATTGGACCTTGGAAGCCACCAACTTACATTTGTAAATGCGCCTATGGTTCATTGGCCTGAAGTTATGGTTGCGTATGATAGTGAAAGCAAGGTGCTATTTGCAGCTGATGGATTTGGTAAATTTGGTGCGTTGAATGATGAAATTATACTTTCAGATATATCTACTTGGTCATGTGAAGCAAGAAGATATTACTTTAATATAGTAGGAAAATATGGTGCACAAGTACAAGCCTTGTTAAAGAAGGCAGCAGCACTTGATATAGAGATGATTTGTCCTTTACATGGACCTGTACTTGCTGATGATTTAGAATTCTTTATTAATAAATATGACACTTGGAGTTCATATAAGCCAGAAGATAAAGGTGTATTAGTTGCATATGCTTCTATACATGGTAATACAGCTAAGGCAGCTAAGAAAATGGCTGAATTGTTAAAAGAAGCAGGTGAAGCAAAAGTTGCTACAACAGATTTAACAAGAGATGATATGGCAGAAGCAATAGAAGATGCATTCCGTTATGATAGAATAATACTTGCAGCGTCTTCATATGATGCGGGAGTATTTACACCAATGGATGTATTTCTTAATAGATTAGCACATAAGGGATATCGTAATCGTACATTAGCGATTATAGAAAATGGAACTTGGGCACCAACAGCGGCAAGGAAAATGAAAGAAATAATTGCTACTATGAAGGATATTAATTTAATAGAAGATGTAATTACAATTAAGTCATCAATGAGTGAGGTCAATTTAGAGCAGATGAAGGGGTTAGCACAAATATTGGTAGATTATAAAAATTAATAGTAGCATAGATTTATTTGACTAAACTAAAGTAGATGATAATGGTTTAGAATCAATAATTGTAAACTAGAGTAGATAATAATGAATTAGAATTAATGAAAAATAAAGTACAAGTAGTGTCACAGAAAAACATTTAGTGTGTAAAATGAGAAATAGACATCAAGAGTAATAATGTGACAATTTAGAATGGAGGATTATATGAGTGATAAAATAACAGTATTTGACCATCCACTAATTAAGCATAAAATATCTATGCTTAGAGATGAAAACACAGGAACACAAGAATTTAGAAGTTTAATAGAAGAAATTGCAACATTAATGGGATATGAGGCACTAAGAGATCTACCACTTGAAGATGTAGAGATAAAGACACCTATAGAAGTTTGTAAAACACCTATGATAGATGGTAAGAAACTTGCAATAGTTCCAATACTTAGAGCAGGACTTGGTATGGTTAACGGATTACTTGCATTAGTTCCATCAGCTAAAGTAGGACATATAGGTATGTATAGAGATCCAGAGACACATAAACCACATGAATATTTCTGTAAATTACCCGAATATATGGACCAACGTCTTGTTGTAGTAACAGATCCTATGCTTGCAACAGGTGGTTCAGCAATTGAAGCAGTAGATGCGCTTAAAAATCATGGATGTAAGAACATAAAATTTATGGCAATTATTGCGGCACCAGAGGGATTAAAGGCACTTGCAGATGCACATCCCGACATTCAAATTTACTGTGGTAATTTAGATAGATGTCTTAATGAAAATGATTATATATGTCCAGGTCTTGGTGATGCAGGAGATAGAATATTTGGTACTAAGTAGATATAGTTAAAGTTAAGTATTTAAGATGTTAACATAATAGAGAAATTTCCAAAAAAGGCTTTAAGTAAGAAGGCCTTTTTTGATTACTAGGAAAATAGAATATTTGATTATTATGAGTGGGGGATACAAGGAAGTTGATGTGGACTTGTCCACTTTGTTCTGTTATACTAAGCAAGTGTTAATTTATATGTTTGGAGAGTGAAATAAGTGGAGAGATTAAAAGAAATAGAAAGAAGTATTATAAAACAATATAGAAAACCTATATGGAAGAAATTTATAGATGCAATTAATGAGTATAAGCTTATAGAAGAGGGAGACAAAATAGCAGTATGTATATCTGGGGGAAAAGATTCAATGATACTTGCAAAATGTATGCAAGAATTGCAACGTCATGGAAAGTTTCATTTTGATATAGTATATCTTATGATGGACCCAGGATATAATGAAATAAATAGACAGAAGAATAAAGAAAACTGTGAGATACTTGGATTGGATGTGAATGTTTTTACAACAGAGATATTTGACACAGTAGTGAATATAGAAAACAATCCATGTTATTTATGTGCAAGAATGAGAAGAGGATATCTATATAAGAATGCACAAAAGCTAGGATGTAACAAAATAGCATTAGGACATCATTTTGATGACGTAATAGAAACAATACTTATGAGTATGTTATATGGTGGACAGATACAAACAATGATGCCTAAACTTCATAGTACAAATCATCCTGGAATGGAACTTATTAGACCATTATATTATGTAAAAGAAGCTGACATAATAAAGTGGTGTAAGCATAATGATTTAGATTTTATACAATGCGCATGTAGATTTACAGAAGCATATACTAATAGCCATGATGGAGTAGGTGATTCAAAACGTCAAGAAATGAAGAAACTTGTAGAACATTTTAGAAAAGTACATGACCCAATAGAGATGAATATATTTAGAAGTATGTACAATGTAAATCTTAATACGGTTATAGAATATCAAAAAGATGGCAAGAGAATAAATTTCTTGGATAATTATGATGAACGTAAGGTGAAGTAAGAAATAAAATAAGTCAATAAAAATAAACTAAAACTTTCTATAAAAATTACTGAATCTTAAGCAAGGCAAATGTAGATTGAAATAACTGTAAAAAAATGGTAAAATATTGTATTAGTAAAAGTTTATTTAGTAGAGACTGGAAACAGAACGGAGGCATCTTATGGAGAATTTAATTATTCCTAAAGATTATAAATCAGATTTAGATTTACATGATACACAGGTGGCTATTAAGACAGTTAAAGATTTTTTTCAAGGATTATTATCAGAGAGACTTAATCTTCTTCGCGTTACAGCGCCTTTATTTGTAGAACCAGAATCAGGTCTTAATGATAATTTAAATGGTGTTGAAAGACCAGTTTCATTTGGAATTAAGGAGCAGAATGATAAACCAGCAGAGGTTGTTCATTCACTTGCAAAATGGAAAAGATTTGCCTTAGGAAGATATGGATTTGAGCAAGGCGAAGGATTATATACAGATATGAATGCCATTAGAAGAGATGAGGATACAGATAACATTCATTCTATATTTGTTGATCAATGGGATTGGGAGAAGATAATTTCTCCAGAAGAAAGAAATATAGATACATTAATAGAGACAGTAAAGGTCGTATATAAAGTTCTTAGAAAAACAGAGAAATATATGGCAATTAAATATGATTATATCCATGAAATATTACCACATGATATATTTTTTATAACAGCACAAGAATTAGAAGATATGTATCCAGATAAAACTGGGAAAGAGAGAGAATATCTTATAACAAAAGAAAAAGGTGCAGTTTGTTTAATGCAGATAGGAGATATATTAAAATCAGGTGAGAGACATGATGGAAGAGCACCAGATTATGATGATTGGTCTATGAATGCGGATATTTTAGTGTATTATCCGGTATTAGATATAGCACTTGAGATTTCATCAATGGGTGTTCGTGTAGATGATGAAGCATTAAGAACTCAGTTAGAGAAAAGTGGCTGCATGGATAGAGCAGATATGCCATTCCAAAAAGCGATATTGAATAAGGAATTACCATTAACTATTGGTGGTGGTATAGGTCAATCAAGAATCTGTATGTTTTTCTTAAGAAAAGCACATATTGGAGAGGTGCAGACATCTGTTTGGCCAAAAGAAATAGTAGATAAAGCTCAAGCAAATGGAATAAGAATATTGTAAAAGTAAGGCAAAATATTAATAATCATATTATTATATGGTAGGAAATGAATAATAGGATAATTGTATAATAAGAAGAATGTATAATAATTGAATAGCATATTAATAACAAAATTAAGAAAAAATCAATATCTTGTAGAATTTTATAAAAATTTAATAGATTTTGTGGAGGATATATTATATAATAGCACTTGTGAGTTTTAATGCTTGCATATATATAATATATACAAAAGGGGAAGAATAAATATGAGAAGTAAGTTGTTTAAGGTTGTATCTACAATATTTGCAGCAATGATACTATTGTTAAGTCTTAATTTATTATTGAGTGATATAATTGCTAAGAATAAGATTGTATGGTTAGATAAGGTTTTAGATATAGCATTTATGGTAAGTGTTATTCTATTAATATTAAGTACAATAGTAGCAGCAATATTTAGTATAAGGGATTGCATAAGAAAAGAAGGAAGACAATATGTAGATAAGTTTTTATTAAAGGTTGTGTGCATATTTGTGTTATTATTCGTCTTTAGATATTCTGATAAGAATTATATGGAAGGTGTTGTATATCCGGCATTAATCTGGATTGTAGTGCCAAGAGCATATGATTATATAACTTCAAATGAACAATAAAGTATTAGGTGTAGCTTTGCTACACCTTTTTTAAATTAGTAGGGGAGGATTAAGGTTGTAGTTTCACCCCTATAAGGCCAAAAGAAGTGTATAGGGGTGAAATGTGGGGAAAAATAAAATTCTCTCTAAATATGGAATACTGTCGTGCCGATGAATATATAAATTTGCAATTATTTTAGGATTCAAAATCTATGAAAGGTGAAAACGTTTGTAAGGAGATGGCAGTATGAGTAATTTTGCAAAAGGTGGATATGAAGTATTCGAGGTATTTGATGAGTTAATGGAGAATATAAGAAATGTGAAAGATATAGTAGAAGATTCTGAAGAAGTTGCCTATGAAATTCAAGGTGTACCAGAAGAAACAATTATGCTTACAGATGTAGTGAATCAAAAAATTCATACATTAGAACATAAAGCCCAGAAAGTAGGCAAAGTAATAAATAAAATGTTATCATCGATAGATGAGGGGAATATGATATTAGATGAAACAATGGAAGAGATAAAAAAATCTAATTTAGTAGATCTAGTAGATAGAAAAGAAATAGATGCAAATTTAAATAATATATCAAGAAAAATTCAAAAAGTTGAGCGTTATAGTAATCAGATATAGATAGGGACTCTAAACACTACTACTATATAATACGAGGGTTGAGATTAAAGGTAATAAAATAATAGAATTATATTATATAAAAGAAATTACATATAAAATAAATAAGATAGAAACTAAATATTAAATAACATGAAAGATAAAATGTAACCTTCACTGGGATTAATTTAAAGTTAATTCTAGTGGAGTTTTTTTCTTGGCAAAATTATTATTATCTTTGTTATATTGACAAAATTAGATATAAGATAGATAATTGATAGGAAAAATGAAAAGGGTGATAGAATGTCTAATAGAAGAAATACATCTTCAGGTATAGGTTCGGTGTTATTATTAGTATTGGGATTGATAATATTAGTTATTAAGTATGTATTAATAATTGCAGCAATTGTATTTGCAATTGTAAGTGTGTGGCTACTTATAAAATCTATATATGAAAAAATAAAGATAGCAATATTAAAAACAAAAGCCGTAAGGGAATATAAAAATGAAATAGCAGCTGACTATGAATCATTAGAAGATTTAAATGAAGAATTAAAAAGATATGAAGAGGAATATGTTAAAAATTTAGATATGAAAAGCATATCTGAGGAAGGTCATGTGGCTGTAATAATTATATTGGTAGTTAGCCTAGCAGGAGTAGGTATTTATAAATATAATACTGACTATTATTATGAGGATGATAGTGATTATTCATATACTAGTAGTTTAAGTAGTAGTGATTACGATAGCGAAGATTATGATAGTGAAGATTATGATAGTGAAGATTATGATAACGAAGACTCTTATGATAGTGATTACAATGACAGAAATGATTATAGTAGCAGTTCATCACAAAAGTATAATAATTCAAAGGGATCAAGTAGTTATAGTGGAGACACAGATCCGTATGATGTAAATGATTATGATAATGGTGATGATTTTGCAGATGAGTGGGCAGAAGAATTTAGCGATGGTAGTAGTGAATATGACTATGATGAGGCTTATGATGAGGCATATGATTATTGGGAAGACGAATATGATGAGTAATAGGTTGAGATGAATAGGGCTATGAAAAAAACTAATATGTTTATAATTTGGTGGCACAGATTTCCTTTTTGATTATAATGACGATATGTGTTATGGGGAAGAAATGAAAGCTCGTGAAGAACTTGCAAAAGAATTAAAAAAAGATTTGATATCTATTGTTGCGCAAGGTTTCTATGGAAACTTTGGAGAAGGAGGAAGAAAAATGAGTATTTCTACACAATTATTTTTAGTCTTTGTAGTAATGTTTACTGTACCATTAGCAATAATTTTATATATAAATAACAGATCAAAAAAGATTTGTTCTGTTACAGTAGATGCAGAAATTATAGATATAGTACCTGTGCGAGATATAAAATATTTAAGACCTATATATTCACCTGTTTATCGTTATAAATACAATTATGTAGAATATAAAACTGTAAGCAAAAATATAAAACATACTATTTCAACAGTACATTATAACAACTACAATGTGAAAATAAAAATCAATCCAGATAATCCTAATGAAATATATGATCAAATTGATTTTGACAATATAAGAGGACTAGATACAAACCTTAAAAAAGGGCATGTCGTATTAATTGCAATAGTAGCTTTTATAGTAATATTTGCCTTGATGTTCTTGCCTATGTATTTCTATTAGGTGTATACTTTTATACCTCAATTTAGATATTTATGAATAAAAGTTCATAGAAATTAATTAGGCCTCTGTCAAAATGACAGAGGCCTAAATATATCTATTATCTCAAACTAGCTTTTTGTCCTTTTGCCGCACGTTTTCTAGTACGAACCTTCTTTGCAGACAATGTTTTGCCGTTAAATTCAAAAGTTTCAGTAGTGTTAGGAACAACTGTTGCATAAGCTACAGAATCGTCTTTGCCAAGGTCAATACCCTTAACACCACGGCTAGTTTTCTTAAGTTCACTTACTTCATCAAGATTAAATCCTAAAGATAATCCTTTGTCAGTAAGAATAATATATTTCATATTTCCTGAAAGAGAATCAGTAGCATTAATAATAGAGATATCTACTACACAGTCATCTGATTCAAGTTTAGTTGAAGCAATTTGGAATCTATTTGTTTCAAATTCAGTTCCAGAAACAAGTTTTACAAAACCTTTTTTAGTTGTAAATGCAAGCTGTGATTCAAATAAAGCTTCAAAATTAATGTATCTAATAATGTTTTCATTGCCAACTTTGCATAAATTGTTAATTAGCGTACCTTTGTCTCTTAATTTGCATTTTGGAATAGATGCTGCTTTAACCTGGTACATATTACCTTCAGCTGTGAACACACATAGCTTATCATCACTTTTCATTTCAATTACGTGAGTGTACTCTTTTAAACTATCTTGTGAAGCACGAGCAACAGCTGCGCTATCAACACATTTTGTATATCCAAATCTATCTATAAGAATGTGTAAATCCTCGATTTTAACTTCTTCTTTGTATTCAGCATTAACAATTTCAGCAAGTTTTGTACGTCTAGGAGTATCAAATGCTTTTTTGAACTCGCGAAGACGTTTTTTAATAACCTTAAATAATTCTTTTTCATTTGAAAGAACATTGCGGTATTCATCAATATTTAACATAAGAGTTCCTTGCTCTTGAACTAATTTTTGAAGTTCAAGTCCAACTAAACGGCTAAGTGGCATAGCAAGTATTGCATCAGCTTGTGCTTGTGAAAATGAAAGAGTAGCAGCTTGCTTCATAGATGCATCTGATTTGAAATGAATACCAGCAGTAGTACCATTTACTAAACATTCCTTTGCTTGCTTTATATTAGTTGAACCACGAAGGATTTCAATAATTAAATCAATTAAATCAGTAGCAAGAATTAATCCATTAACAATTTCAAGTCTCTTCTCTGATTTATCCAACATATGAGTATATTCTTTTGTATATAACTCTTGTTGGAATGAAATAAATTCTGTAATTAATGATTTAAGGTTAAATACGATAGGTTGTTGTTCTTTAACTGCAAGTAAATTCACAGTATAAGTGTCTTCCATAGAAGTTTTCTTGTATAACCCATTAAGTAGGTTGTTAATATCTCTATCCTTTTTAACTTCAATAACTATTCGGATTCCTTCTTTTGAGGACTCATCGCGAACATCATATATTTCATCGAAAACTTTATCTTTCATAAGGTTAGATAGATTTTCTACAAGTTTTGTTTTGTTACCAGCAACAGTGTATGGAATCTCAGTAATAACTATATTCTTACGACCATGATCCCCTTTTTCAATTTCAACATTGGCACGAACTTTAAGGCGTCCTTCACCAGTTTCATACATAGATAGAAGACTAGATTGATTAACAATAGTTCCGCCTGTTGGGAAATCTGGTCCAGGAATATATTTCATTAAGTCAAATACACTAATATTAGGCTTATCAATTGTTGCAATAACACCATCAATAACTTCACAAGGGTTATGAGGTGGAATATTAGTTGCCATACCAACTGCAATACCAGTAGTTCCATTAATAAGTAAATTTGGAATCATAGCTGGAAGAACGACAGGTTCTTTTTCGCTATTATCAAAGTTTGGTGTGAAATCTACTAATCCTTTATCTAAATTATTTAATAAAGTCATTGCGCCATTTGAGAGGCGAGCTTCTGTGTAACGCATTGCAGCAGCGCCATCACCGTCAATAGAACCGAAATTACCATGTCCATCAATAAGTGGAACAGATAAAGAATAGTCCTCTGACATATGTACTAAAGCATCGTATATAGATGAGTCACCGTGAGGGTGATATTTACCCATAGTGTCACCGACGATACGAGCACTTTTTCTATGAGGTTTATCAGGAGACAAACCAAGTTCGCTCATGGCGAATAAAATTCTTCTTTGAACAGGCTTTAAACCATCTCTTACATCTGGTAAAGCTCTGGAAATAATTACGCTCATGGCATAATCTCTATATGAATTTCGCATTTCTTCAACGAAATCCAATTGAATAATATTATCATTATCTATCGTAGTAGTAGACATTTTATAACCTCCAGATATACTCTAAGTATAATAAATTTTACACATTTCAAATGAAAGTAAAATTTATTATAGTACTTTCATTTGAAATGCATTCTATATAAAACCAGCAGTAAATTGAACTAGAATATTAAATATCTAGTTTTGCATATCTAGCTTCTTCCATGATGAATTCTCTACGAGGAGGTACATTACTACTCATAAGGGTAGTAGTGATTTCATCAGCCTCAACAGTATCATCTATGCTAACTTGGGCAAGAATTCTTTGTGCCGGGTCTAAAGTAGTTTCCCATAATTGTTCAGCATCCATTTCACCAAGACCTTTGTAACGTTGTAGTGAAATAATCTTCTTGCCTGTTTTTCTAAATTTCTCTAATTCAAAATCATTGAAAATATATTGTTTCTCTTTTTTCTTTTTGCCTTTAACAATATCTTCGTATTCTACTAAATATAGTGGTGGAAGACCTCTATATACTTTTCCTTCCATAATTAATTCAGGCATAAATCTATAGAAGAAAGTAAGTAGTAGGGTGCTAATGTGTGCACCGTCAACGTCGGCATCGGTTAGGATAATAATTTTGTCATAACGAAGTTTAGTTATATCAAAATCATCACCAATTCCACAACCAAAAGTCGCAATCATAGATTTAATTTCATTATTAACTAAAATTTTCTCAAGGGTAGCTTTCTCAACGTTAAGAATCTTACCACGTAGAGGAAGAACAGCTTGAGTTCTTCTATTACGAGCAGTTTTAACAGTACCGCCGGCAGAATCTCCCTCGACTATGTAAATTTCACATTCTTCAGGTTTTTTAGAAGAACATGAAGCTAATTTGCTTCTAGTATCAACATCATTAAGTTGCTTAAGTACAGCATTTCTCGCTTTGTCTCCTGCTTTACGAGCATTGAAAGACTTTAGAGAATTATCAAGTATCTTATTAAGAACATCAACATTCTTATCAAGTTGGCGTTGAACCTCAATATTAAATACTTCATCTACGGCACTTTTAGCATCAGTATTACCTAGTTTAGTTTTTGTCTGACCTTCAAATTGTGGGTCAGGGTGTTTTATAGAAATGATAGCAACAATACCATTACGAATATCCTTACCATCAAAATTATCATCTTTATCCTTTAATACACCTAATTCTCTTGCATATTGGTTCATAACTCTAGTTAGGGAAGTTTTAAAACCAGTAACTAAAGTACCACCATCAACTACATTAATTCTGTTACAGTAAGCATTGATTTGCTCAGAATAGTTGTTTGTATATTGGAACGCAACCTCAACATCAATATCTCCACTAGAACCTTCTATATATATAGGTTCGCTATGGATAACATGTGCATCACGATTAAGATAAGATACAAAGCTCTTAATTCCAAATTCTTCGCAATAAACTTTTTGTACATCGTTAATCTTATCTATAAAAACTAATTTAAGTTGTTTATTTAAAAATGCAATTTCTTTTAATTTCTTACATATTGTTTCTGGTTTAAAAGTAATTGTTTCAAATATAGAATCATCAGGGTAGAAAGTTACTTTCGTTCCTGTGTCTGATTTGTTACATTTTCCTACAACTGGTAACATACCATTTTCAAGTTTAATAATTGGTTTACCACCATTTTCATATTCATCTCTATAAATTTGTCCGCCGCGTCTTACTTCTACTGATAATCTAGAAGATAGGGCATTAACAACTGATGCACCTACACCGTGTAGACCTCCAGATACTTTGTATACAGAATTGCCAAATTTACCACCGGCATGAAGAATAGTGTATACAACACGAACAGTTGGTATCTTCTTAGTTGGATGTAAATCTACAGGGATACCACGACCATTATCTTGTATAGAAATAGAACCGTCTTTTTCTAAAGTGACAGTTATTTCAGAACAGTAACCTGCTAAATGCTCATCTATTCCATTGTCTATTATTTCCCAAATTAAGTGATGTAGACCTCTTGAACCTGTACTACCAATGTACATACCAGGACGTTTACGAACAGCTTCAAGACCTTCAAGAATCACTATTTGACTTCCATCATATTGTTCCATAATTGATGCTCCTTATTAAAAAATATAAACCCTGATGCATACGCATTCTAAGGTAAAACAATATTGTTACATAATCTGTATTAGTATACTATATAAATTTTTTTTTTGCAAATAAGAATAAATTTGAGTTGACCTGTTTTTCTTTTTTAGTGACGATTAGGGCAAAATATAGTCTATTTATTTTTATCCACACATACTCTACATAAAGTGTATGCAATTGTAAAAAAATGTAAAATATTATATAATAATATATGATAATAATATGTTAGTACAATCAATAAACGAGGAGGATATTATGGAATTTTGGATTTTAGTAATTATTGCTTTGCTAGTAAGTGCTATTGGATTTTACAAATATGTATATTTTATATCACTTGGATATGGATTTTCCATTGCTGCCATGGGAGTTGGTCTAATAATTATGTACAAGGATAGCTTAACATTGTGGACGGTATTAGCTTGCATTTTATTTGTAATTTATGGATGTAGATTAGGTGGATATTTGCTTATTAGAGAAATTAAGAGTAAAAGTTATGGTGCTCATATGAAGAAGGAGATTAAGTCAGGAAAGGGTATGAACTTTGGCGTAAAGGTAGCAATTTGGGTTACATGCGTTTTGCTTTATGTTCTAGAAGTAGCACCAGTTTATATAAGAATGGCTAATGGTGGCAAAGTAGACACTGTATGTATAGTGGGAATTGTGATTATGATTATAGGATTAATTATTGAATCATTAGCAGATGTTCAAAAATCAAGGACAAAAGCGGTTAACCCTAATGATTTTTGTAGTAAAGGTTTGTATAGAATGGTGAGATGTCCTAATTATTTTGGAGAAGTAATATTCTGGACAGGAGTATTTATTTCAGGAATAACTACATATGCAAGTGCAATACAATGGACTATGGCAGTATTAGGATATGTAGGAATTGTTTATGTAATGTTTAGTGGAGCAAGAAGATTAGAGATTAGACAGAATAAGAATTATGGTGATAGAGAAGATTATCAAAAGTATGTAAAATCAACACCGATTTTAATACCCCTTATTCCATTGTATAGTGTAGAAAAACACAAATGGTTGGTGGCATAGGATATAGTTACTTTAAATAATAACCCCAAAATCAAATTATATATTGTTTGATTTTGGGGTTATTGTTTTATATAGATTAGTTTGCTGATTAATTAAAAAATTATAAGTGATTTGGGATTATTTGGACATAGGAAATGTTAATAAATGGCAGTAATTGTGGAAAATAATAGGAAAATATGTATTCTACTGGGGACAAAATGACCGTATTTCTGACAGAATGGTTATCTGTCAACATTTCGAGACAAGGGAGTGTTAATAATGTATAGTATTTCACGTAAGGCAAAGAAACATAGGAGGTGATGTGAAATATGCATGATATAAGTGTTTGAAAAATTCTTTAATATGGGTGATGGGAGAAATATAAGAAAATATAAATTTGATTAATGGAGGAATAGTATGAAAAAAATTATAACAGGGTTTATGTTGTGTATGATGTTAATTGTAACTTGTATGAATGATGAGGTATATGCAGGAGTGAAGGTTTTAAATTGGGATTTGGTTGATAGCGGAAAGCATTTGGATTGGGATGGGTCAACTAAATATATGAAACAATTTAAGTCGGCAGTTAATGTGTGGAATGGTTACAAAAAAGGAGTTATTAGAAAAGACAGCTTATTTAGAATTCAAGATGTGGCAATATCTGATTGTTTTGAAGTAAGCAGTACTGCAGGAGTTACAGGAAGTAATGGAGTTATAAGATTTAATAAGTATATAATGGATAGGTTATCTTATAATGGTCAGAAAAATGTATGTATACATGAGTTAGGTCATGCCTTAGGATTAGATCATAACACTAGCAGAGACATTATGTATATGTACGCAACAAATAGGGTGGCGCTAAGCTATAACGACAAAATTTCATATAATTATGCTTATAAATATAGATATAAATAGAATTCAATACAAATGATAGTTTTTATAACTAATTATTTATTGTAAAGATCATTTAATATAAATAAAATTTATAAGTTAGAAGATGGAAGTGTTAATTATGAATAAGTTTTTGTTAATAAAAGGATTTAAAAAAATAAGGGAGATATGTTATGAAAAAGGTTGTAAATATTATAATAAATAAGGTTGAGGATGTTTGTAATAAAATTAAAGTACAAAAAGTTAAGAAGAATAATGGAGTAGATTTGATTAGAAAAATAAGAAGATACAATGAACTAGAATTAGTAAGAAAATTAATGGGAAATATAAAATTAGGTGTAAGGAAATTATGTAGTATTAACTGTAGGTGGGATAAATTAGCATTGGCAGGTGTAATATTGTGTGGAGCAATATCGCTTAGTGTAGCTGGATATAAATTTAGTGCAGAGAGTATAAAAGTGTCAGAGGATTCATTAATACAAAATGCTAAAGCATGTCAGGATAAAGGATTTAAAACTAATACAATTAAAGCAAAAGAACTTAAAGCAAAAGGGTTTAATGCCAATGAGGAAGAGGAGGTGAAAAGTGATACTCAGTATATAAAAGAAGAGGATATAGAAAGAGTTCATGCTACATACAAATTTGATGTTACTAATATAAAAAATGTAGTTGCTGATTCAGATTATACATTTGTTGCAAAGGTGGATAAAGTAGTTAGCACTGTGTATAAATTTCCTGTAAAAATAGATAATAAGTGGATAAAAGTTCCTTATACCAAATATAGATTAAAGATTTTAAAAAATATAAAAGGAAAATTAAAAGAAGGTGGTTATGTAGAAATTCAAAAATCAGGAGGCAGAATACAAAATTCTTCAAAGTATATGGTGTATGATAAGGATACTTTGCCAAGCAAAAATGCAGTATATATTTTCTCAGCATATGTACAAAATGACGGTTCTTTATTATCAACAGGGAGAAATTCAACTATAAGAATAGTGTCTAATTATAAGAAATCAGTTATGTATAATAAATTTGTACAAGCAAGAAACAGCAAGACTACAAGTTATAGACCAAGATACCGAATAAAGACATCTAAAGTGTATAAATAAGTAAAAAAAATGTTAATAATACAAAGGGGAATGGAGAAAACAAATGGAAATAATAGAATGGAGGATAAATATGAGAAAGATACTGTTAATTACAGGAATAATAATGGTGATGGCTATTACAATGGTGGTTATTATAAATAATGATAACAGGGGGATTGCAAGAGAAAGAGAAACGGCTAGTGAATTAATACAATTTGAGGGAGCCAATTATCAAATTATTCCTTCAGATATGATAGAAAAGGGAAGTGATTATGCCGATATATTAGACGGTTTGCACATGGATTATGATGTTAAAGAGGAGTATATAAAAGAGAAAAGTCAGTATTTAGAAGAGGGAGGTTGTATATATTTAACTAAAAATGGGGGTAAAAATGTTATTATCGTAAAGGATTATAATAATGAATATGTATATGGGTTTAAATTATAGCTACATTAAGAATTATAATAATGAATATGTATATGCATTTAAATTATAGTTATCTTATTTAGATGAACGGTAAGATATTAATTGTAAAATATATGGGGAGTATAGAAATAATATGAAAATTGTAAAAAAATGTAATAATTTGTTTAAATGGTAATAAATATTTGATATACTAATGTATTAGAAATATTCATTTAATGGAGGACTATTATGAAGAGAACATTTATTAATAAAGAAAAAGTACAAGATATTGTAAAAACTTATCCAACGCCATTTCATTTGTATGATGAAAAAGGAATAAGAGAGAATGCTAGAAGACTTAACAAAGCATTTTCATGGAACAAGGGATATAAAGAGTATTTTGCAGTAAAAGCAACACCAAATCCATACATTCTTAAGATTTTACAAGAAGAAGGATGTGGATGTGACTGCTCATCATATAATGAACTTATTCTTTCAGAGGCTATTGGAATAAAAGGAGAAGAAATAATGTTTTCTTCAAATGATACTCCAAAAGAAGACTTTATTAAAGCAAAAGAATTGGGGGCAATAATTAATTTAGATGATATATCACACATTGATTTCTTGGATGAAGTGGCAGGAATTCCAAAAAAGATATGTTGTAGATATAATCCAGGTGGGGTATTTAAAGTAAGTACGGATATTATGGATAATCCAGGAGATGCTAAGTATGGATTTACTAAGGAGCAGATGTTAGAAGGATATAAAAAATTAGTAGATATGGGAGTAGAGGAATTTGGAATTCATTCTTTTTTAGTAAGTAATGCAGTTACCAATGAATATTATCCAATGTTAGCAAGATTATTGTTTGAATTGGCAGTAGAGCTAAGAGATAAAACAGGAGCCAATATTACATTTATTAATTTATCAGGGGGAATTGGTATTCCATATAAGCCAGATCAAGAGGAGAATGATATTGAAGTAATAGCTCAAGGTGTTAAGAAAGCATATGATGAAGTTCTTGTGCCAGCAGGAATGGGGGATGTGGCAATTTACACAGAGCTTGGAAGATATATGCTTGGACCATATGGTTGCGTAGTATCAAAAGTTCTTCATGAAAAGAAGACACATAAGGATTATATAGGATTAGATGCCTGTGCAGTTGATTTAATGAGACCAGCTATGTATGGTGCATATCATCATATTACAGTTTTAGGCAAGGAAGAAGATGCTTGCAATAATTTATATGATGTAACAGGCTCATTGTGTGAGAATAATGATAAGTTTGCAATAGATAGAAAGTTACCAAAGATAGATATTGGAGACTATTTGGTGATTCATGATACAGGAGCCCATGGTTATGCAATGGGATATAATTATAATGGAAAATTAAAATCAGCAGAGTTATTATTGCAAGAAGATGGACAAGTTAAGATGATAAGACGTGCAGAAACAGCAAAGGATTATTTTGCTACATTTGATTTCTCAGATATATTAAAGGATATTAAGTATTAATATTTGAAGAATAGTTTATATATTAATTTTCGGTATATTACGTTATACCAGTAAAAAAAGATAATATTTGTATTTAAGACATTAAACAATAAAAGCATAAACATAAGTATTAATATTTAAGACAACAATAATAAAAGCATAAACATAAGTATTAATATTTAAGACAATAATAATAAAAGCATAAACATATGGTTGGTGAAATGGAGGATTATCATGAAATATATTAAGGTACTTTTAGTAATGATTACATTAATGTTAGTATTAGGCGGATGTAGTAAGGAGGAAGAACAAGAGATTGTATTAAACGAACAAGGAAGTGCACCAACTGTTCAACCTACAGTTTCAAGTGAACAACAAGTAGAAGAAAGTGAGAAACCAACACAGACTCCAAAGCCTGAAACAGAGCAAACACAAAAACCTACTAAAGAGCCATCAAATAGTACAGTTCAATTGTTAGAAGCAAAGAATAGTTCAAAATATACAGTAGTAATTGATGCTGGACATCAAAAACAAGGCAATAGTGATCATGAACCAATAGGTCCAGGGGCATCAGAGACTAAGCCTAAGGTTTCAAGTGGTACAACAGGTGTTGCATCAGGTGTTCCTGAGTATGTTGTAACTTTACAAGTATCAAAAAAAGTAGAATCCATATTGAAAAGTAAAGGATATAATGTAATAATGTGTAGAGATACCCATGAAGTAGATATGAGTAATTCTGAAAGAGCGCAAATTGCTAATAATGCAAATGCAGATGCATTTATAAGAATTCATTGTAATGGAGCAGAGAATTCTAGTGCTAAAGGTGCTTTAACAATGTGTCAAACTAAGAAGAACAAATATTGCGGTAAACTACATTCAAAAAGTAGAGAATTATCTCAAAGATTAGTTGATAGAATATGTGAAGCTACTGGGGCACAAAATAAAGGTATATTAGAATCAGATACAATGAGTGGAATTAATTGGTGTTCAGTACCAGTGAGTATAATAGAGATGGGATTTATGAGTAACAAAGAAGAAGATTTATTATTGGTAGATGATGGGTATCAAGATAAAATGGCAGTTGGAATATGTAATGGTGTAATTGAGTACCTTAATAAAAAATAAACTAATCCAAGGTAACTGTAAAATGGAGGCTATACATTGGAAAGTATTGAAGGATATGTAGAAAAGATAAAATTTAGGAACACAGAAAATGGTTATACAGTAATGGAAGTATCAACAAAGCTTGATTCTATTATAGTTGTAGGTACATTTTCATTTATAAGTGAAGGTGAATACATTAAAGCAAAGGGTGACTATACTAGTCATCCTTTATATGGTGAACAATTCTCATCAAAAGAATATGAAATAATAGAACCTAAGGATATTGTTGCAATTGAAAAATATTTGGCATCAGGCGCTATAAAAGGAATAAAGGAAGCCACTGCCAAAAAGATAGTAGCAAAGTTTGGGGAGGATTCATTTCAAATAATAGAATGTGAACCAGAGAGATTAGCTGAGATAAAGGGAATTAGTTTGAAAAAAGCTAGAGATATAGGTGCTCAGTTTGAAGAAAAAAGAGATATGCGAGAGGCTATGATTTTTCTTCAAAAATACGGAATAAGTATGTCCTATGCAGTTAAAATTCAAAAACAATATGGATATAGAATGTATGATATTATAAGAGAAAATCCATACAAATTAGCAGAAGATATTACAGGAATTGGTTTTAAATTAGCAGATGAAATAGCCAATAAAGTAGGAATACAAGTAGACTCTGATTATCGTATTCGTGCAGGAATTATGTATGTTTTAAGTAATTCTATGGGAGCAGGTAATATGTATCTTCCTAAAAATATGCTTAAAAAAAGAGTAGCAGAGTTATTAATGATAGATATAAGTACACTAGATGTACAGTTAGATAATTTATGTATAGATAGGAAAATCATAGTAAAGTTAATTAATAAAGAGGGAGAGATAACTGATTCAAAAGATGATGAAATAGAAGAAATAGTATATCTTGCATCACTTTATTATACAGAATTAAATTGTGCAAGAATGCTTATGGACCTTAATATAAAATATAGTACAACTTATGAAGAAATAGAACAGAAGTTGAAGAAAACGATGCAAGATATAGATATCACTTTAGATGAACATCAGAGACAGGCTGTTATAGAAGTTGCTAGAAATGGAATCACTATTATAACTGGTGGTCCAGGTACAGGTAAGACAACAACAATTAATACAATTATAAGAATGTTTGAACAAGATAATCTAAATATTCTTTTAGCTGCGCCAACGGGAAGAGCAGCTAAGCGTATGTCAGAAACAACCAAAAGACCGGCCCAAACAATACATAGAATGTTAGAAATATCAGGTGCAAGAGATGCAGAAGATGATAAATTTATGTTTGAGCGTAATGAGGAGAATCCATTAGAGGCAGATGTTATTATAATAGACGAGATGTCTATGGTTGATATTAATTTAATGAATGCATTTTTAAAGGCAATTCCTATTGGAACAAGAATTGTATTAGTGGGAGATGTTAATCAGCTTCCATCAGTAGGACCAGGTAATGTGTTAAAGGACATTATAAAATCACATACGTTTAATGTGGTTATGTTAACGAAGATATTTAGACAGGCAACAGAAAGTGATATTGTTGTTAATGCCCATAAGATAAATTCTGGTGAAAGCATAAAATTAGATAATAAAAGCAAAGATTTCTTTATGCTTCAGAGACAAAATAGTATGGATATAATGGGAGTAGTAGTTTCGCTAGTTAGAGACAAAATGCCCAAGTATGTTAATGAAACACCTTATGATATTCAAGTTTTAACACCTATGAGAAAAGGAGAATTAGGTGTTGAAAGATTAAATACGGTTTTGCAAACTTATCTTAATCCTAAGTCATTTAGCAAACAAGAACTTGAAATAAATGGAACAATATTTAGAGAAAAAGATAAGGTAATGCAGATAAAGAATAATTATCAAATGGAATGGGAGATTCGCAGTTCCTTTAATACATTGGTAGATAAAGGAATGGGAATATTTAATGGTGATACAGGAATAATAGAGGAAATAAATACATTTGCAGAAACAGTTACAGTAATATTTGATGAAGGTAAAAGAGTTGAATACAAATATAGCCAACTAGATGAATTAGAACTTGCCTATGCTATTACAATACATAAGGCACAAGGTAGTGAATATTCTGCAATAGTAATTCCAATATTTATGGGACCGCAGATGCTTATGAATCGAAATCTTCTCTATACTGCAGTTACCAGGGCAAAAAAATGTGTAACTATAGTAGGCAGCAGTAATATGGTACAACTTATGATAGATAATACCTCAGAGCAAAAGCGATATACAAGCCTTGATAAACGTATTAAGGAATTAAATTAGAGCTATTGTTCGTAACGGTCGTTAAGTTCATTAACCCTTGTTTATGAGTATTATAGCTTTTGTGAACATAATAATTGCGTGTACAAGGAAAGTGATATATAATTACTGAAAATACTAGAGAGGAATAGGAAGTGGAATTGTGAAAGATTCGAAAAATAGTAATAATAAACTTAATGATGATATAGCTACTGTACAAAATCAGGAGGTTGACGAACTTGATAATGGAGAAAGAGAGCGCAAATTAGAAAATTCTACAAGTAATGATTTAAAGAAGAAAAGGCCAAATATATTATTAAAGGTAATTATAGTTATTGTAGTTATTGGTGTGCTAGGAATAATAGCTTTAACAGGCATTAATTTATATGTTACAGATTATGCTAAAAAAACAATAATAACAGAAAATGATGCAGCTAAATTAAAAGATATAGATTGTATAATAGTGTTAGGTTGTGCAGTAAAAGATGGGGATAGACCTAGTGATATGTTAGAAGATAGATTAAAAAGAGGTATAGCTTTATACAAGAATGGAACAGCGCCTAAGATATTAATGAGTGGTGACCATGGAAGAAAATCTTATGATGAAGTAAATACAATGAAGAGAGTTGCAATAGAGAATGGAATTCCATCAAGTGATGTATTTATGGATCATGCGGGATTTTCAACATATGAGACAATGTATCGAGCAAGAGATGTATTTGAAGCAAAAAAAGTAGTAATAGTTACGCAAAAATATCACTTATACAGATCAGTATACTGTGCAAAAAAACTAGGAATGGAAGCATATGGAGTAGATTCAGATTATAGAAGATATTATGGTCAATCATACAGAGATACGAGAGAAGTACTAGCAAGAGTAAAAGACTTTATAACAACGATATATAAACCAGAGCCTACATATCTAGGAGAAGTGATTTCTATAAAGGGTGACGGCAATAAGACAAATGACTAAGTAGGGAGTAAAAGATAGCCAGCATCGTAACTAGAACAGAAAACCTAAAGATTGCAGAAAATTCATCCGATACAACTACTGGAAAAATTTACAGTTTTTTCTTTATTTTTTGTGCATAAAGATATATACTAGAATAGATAAAGCCAAAATGGATAAAATAGTAATATGGAGGAATTGACATGAAGAATTTTTTAAAAGGTCTTTTATCACTTGCAGCAATAACTGTTGTATTGGGTGGAATATGGATGTATATATCAAAAAGCATATCAGATGATGATTTAGAAGATGAATTTGACGACGATTTTGATAACATCGATGAATTTGAAGAAGATGAAGTAGAGTTAAAGAAGAAAAAGAGAGGTTATTTCACTTTAAAGACTAAAGGAAAAGATGTTAAAGCAGAAGCTGATACACAAGTAGAGGTAGAAGCATAGTTAACAGCTTTGTAGGAGTAACTTATAGATATGAGCAAGAAGTTTAGAAGAAAGAATAGATTTGATGATCATAAATTTCTGATTAACACTATATTTGCTATAGCATGTGCGGCTATTAATATATTAGTTTTTATATTTATGATAATTAGAGCAACAATAGCGGATGGTAATGTAGGAACTATATTTGGAGTTATCGGAATAGTATCATTAGTGATAAGTGCATTTGGCATTTATTATTCATTTAAGGGTTTAAAAGCAGACGAGAATAGTGTATTTACATTTCCACTAATAGCTATAATAGCCAATATTTTGATAACAGTAATATTAGTGGCAATGTACATAGTAGGAATAATTTTATCTGTGAAGGGGTAGTATGAGAATTGTTGCTATCTCCTGATTAGTACTACGGAATGGAGGGCTAGTAGTATGCTAACAGGTAAAGGGTTAGATAAAGGAATTAATAACGCTAGAATAAATACAATTAAGGCATTGATTGTATTTATTTTGGTGTTTATTTTTATGTGTTTTTTATGGGTGGATGTAACTTATGCAGACAAAGATGAGGAAGAGACTGAAGATTTAAAGCAAGTTGTAGTGTCTAAGGATTATAATTTTGAAGAGCAAAATGGTAATTTAGAAGTAAAAGTAAGATGTGGTATAAATGGTGTTACTAAGGTTGGAACAGTAACAGCTATAATCGTAGATATTACGAATAGTGGCAATCAATTTGAAGGATTTATTCAGGTTGGAATACCACAAAGTAAAGAAGGAACATTATATTCAGAGAAAATATCAGTTGGAAGTAATGAAACAAAGACTGTCAATATATATTTACCTGTTAATATTCAAACAACAGAATTAAAGTTAGAAATACTTACAACAGAGGGAACTTCATGTTTAAAAAGTGATGTTAAAATTAAGACTCATCCAAAAGGATGTTATATGATTGGTTTGTTAGCAGATACGCCATCAGCACTTACATATTTATTGTCTAATAAAGATAGTAGATATTACTATTATAGTAAAGATACGATACCTAGTGATTATAGGGCATTGGACACAATAGATATATTATTTATAAATAATTATAATGTTGGATTGCTTAGTGAAGAGCAATATGGTGCCATTAAAGAATGGGTTATGCAGGGGGGGACTCTGGTAATAGGCACTGGAGCAGGTGCGGGAACAGTACTAAATCGTTTTTCAAAAGATTTTATAAGTGCCAAAGTATCAAGTGTAGATTCTATGGAGATATCATTTGGAACTACTAAGAGTGAATCAGAAAGTAGTGAAGATGTAGTAGCTGAGGATATGACATGGTTGAAAACTAATGTTGCAACTATAGATTTAGAAGATGCAATAACTATTGAATCAGCCTCATCAAGACCTATTATACAATCAGTAAATAAGGGAAAAGGTAAGGTTATTGTATGTGGATTTAATATGAAAATATCTAATACATATGCTGATATGCAAGATAAATTAGGTGATATAGTTTATACATATTCAGCAGTAGAAAGCGAAGCAATGTATACAAAATTTTTAAAGAGTATATTAGAGTCAGCTAAGGGTAATACACCTAATGCATTATTATATATTGTTATGCTAGGTGTATATATAATAATTATTATTGGAATGATTGCAGTATATTCAAGAAAATTAAATACATATTCAGTTGCAAAGTTAATTTCTATTGTATCAGTAGCTATGTGTTTAGTATTAGGAGTAATGGGAATTGGGACAAGAATTAATAAAATGCATTCATCACATTTTTCGTTATTGAACTTGGAAGGTAATAACATAGTAAATGTTGAAAAGTTTTTTAATGTAACACTTCCTAATAATAAAGAGAGAAGTTTGGAATTAAAGGAGAAGAATCATTTCTTTGAAATATCGCAAAATGATGGAAGTACAAAGGAAGCATCAGGTACTGATTTTAATACTGAAATAACAAGAGATGGTGAAACTACTAATGTAAAACTTAAAGGGTTGGCAGCATTTGATACAAAAATATATGAATCATACGGCAAATATGAATCTAAGATAAATATGAATGCTAGTATTAATTGCTGGGATAATGTATATTCAGGTACAATTGAGAATAATACAGGACAAGATTTGGATTATGTATTTATAATTACAAAATCAGCTATTGTGTATGTAGGTGATGTGGCTAAAGATGAAAAAGCAAGCGAGAATAGTATGAAACAAGGAAGCTATGTTTCTATAAATGAGTTAGAGCGTGTGGTGCCAGATTTATTAGGCAAAAAAATAGATTTGGAGAATAGTAATTCTATTGATTCAAAGGGCGAGATGACAGTAAGTGGTATTACAAGAATACTGCAATATTATATGATAAGTAATGGTGTTCCAAGTAGTAATGAAGGTTGCTTGTTGGCTATTACAAAAAGTAAAGATAAAGTATTTGTAAATAATAATATTGATGAAGAAGGTATTAATGTAATAACAAGTAATATTAAAGTAAACTATTCAAGTGGCAATCAAATTTATGTGCCTAATATATGTAAAGATAAGTTGTCATTCGAGGTAGGTAATTATTATTACAGTACAACTACGAATACAGTACAATTAATGGATAGTGTTGTTGCGGAGTATATATTGGATAAAAAGCAAAATGTTAATTCAATTAAATTTGAAGATAAAAAAATAGAAAAAGATAATGAAACAAGTTTTAAAGGTTCTGTTAGCTTTTGGAATTATAAAACTAGCCAATATGAAGTTGTATATACCAATGGACAAGATGTAGAAATAACAAATGTAGCGAATTATATTAGCAGTAGTAAAGTAATTAAGATAAAGTTTGAAGTTGCTGAAGGTAGTAGTGGATGTACGCTTCCTATAATTTCAGCTATTGTTACTAATTAGAAAGTAATTAAACATTAAGTAAAGAAACGAGTGGTTATATGTTGAAAGTAGATGGCATTTACAAAAAATACGGAAAAAAACAGGTCTTAAATAACCTGTCTTTTGAGGTGCCTGAAAATTCAATATATACACTTGTTGGTGCTTATGGTGATGGAAAAACGACATTACTTAATATAATTGCAGGATTTGAGAAAGCAGATAAGGGAAATATATATATAAAAGAAGTTGAATGTCAAAAAGAACCATCTAAAGCAAGAAAATTATTTGGATTTGTTCCAGATGATTTTCCTATGTATGATCAACTTAGTGGCAAAGAGTATTTAGAATTCTTTGGGCGTATAATGTCAGATAAAGATGATGAACAGATAAAGCATTTAGCAGTAAACTTGCTAGGTTTTGTAGGATTAGATAAAGCTATAGATGTAAGAATAAAGAGATATAATTATCATATGAGACAAAAACTATCAATTGCTAGGGCATTATTACATAATCCGAAGTTTATAATTTTAGATGAGCCTTTTTATGGCTTAGATGTAAAACATGTAAAGGAAATAAAAGAAATAATAGATTTCTTGCATAAGCAAGGTAGAACTATATTTATGACATCTGATAATCTTAATTTATCAGCCAGTGTTAGTACTGCTATAGGAATTATGGAAAATGGAACTATGCTTTATGGAGAACAGGTACAAAAAGCATATGAAACCTTATTGTCAAAAACAAGTATGAATAATATGACTGTAAGAAAAGATATGTTAAAAGAAAGAACGATTTATATTGGTAATGACCATAAAGAAAATGATGAATTTGATTTTGAAGATACATCATCAGAATATAAGATTAATAAAGAAATAACTAAGAATCCAGATGGTCAAGGAGATTTAAATCATACAATGCATAGGATGCCGGATTTAAGTCAAACTATGCATAAAATGCCAAATATAAATCAATCAAGACATAAAATGCAGGAATTAAATCATACAATGCACAGGATGCCAGACTTAAGTAATACGATGCATGAAATGCCAGATTTAAGTCATACAATGCATAGGATGCCAGATTTAAATCAAACGATGCATAAGATGCCAGACCTAAGTCACACAATGCACGAAATGCCAGATTTAAATCAAACGATGCATAGGATGCCAGACTTAAGTCACACAATGCACGAAATGCCAGATTTAAATCAAACGATGCATAGGATGCCAGACCTAAGTCACACAATGCACGAAATGCCAGATTTGAATCAAACGATGCATAGGATACCAGACCTAAGTCACACAATGCACGAAATGCCAGATTTGAATCAAACGATGCATAGAATGCCAGACTTAAATCATACAATGCATAGAATGCCTCCAGTAGAAGAACCAATAAAGATGCCATATAGTGAAATTCAGAAAATACATAATAGTAGAACTGGAGATGATTTGTCTAATAGAGTTGTCACAAGTAATAGAATGAATGTAGAAAAGAGAGGCGCTGGAGGAAGTAGGGTTGTTACAAATAAAAATAATATAAGAAAGAAATCATAAGGTGACTACAGAAGAGAAATATGGGAAGAAAGGAGGAGACTATGAGCGAAAAAGACAAGAAAATTATGCTTTTTAAAGAATTAAAGATAGAGATTAGAAGAACATGGTATATAATATCCTTTGTACTGTGTAATTTAATTGTATTTGGATGTGTGGCATATTATTTCAATATGATTTTTCGAAGTGAATCAACGGGATATTCAGCAGATTATAAGGCAGTTTTAGGAATGTATAATACTGTGTTGTTAATTGAGTATATAATTATATTATGTGTTATTCCATTTACTGTAGGTGTAACTCTAGCTAGAGAATATGAAGCAAAAACGTTAGATTTGTTATTAATAAGCAAATTTTCTACTAAAGATATAATTCATACAAAGCTAAAAATGATATGTATTGTTTATTTGATGCTTATTGTATCCACTTTACCATATCTGTGTGTTGTTTTTAGTGTTGGAGTTATTAATATATTTAATATTATAGTTTATGTTTTGGTAGTTATGAGCTCAGTGATTTGTTATAGCTGTATTGGAATGTATATATCTGCTAAAGTCAAGAAAGTTACATTGTCGGCATTACTATTGGCGGTAGTAGAGCTTGCAAGTACTTTGGGAAGTTATGTGTTGTTTGGAGCTATATATAATTTTGCAGATGGAATTAATAAGAGTATTCTAGATGTATATTCTTATACTAAGTTAGATCATATGGGCAATTTACTTGTAACAAATCCAGTAATTAATATATTTAAGATTCAAAGTTATATTGAAGGTAATGCATCTATATATAGAACATTAATGAATAATTATGGAGTTTGGGGAATAATAGATGCATTATGGATACCTATTAGTATATTGTTTCAATTGATAGTTGCATGGATTATGTATAACAAAACAAAACGTCTTATGTTAAAGAAACATCATAAATAAATGTTAGTTTATAGTGTAATGAATTACATTGTATCTAACATTTATTTTTTTATAAATTCTTAAATATTCAGGACCTGATATTTCGTTGATATAGTTTTGAGGAAAGTTCTTTTTAATCCCATTCTTTTTTAAATAATCACTAGCTTTATTGTAAGCAATAGCAGCTTCGATTTCAGTAGAATAGATACCTACAATTAAGTCTCCTTTAACATGAATTTTAGTAAGATAACGGTCCTTGTTATTCTTGGTAATTTTTGTAACACCATAATAAGGATTTATTACTTTGATATTGGAATATCTAAAATCATAAGGATTACCATTTACAAATACATAATCTCTGTTTACTACTGCATAGTTATGTATCCCAAATCTAGATAGAATGTTCATTTGCATATCGTAGTCAGAAATAAATAAATGGTTACCACGTTTCATAATTTTATGATATGAATAATAGAAATAGTCTTGTACATCAAATAATAATTGAATATCATCTGATAGATAGTATGTAAAATAGTCTTTTGATAGGTATATAGGAGTTTTACAGTATATCTTATTATCCCTGAAATTAAGTAAAATAATAAACTTCTCAAGAGAAAGTTTAAAGTCTGAATTGTAGTCATTAACAGTATATAGATTATTATCTATAATATCTCTAGCTTCTGTATATGCAAGGTTGGCATCTAAGGGCTCATTAAAGCTACCTAAACTTATATGTTTGTTTTTGTATGTAACAGACGCCCTATAGTAAGTTGATCCATTTGCTTTTTTTGCTTTGTATACACCTGGTAATAAAGACATAATATCCTCCTATATTTTATAAAATAAGTTATTATCAGACTAAAATACTAATTTCTAAAAAAATATATATATATAGTACACTTTACGGCATAAAAAATAAAGTAAAAATGGAAAAAAATAAACAAATTTTACAAAAATTACCATATATATGATATAATAATAATGTATACTTGTGGGTTTCTCTGTTCATTTTGGGAGAAAAGGACATAGAAAGAAAACATAAGTATCTAATAGGAGATAAATAATAAAAGAGAGGTATAAGTATGGGAGATATTCATACGTCTAGTAAGAGGTTATATACAATAGAAAAGGATTATAATAAGTTATGTGATTATACAGTAAGTAATAATACAATGATAGTTTCAAAATGTATAATATTTATATTAGCTATAATGGTATTTGTATGTACAGTAGGATTATTTGAAGCATACGCTTATAAAGCAATAAGCCCGGCTATGTCGGACTATATATCTGAGGCAGAAGAGGCTTTGGATATAAATAGAATTAAAGTAAGTGATACTGTAACTCAAACAATAGAAGTAACTAATCAATCTAAGTTCTATGAGGTAATATTGAATGAAGAATGTAATACAAATACAGTAAATTATACAGAAAGTTATATTAATTACGCTAATTCAGTTACAGATAAAGTCCTTAATAATGAAGAGGTATATGATAATTCGAGAAGTGCAATTATAACAGATAAAACCAAGTCATTATCAGTTATAGGAATTAATAATTTTAATATACAATTAAAGTATGGAATTAATATAAGTGAGATGGAATTATTCTATAAAATTGTACAAGCAGAAGCTGGATGTGAAGATTTAAAAGGTAAAATATTAGTAGCTAATGTAATATTAAATCGAGTAAGGAGTCGTAAGTTCCCAAGTACAATTAAAGGAGTAATTATGGCACCAGGACAATTCCAGCCAGTTTCAAATGGTAGAATATATTCTGTTAAAGTATCAAGTGAAACAAAATTAGCGGTAACAATGGCACTACAAGGAGAGGATTATTCAAATGGAGCATTGTATTTTATGGCGAGAAGTGCATCAAGTAGTGGAAATGTTACATGGTTTGATAGAGCTTTGACAAGAGTTGTAAAACATGGCAATCATGAATTCTTTAAATAATATAGAAAATAGATAGTATAAGTTAGTTATAATGGATTTTAAGAGTGCTAGATAAAAATTAAAATAAATTATTATAATAATTTAATAGACAAGTATATATTTATATGGTAAAACTGTAACAAACCCGAAAGGGAATGTATATATGGAAGGAGATAGACATGAAGATAACTTATAACAGTACTAGAAATAAAAACGAAGAGGTAACAGCATCACAAGCAATATTAAGGGGATTGGCAACAGATGGCGGATTATACGTTCCAAGTAGCATACCAAAATTAGACAAGACAATAGATGAATTAGTTAATATGTCATATAAAGAAGTGGCATATGAAGTTATGAAGTTGTTTTTAAATGATTTTACAGAGGAAGAATTAAAGAATTGTATAGATAAAGCATATGATGATAAATTTGATACAGAGGATATGGTTCAATTAGTTAGAGCAGATGGAATGTATTATTTAGAATTATTTCATGGTAAGACAATTGCATTTAAAGATATGGCTCTTTCAATATTGCCACATTTACTTACAACATCTGCAAAAAAGAATAAAGTTAATAATGATATAGTAATACTTACTGCAACATCAGGAGATACAGGAAAAGCTGCTCTTGCAGGATTTGCAGATGTAGATAATACAGAGATTATAGTATTTTATCCAAAGGATGGAGTAAGTCCAATTCAAGAGAAACAAATGGTTACTCAAAAAGGAAAGAATACTCATGTAATAGGAATAAAAGGTAATTTTGATGATGCACAAAATGGTGTAAAAGAAATGTTTAATGACAAGAAATTAAACAAGCTTCTTAAAGATAAAGGATACCAATTTTCATCAGCAAATTCCATTAATATAGGTCGTTTAGTGCCACAAATTGTATACTATGTATATGTTTATACATTATTAGTAGGTGCAGAAGAAATAAAAAATGGAGATGTTATCAATGTAGTTGTACCAACTGGAAACTTTGGTAATATATTAGCAGCATATTATGCTAAAAGAATGGGGCTTCCAATTGCGAAGCTAATTTGTGCATCTAACGAGAATAAAGTTTTATATGATTTCTTTGAAAGTGGTAAATATGACAAGAATAGAGAGTTTATATTAACTCAATCACCATCTATGGATATATTAATATCAAGTAATTTAGAGAGAATGATATATAGTATAGCTGGAATGGATGATAAAACAACAGCAAAAATGATGAATGATCTTAAGAAAAAAGGTGCATATACAATAACAGAAGATATGAAGATGAGATTAATGGACTTTATAGGTATGTATGCAGATGAAGAAACAACATCTAAAACAATAAAAGATGTATTCGATAAATCAGAATATTTAATTGATACACATACAGCAGTTGCAGCATCAGCAGCTTATGATTATAAGGCTCATTTAAATGATGAACATCCTATAGTTATTGCATCAACTGCAAGTCCATATAAGTTTACAAGAAGTGTAATGAATTCGCTTAATAAGGATTATGACAAAATGTCTGATTTTGAACTTGTAGATGAAATGGAAAAGATATCAGAGGTTAAAGTTCCAGAGGCAATTAATGAGATAAGAACTGCTGATATACTTCATAAGACAGTATGTGAAAAAGAAGATATGGTAAAAGAGGTTAAGAAAATTTTAGCAATAGACTAATTATTACTTTGAAATAAAGCTTTTAGAAAGAATGGTTTTCACTATTTTATAAAAGATAAGAGGGTATATGTATGAGTAAAGATAATAATTCAGGCAAATTAAAAAGATATTTTAAATATAATATGGCTAGAATATTTCTTGTTGGATTGTTAATTGGAACTGTATTTATGGCAGTGCATGTTGTGACAAGAAGTTTAGATAGTCAAAAGTTTGAAATTAAATATAATGCGTATATATATGCTTCATATAATTTACTTGAGGGTGAAAAAGACATAACTAGTAAAGACTGTTTTGATGCGATTTCTAGTGGTGAATATAAAACGCAAATGGAAGCATATTTGGGAAGTTATGTTACATATGATGAGTTTTTAGATAATCTTAGATTTGATGTTGAAGAAGGAAAGATTACTACATATTATACAGATGATTCTCAAGTAAGAGCAAAAAGAATAGTGAATACTGTAAGTGGAAAGCTATGTGATTATTTTTCAAAGAGTAATAAAGTGGGATATATAATTAAGAATGGTAAAACTATAGCTGAAGAAGTGAAAGTTATGGGAGAGCCTACAATAAAATTAGGTATTACATATTTTACAGAGATTGGATTGGTTGTTGGCTGGATTATAGGAGTGATTATTTTCTTAATTATATATTACGGTAATGGTAGGATAAAAAAGAAAGTAGATATAGAAGACGAATTACATGTACTTGTGTTAGCAGAAGTGCCATATATAGAAGAGTTATAATAATAGGCATAATAGTATAGTGTTTAGTGTATGGTATATTTATAAAGCGAGATTAGGATAAAAGAAATGTGGTGAAAGCATGCAAACTTTTAAATTTGATTATAATAATAATTTACCTAAGGAAGCGCAAGATAAATTTAATGAAATTGCAAAAGCAATATCAGAATTATCAAAGGATATTCGTGTAATAGCAGTTACTAGTTCTGCTAACCAAGAAGGTAAGACTTTTGTAGCATCTCAAATTGCAGAAGCACTTGCTCAGCAAGATTATAGAGTGTTACTACTTATGGCAGATGTAAGAAAAACAATGACAATAGAAGATAAAGTTACTATGGGAATTATAGATGTCTTAAGTGGTAAAGTTAATGTAGAGAATGTAATATATGATACAGATGTTGAGGGGCTTAATGTTATGTTTTCAGGAGCAACAAAGGAAAATGAAAATCTTAACATGGATAGACAAGTATATGGTGTTATGTTAAATTGTCTAAAAGATGAATTTAATTATATTATTGTTGATATGCCGACTATGGGATTTACTGATAATGATGAAGTGTTTCTTAAAGAAGCAGACGGGGGAATTATGGTAATACAACCTAATAGTGTGGCTAAGAGGAAGATAAAAAATAATCTTAAGATTATGGAAATATATAATTGTAAAGTGTTAGGAGCGGTACTTAATAACAGATAGGGGCGTATGTATGTATAATTCAGGAAGAGGAAAAACGAATAAAAATAAATACGCAAGTTATAATGAGAAAAAGTACTCAGGATACAATTCTGGTGGTGGACAGCAAGGTATGAATAATCAATATCAGAATAAATCATATGGGAATTCTGGGAACAATTATAACAACAATATGTATGGTTATGATGAATATATGAATTATTCTAATCATGCTTCTAATGCTATGCCTCAAAATAATGAATCAAGTGATTTTAGTATAGGATATGATGATTCAAGTAGTTATAATGGTGGATATAATAATTCAAATTATAGTAACTTAAATTACAATAATAGAAACTATAATGCTTCAAATTATAATAATTCAAATTACAACAATAATGGATATAATAATTCAAGTTATGGTAATAACGGATATAATAATTATGGTGGCAATTCAAATTATGGAAATAGTTATGTAGAAAAAGAATATAAGCAAAGTAATTATAACGGAAATAATTATAGTGAAAACAATGGTAATAAAGCTTCATATGGCAAAGATAATTATGGTAAAGATACATATGGTAGTAAGGATAATTATAATAAAGATTTATATGGTAACAAGGATAGTTATAACAAGAATAGCTCATATAATGAAAATCAATTTAGTAATATGACATATAGTGATTATAATTATAATAATACTAGTTATGGAAGTGGTAAAAATGACACGAAGAAAGGCGCAGAGTATACTAATATAAATACTAGCTATGATACTAATTATAATTACACTGGATATGATATGGGAGACTATGATAAGACTGCATATAACGATAGTGATTTTGTTACATCAGGAAACTATGAATGTGATATAACAGTACAGACTCCTGCTAAATCACATACAGTAATGGAAGCAGTATTTAGAATTATTTTGTATGTGTTTATAGGTGTGTTAGGTGGTAATTTACTTAGCGGACCATTTAAATCATTTTGGAATAGTCATATTGAAGAAGATAATTTCTTAAGTAAAATTATTAATGTTGTAATCATTATTATAGTAGTTTTGTTAAGTTATTTTATACATATAGTAATGCATGAATTCGGACATTTGATAGGTGGAACATTAACTAATTATTCATTAATATCATTTAGAGTATTTAGTGTAGTTTTAACAAAAGAGAATAAAAAAACAACAGTAAAAAAATATAATTCACCTAATTCAGTTGGAGAATGTGTAATGATGCCGCCAGAAGTTAAAAAAGGCAAATATCCATATAAGCTTTATCGTGTGGGCGGTATAGCAATGAATGTTATTACATCAGTAGTAGCATTGGTATTGGTATTTGGCGTGGAATCATTTTCAAAATATCCACTTAATATGTGTGGAATTATATACGGTACAGTAGGAATAGTAACGGCAATATTTAATGGTGTACCAGTTGTAATAGGTGGTGTGCCAAATGATGGATATATATTATTACATATGACAGAGAGCCATGAGGCAACACTTGCAGTTCATTCACAATTGCTTATACATGCATTTTTGTCTAAGGGAGGTTCATATAGCGAAGTTCCTTATGAACAATTTTGTATAAGTAAAAGTGGAGAAATTAAAAACTATTTAGTTGCAAAAGTGAAATTATTAGAGTATAGATGGCATCTAGAACATTTGGATTTTACACAAGCAGCTAAGTGTTTAGAGGCAACAAATCAATATTTTAATAGTTTACCTAAAATACATCAATATGAAATTAATAGCGAGAAATTATTTGTAGAAATAATGTGCTCTAATGACAAAGATGTGGTTGATAAATTATTTAATTCAGATGTAGAAAGATTTGTTACAGAATTTCAGAATGTTTTAGCTAAAAATAGAATAATGATGGCTTACGAGGCTGGTGTAAAGAATAATCCTAGAGCAGCACATAAGTATTATTTACAGTTAAAGAATAATGTTAAAATATATCCTATAAAGGGTGAGGCTAATCTAGAACTTACATTGGCAGATTATGTTTACGAGAAATTCTGTTCAAATAATAGATAGAGAGAAAATGGGTGTTTAGTTTGAAGAAGTGGTTTTTAAAGAACAAAAAGGCGGATTTTAGTGCTATTAGCATGAAGTATGGTATAAATGAAGTAATAGCAAGATTAATTATAAATAGAGGAGTTAGTGAAGATAAAATAAAAGAGTACATAGATGTTCCTTTAGAGTCTATGCATAATCCTAGTTTAATGAAGGATATGGATAAGTTGGTAAGTATTTTAAAGGATAAGATTACTCAGAATAAAAGGATTTTAGTTGTTGGAGATTATGATGTAGATGGTATTGTATCAACATATATTTTAGTAAATGCACTTGGCAAATGTGGAGCATTAGTTGAATATGAAGTACCAGATAGAATAAAAGATGGATATGGGATTAATGTATCTATTATAGATGAAGCTTATAAGAATGGTTTTGATACCATTCTTACTTGCGATAATGGAATTTCGGCCATAGAGCAAGTAAAACATGCTAAAGAACTTGGGATGACTATGTTAATTACAGATCATCACGATATTTTAAAGGATGAGAATACAGGTGATGAGATAATACCGTTAGCAGATGCAGTTGTTAACCCACACCAATCACAATGTGGGTATCCTTTTAAATATTTGTGTGGAGCTGGTGTGGCATATAAAGTAATTGAAGCACTGACTCCGTCATATGGATTTACATTGGAAGATATAAGAAGTTATATTCAGTTTGTAGCTATTGCAACTGTATGTGATGTTGTAGATTTAGTTGATGAGAATAGAATAATAGTTAAAAATGGATTAAGACATTTAAAGGAAACAAATAATATAGGATTAAGATGTTTATTTGATATTAATGGTTTGAAGGATATATCATCATATCATTTAGGTTTTGTAGTTGGTCCATGTTTGAATGCATCAGGAAGATTGGATACTGCAAAAAAGGCTATAAAACTTTTATCTACGTCTAATTATGAAGAAGCAGGTGTTTTGGCAGAGGAATTAAAGAGTTTAAATGATGAAAGAAAAAGTTTAACTGTAAAAGGTCTAGAAGAAGCAATAGAAATAATAGAAGCATCTTCACTTAAGGATGATAAGGTATTAGTTGTTTATCTGCCATGGTGCCATGAAAGCTTGGCTGGAATTATTGCAGGTAGAATAAAAGAAAAATACTACAAACCAACTATAGTGTTGACTGATGCAGAGAATTGTGTAAAAGGTTCATGTCGTTCTATAGAAGCTTATAATATATTTGAAGAATTACAAAAGTGTTCAGATATTTTATTGAAATTTGGTGGTCATCCTATGGCAGCAGGATTATCTTTGGAAAAAGAGAATGTTGATAATTTACGAAAAAGATTAAATACATATACAACGCTTACAGATGAAGATATTATTCCAAAGGTATCCATTGATATAGCATTACCATTAGGATATTTAAATGAGAGTTTAATAAATGAATTAAAGATTATAGAGCCTTGTGGAAAGGCAAATGAAAAGCCTATATTCGCAGAAAAAGATGTGATGGTTAATAGAATTAGAAAGCTAGGAAAGAATCAAAATGTTCTAAAGATTAATATAACTAACCAATATAATAAAACATTAGATGCAATGTATTTTGGTGATGTTGATGATTTTGAGGATTATATAATAAACAAATATGGCTCAGATGAGTTGGACAAAGCCTACAGAGGCATGATAAATGATATAAAATTGGCATTAATATACTATCCAGATATTAATGAATATAATGGAATTAAAACATTACAGATTAATATAAAAGAATATCAATAGGAATTATTAAAAAAGTACCGGAAAAAGGCATTTTTCTAGGGGAATTGTAAGTCTTTTACATTGACATACAAGATGTTTTTAAGTATTATTGTATAGTGAATGTTCAATTTTAATGTGGGGATTTGCGTGTACAAATAATAAAGAAAGGATAGATGCATTAGAGAATAGTAATGCATTGGTGACAAGAATGAAAAGATTAGAAGAGTATGTAGTAACAGTTCCAGATTATCCAGAGCCAGGAATTATGTTTAGAGATATAACTGGTATATTACAGGATAAAGATGGATTAAAGTTAGCAGTTGATCAAATTGAAGAATTAATTGGAGATGTGGATTTTGATTTAGTATTAGGACCAGAATCAAGAGGATTTATATTCGGTGTTCCTATTGCTTATAATATGAATAAAGGATTTGTTCCAGTAAGAAAAAAAGGTAAATTACCTAGAGAAACTGTATCAATGGCATATGATTTAGAATATGGCCAAGCAGAGATAGAGATACATAAAGATGCAATAAAACCAGGACAAAAAGTAGTTATCGTAGATGACCTAATTGCAACTGGTGGTACAATTGAAGCTATTATTAAATTAGTAGAACAATTAGGCGGAGAGGTTGTTAAGATAGCATTTGTTATGGAATTAAAGGGTCTTGAAGGAAGAAAGAAACTTGAAGGATATGATGTAGTAACAGCAATTTCATACGAAGGTAAGTAATAATCATAAGATTTAGACAAACTTGGTTAAGGTGGTGAATTGTGTGATGAGTAAAAAGGAGGAGTTGGATAAAGACACCAACGCAAAAGAGCGTGCGGCGTATCTTAGAGGCGATGTTAAGGCTAAAACAAAAGAAGAGTTATATGATGAATTAGTCGAGACAATAAAAGATTATAATTTAGAAAATGAATTAGATATAATAGAAAAAGCATACAGATTGGCGGATGAAGCACATAAGGAACAGAGAAGAAAATCTGGGGAACCTTATATAATTCATCCTATTTCTGTTGCAATAATATTAACTAAACTAGAGATGGATATAGATACTATTATTGCAGGGCTTTTACATGATGTTATAGAAGATACGGAGATGGAGTACGAGGATGTTGCAAGAGAGTTTAGCGAAGAAGTAGCTATACTTGTAGATGGAGTAACAAAACTTACACAACTTAATTATTCGTCAGACAAAGTTGAAATACAGGCTGAGAACTTAAGAAAGATGTTTTTAGCCATGGCTAAGGATATAAGAGTTATTATAATAAAGCTAGCAGATAGATTGCATAATATGAGAACTCTTCAACATATGAAGCCAGAAAAACAAAAAGAAAAGTCTAGAGAGACTTTAGAAATTTATGCACCACTTGCTGAACGTCTAGGTATATCAAGAATTAAGGTAGAGTTAGATGATTTGGCGCTAAAATATCTTGAGCCAAAGATATTTAATGAGTTATATGAAGATATCGAAAAGACCAAGGGAGAGAAAGAAGATTTTATATCATCAATTGTTGAAGATGTAAAAAAGAATATAGAAGAATCTAAGATACAAGCAAGGGTTAGAGGTAGAGTTAAGCACTATTTTAGTATATATAAGAAGATGGTTAATCAAAATAAAACTCTAGATCAAATATATGACTTGTTTGCAGTTAGAATAATTGTTAATGACGTAAAAGATTGCTATACAGCGTTAGGTGTGATTCACGAGATTTATACACCTATACCTGGTAGAATAAAAGATTATATAGCTATGCCAAAGCAGAACAAATATCAATCATTACATACTACAGTAATTACAAGTGATGGACAGCAATTTGAGGTTCAGATTAGAACTGAAGAGATGCATAGAATAGCTGAATACGGTATAGCAGCCCATTGGAAGTATAAAGCTGGGCAGAATGGAAAAGAATACAAAGCTGCACAACAAGAAGAAGCAAAGCTTGCATGGCTTAGACAGATTCTTGAGTGGCAGAAAGATATGTCGGATAATAAAGAGTTTTTGACATTATTAAAGAGTGATTTGGATTTGTTTTCAGAGTGGGTATATTGCTTTACACCAGGAGGAGATGTAAAAACATTACCAACAGGTTCAACACCTATTGATTTTGCTTATTCAATTCATAGTGCAATTGGTAATAAAATGGTAGGTGCAAGAGTTAATGGTAAGCTAGTTAATATAGATTATCAGATAAAAAATGGTGATAGAATAGAAATAATTACATCTCAAAACTCTAGAGGTCCAAGTATGGACTGGTTAAAGTTAGTAAAAAGTACACAGGCTAAGAATAAAATAAATCAATGGTTTAAAACAGCAAGAAAAGAAGATAACATTGTAAAAGGAAAAGAAATGCTCAATGTATATTGCAAGAATAAAGGTCTTACTTTAGGTAATTTATTGAAGAATGAATATCTTGAGAAAACCATGAGAAAATATGGTTTTAAAGATTTAGATTCTTTATATGCAGCAGTTGGGCATGGTGGATTGAAAGAAGGTCAAGTAATTAATAAATTACTTGATGAATATAATAAAGAGAAGCATAGACAGATTACAGATGCAACTATTCTTGAGTCATTTGCTAGTAAACCTAAGGCATTAGAAGGAGTAAGACTTCCAAGAAAGCTAAAGGGTAATGTTTTAGTAAAGGGAATGACAGGTGTTGCAACAAGAATGTCGAAGTGTTGTAGTCCAGTTCCAGGAGATGAAATTATTGGATTTATAACAAGAGGAAGAGGAGTGACAGTGCATAGAACAGACTGTGTGAATGTTATGAATCTTACACAACTAGAAAGAGAAAGACTTGTTGAAACAGAATGGGTTGCCTTAGATGGAGAAGGTGACAGCAAAGATTTATTTACAGCAGAAATTCAAATATACGCATACAATAAAAGTGGTGTGTTGTTAGCGATTTCTAAGATATTTACAGAGAATAAAGTTGACGTAAAGACTATGAATGTAAGAACTAGTAAGAATGGTACAGCAACTGTAAGTGTTGCCTTTGATATAGGCGGTAAAGAGCAATTACTAGGTTTAATATCAAAATTAAGAAATGCAGATAATGTAATAGACATAGAGAGAAATAGAGGATAATGATGACTGAAATAATAAAAGGACTTAATATTGAAATTGTTAATGTTGGATTGATAGGTACTAATTGCTATATTGTATATAATGATAATAAAGAGGCAATTATAATTGATCCAGGAGCAGATGCAGATAAGATAGAAAGTAGTGTAGAGAGATTAGGCGTAAAGCCAGTAGCCGTATTATTAACACATGGACATTTTGATCATATACTTGCAGTTAATGATATTGCTAATCACTATAATATATCTGTTTATGTAGGAGCTAATGAAGAAAGATTATTAAATGATGCTACACTAAATGGTTCAAAACAATATAGAAGAGATTGCATTGTTGATAATTATAAGGTACTAAATGACAACGAAGAAATAGTTTTAGGTGGTATTAATATAGAAGTAATTTTTACACCTGGTCATACAGAAGGATCTGTTTGTTATTATATAGATGATGCAAAGGTTATATTCACAGGTGATACTTTGTTTAGAGAATCAATAGGAAGAACAGATTTAGCAACTGGCGATGATAAATTGATTATAGAATCTCTTCATAAACTTATGGAGTTAGATGATGAAATAATTGTATATCCAGGACATAGTGATAGTTCAACAATTGGATATGAGAAGATAAATAATCCATTTATGTAGAGCAAAAAGATAATTATAATAAGAATGAAAATTTACTTATGTAAGGGTAAGAAGATAATTATGTATATGATAAAGAATAATAACAGATACATAATGGAAGTGCAAAAGTAGGGTAGATATGTTAGAAATAAAGTTATTAAATAGTGCTTATGAGTATGATGTAAGGTCGTTATCACAAGCATTTTTGGGAAATGATATACAAGTACAGTTTATAGAGCGTTATAATTATAGCCAAAAGATTGTATATGCAGATGAGAAGTATAATGAACCTGATATGTATATTTTGGAGGCTATAACAGATGTAGATAGAATTTATTTGAGAATAATAAATGTGGCTTCAGAAATTGATGAAGATAGCATCATTCAATTAGAAGATACGTTGATTAATGAAAAAGATGAATTGGTTTATAAAGCTACATATAAGAATATTCTTAAGAAGCAGATGTATAAATTACTATCTAAAGCATTGAATAAAACATTACCTTGGGGGACATTAACAGGTATAAGACCAACAAAGATAGTTTTAGATAAGCTTAATGAATCTCAAGATGATGATAATATAAAAGAATATATGCTAGACACATATCTTATGGAAGAAAGTAAAGTTGATATATGCCTAGAAATAGCACATAAAGAAAAAGAATTATTAGATAAAATTGATTATAAAAATGGATATAGTTTGTATATAGGAATACCATTTTGTCCAACAAGATGTAGTTACTGTTCATTTACATCATATCCATTAGATAAATATGGTAGTCAAATTGATGATTACTTAGAGGCACTTTATAAAGAAATAGAGTTTGCTTCAACTATGATAAAGAATAAGACACTTAACACAGTTTATATAGGTGGAGGTACACCAACTACATTAAGTGCACAACAGTTAAAGAGTCTTATAGACACAGTTAAAAAGTGGTTTAACTTCGATACAGTAGCAGAGTTTACTGTAGAAGCTGGAAGACCAGATAGTATTACAAAAGATAAACTAGAAGTACTAAAGAATAATGGTGTTACAAGAATTTCTATTAATCCACAGACAATGTGTCAAAAAACATTGGATTTAATAGGAAGAAAACACACAGTTGAAAGTGTTGTAGAAGTATTTAATTTAGCGAGAGAAGTGGGACATAATAATATAAATATGGATTTAATACTTGGTCTACCAGGAGAAGATATAGATGACGTTAAGTATACACTAGATGAGATACATAAGTTACAACCAGATAGTTTAACAGTACATACTTTGGCCATAAAAAGAGCTGCATATTTGAATATATATAAAGATAGATATGAAGAATTGTTGCCAAAGCATGTTACAGATATGGTAGATTTAACATTTAACTATGCAAAGAATAATAAGTTAAATCCATACTATTTGTATAGGCAGAAGAATATGACAGATAATCTTGAGAATATAGGTTATTCTTTAGATGGAAAAGAAGGTATATATAATATTCTTATGATGGAAGAACGTCAAACAATTCTTGCATTAGGTGCAGGAGCAGTATGTAAGTTTATAGATTATGAGAATAATAGACTTGAACGATTAGATAATGTAAAGAGTTTAAAAGATTATATAGAGCGAATTGATGATATGATTCTGAAAAAGAAAAATTTTTCACTAGGTAAGGGGCGTATTTAGATGGAATTTTTTGGGAAATTAAGTAATGTAGAGAGTCTTGATCAATTAAAAAAAGAAGTAGAGAATGATTTAAATGATGCAATTCAACATGGAATGCTCGTTAGTATATTAGCTAGAAGGTTATCTATAGAACTTGGAAAACCAAAGGAGTTTTGTAATGATATGGCTGTTGCTGGATTATTACATGATATTGGTAAAATGAAGTTAAGTAGATATCTATATTGGCGAAGTGATGAAGCATTAGATGATGAAGAGATGAAGTTTGTAAGAATGCATTCAACTTTAAGCTATCAAATTCTTAGAGAACATAATTATTCTAAGAGAATTTTGGATGCGATTCATTTTCATCATGAGAATTTTGATGGGTCAGGATATCCAAATAAATTAAAAGAATTTGCAATACCAGAAGGTGCAAGAATATTAAGAGTATGTGATGTGTTTGCAGCACTTATATCTAACAGACCTTATCGTTCAGCTTTTGATGTAGATACAGCTATGGAGTTAATGATAGAAGAGGTCAAAAACTTTGATATGAAGATATTCTTAGCTTTTCAACGCATGGTTAATGCAGATGATTTTGTAAATGTCGTATACAATAGTTTTCTTGATAAGGATGAGGAAATTAGTAAATGTATACACAGATATTTAGAGGCAGCAAAAGAATTAGATATAGAAGATGATATACAGAAGTAAAATTATAAATACAGTAGAAATATATCAGGAATTATCTTGAATATAACTAATAAAAGTATGAATTATGATATACCAATAAGTAGTAGATAAACATATATATAAGTAGTTTTACGATATATAGATAAACATATATAAAAGTGTTTATGGGATGGAGGAAATATGATTACACAAAGACCAAAGGGTACACAAGATTGGTACGGAGATAATATGCACAAGCGTGCAATTATACAAGAAGAAGCAAAGAAATTATGTAAAACATTTAATGTAAAGCAAGTAATTACACCAGTGTTTGAACATACAGTATTGTTCCAAAGAGGTGTTGGTGAAACAACAGATGTAGTGCAAAAAGAGATGTATACATTTACAGATAAGGGTAATAGAAGTATAACTCTTAAACCAGAAGGAACAGCTGGAGCAATTAGAGCATATTTAGAGAATAATATGTATGCAGAGAGTGGTCCTACAAAGTTATTTTATTTTACACCAGCATTTAGATATGAACAACCACAAAGTGGAAGACTTAGACAACATCACCAATTTGGAATAGAATTTATAGGATCAAAAAGTCCATTGGCAGAAGTTGAATTAATTACATTATTAACTAATTTCTTAGAGAATTTAGGACTTAAAAAGGTAAAACTTCATATTAATAGTATAGGATGCAGTAATTGTAGAGCTGAATATAATAAAGCATTGGTTGCATTCCTTGAGAAGAACGAAGACAAATTATGTCCTACTTGTAAGGAAAGAATGAAGAAGAATCCACTTCGTGTTATAGATTGTAAAGTTGATGCATGTAAAGAGATTGTTAAGGATGCACCAAGAACAATTGAGTATCTAGATGACGAATGTAAGGAACACTTTGAGCAATTAAAGATGTTACTTGATAGTTTGGAAATTGACTATGAAGTTGATACAGGAATCGTTAGAGGATTAGATTATTATACAAAGACTGTATTTGAAGTAGTAAATGAAGAAGGATTTACTTTATGTGGTGGCGGAAGATATGACAATCTAATTAAAGAAATAGATGGTAAGCAAGATATTCCAGCAGTAGGATTTGGTATTGGAATAGAAAGAATTATATATTTCTTAGAGAAAGAGGGAGTTGAACTTGTTCCACCTGCACCAGTAGATTTATATGTAGGTATATTAGGTGCGGAAGCTAAAGTAGAGGCTTATAAAATTGTAGCCAACTTAAGAAAAGAGGGCGTAATAGTTGAAACTGATTATATGGATAGAAGTGTTAAGGCTCAGATGAAGTATGCTAACAAGATTGGAGCTAAGAATACTGTAATAATCGGTGAAAATGAAATAAAAGAAGGTAAGGCTAATATCAAGAATATGGATAGTCACGAGCAAACTGAAGTTCAACTTTCTGAAATTGTTGAATACTTTAAGTAGGTTTCATTAGGCTCCGCACGAGTGGAGTTTACATTTCTAGTGACGCAATAATACGGGTTCGAATATATATGTTTAATGGACGTTCTCACTTGACGTCAAACCTAGTAGTATCTAAGTTCTTTCGGCGCTGGCGCTTGAAATCACTAAGTACTAAGGTTCTCAGACACCATTAAACATACATATTCGAGCCCTTTTATTATATGCTGCGTACTGAGAGATATAGAAGTAATCAAATTGTGCCTAACACTTATAAATTTTTTATTCGTCACTAGAAAAGAACGTCACTAGAAAGGAAAACATTGAAATATTTTAAATGTTATGCTAGAATTACAGATGGCGTATTCGCCTTAGTTTAGTTTTAAAAGGAGATTTTTGATATGAATAGAACATATATTAAAGATATTAAACATGATGAACGTGTTAAGATATCTGGATTTGTTGAGAATTTTCGTGATAGCAAGAAGATGGCTTTTATTGTAGTTAAGGATATTACAGGTAAACTTCAAGTTACTGTAGAGAAGGAGAATCTTCCAGAACTTGCAGAGAAGTTAGTTGGATTAACTCCAGATTCTGTTGTTACTTTTACAGGAACTGTTATTGCTAGTGAATATGTTAAGTTAAACAATCAAGAGATGATTCCTGATGACGTTGTTATTGAATCTATAGCAGATGCTTTACCAATTGCTCGTAAGGATATTCCTGCAACTAAGAAGAAACAAGCTGTTGAGCGTTCAAGTATAGATCAAAGAATTGATTATAGATGGATTGACCTTAGAACTGATGAGAATCAATTAATGTTTAAGGTACAGACATGTATGGTTAATGCAATGAGACAATTTCTTATAGAGAAGGATTTCTTAGAAATTCATACACCTAAGTTAATTGGAGCAGCATCAGAGACTGGATCAGAAGTATTTAAAGTAAAATATTTTGATAGAGATGCTTATCTTGCACAAAGTCCACAATTTTACAAGCAAATGGCTATGGCTAGTGGATTTGATAAGATATTTGAAGTAGGACCAGTATTTAGAGCAGAGAAATCATATACAAGTAAGCATACAACTGAGTTTACAGGATTTGATTTAGAGTTTAGTTATATTGAGTCTATTGAAGACGTTATGAAAATGGAAGAAGAATTAATAGCATATACTTTAAAGACTATTAATGACAAATATGGAGAAGAAATTAAAGAATTATTTGGTATAGAAGTAGTAGTTCCAACTACTCCATTCCCAAGAATTAAATTAGCTGACTTATATGCTGAATTAGAGAAAGAATTCAGATTTACAGTTGCTGATGAGGAGAAAGTTGATTTGACAACAGAAGCAGAGAAATTAAGCTATGAGTGGTGTATGAAGAAATATAACCATGAGTTCTTATTTATAACTGATTTTGGTGTTGAGAAACGTCCTTTCTATCATATGAGAAAAGATGGAATACCTCAAGGATATGATTTAATCTGGAGAGGTGTAGAAATTACAACAGGAGCTCAAAGAGAGCATAGATATGATATACTTTGTGAGCAAGCTAAGGAAAAAGGATTAGAAGAAGATGTTAAATTTTACTTAGAATTCTTTAAGTATGCATGCCCTCCACACGGTGGATTTGGATTAGGTATAGATAGAATGACTATGCTATTACTTGGATTACACATTAAAGAGTGTATGTTCCTATTTAGAGGTCCTAACAGACTTACTCCATAATTATAATTGAATTTTATCCCCTGTGATGATAGTTTTTTTCTAGATTATCTGGAAAATGAAATATGTATCATTACAGGGGTTTTTTAGGTAAAATCATAAAATTTGTAAACATTATATAAAAGTATAGTTTACAAAACAAATATATAATTTAGTTTTTATTAAAAAATCTATTATGCTGGAGAAAATTACAAATCAAATAATTGTCAAAAAATGGATAATTAGATATAATAAAAGGCAAAAGGGTGTGGGAAATATGATATCAAAAAGAATGAAATATGCGATTATTACAGTTATATTATTAGGAATAGAGATACTTATTGGTGCATTTGTACATGATAATTTTATAAGACCATATATAGGAGATGTGTTGGTAGTATCTGTTATATACACTTTTATTAGGATATTTATTCCAGAGAAGATTAAGTTATTGCCCTTATTGATATTTGTGTTTGCATTATCAGTAGAGTTATTACAATTTATAGATATAGTAGGAATACTTGGAATTAAAAGAGGGTCATTACTAGCAATTATTATAGGATCTACTTTTGATTTAAAAGATGTTATATGCTATGGTGTGGGATGTATATTTATAGCAGTTGGGAGTAAAGTATTTGATTTAAAATGTTAAAAAGAAAAAAGTGATGTAGAATAATAATTAGATTAATTTAAAATTAAAAAACATAATCTTAATTACAGTAATTAGGAATAAATTAGAGAAAGTATATATAGTTAAAATTAAGTAAATATATATTTAAAATAAAGTATAAAAAAATATATAAGAGAATGTATAAAATAAAGAAATAGATTAAGGAGAGATACATATGATATTAGATTTTACATTTCATAATCCAACAAGAGTACATTTTGGGAAAAGTTCATTAGATCAGCTAAATCATGAGCTAGATAATTATGGAGATAATATTTTGTTATTATACGGAAAGGGATCTATTAAAAAGATAGGTGTATATGATAAGGTTGTTAGCATACTTCGTGAGAAAGGAAAGAATATTATTGAGCTAGGAGGAATTAATCCTAACCCTAGATATACACAAGTACTTGAAGGTGCAAGATTAGTAAGAGAGAATAAAGTAGATCTTATTCTTGCAGTAGGTGGTGGAAGCACTATTGATTGTGCTAAAGCTATTTCTGTATCAGCATATTGCAAGGAAGATTCTTGGGAGAAATATTGGGAGAAGTATGAAGCTGTAGATAATGATATTGTTCCAGTAGGAGCTATATTAACAATGACAGGAACTGCATCAGAGATGAATGGTGGTTCAGTTATAACTAATGAAGAGAAGAAAATAAAGAATGGAAGAGTATTTGATTCAGAAGTGAATCCTAAATTTGCTATTCTTAATCCAGAGTATACATATAGTGTGCCAAAGTATCAAATGGTAAGTGGAGTATTTGATATTATGTCACATCTTATGGAACAGTATTTTTCAGGAGATGATGATAATACAACGGATTATTTAATAGAGGCTGTATTAGAGAGTCTAATTATGAGTACAAGAAAAGCACTTATTAATCCAGAAGATTATGAGGCAAGAAGTAATATTATGTGGTGTGCAACTGTTGGTCTTAATAAGATACTTGGAGTATCTAAAGCACAAGATTGGGAAGTACATATGATAGAGCATCAATTGGGAGCATATACTGATTGTGCACATGGAATAGGCCTAGCTATTATATCAGTACCTTATTATAAGTATATATACCAATATGGGTTAGATAAGTTTGTAAGATATGCTAAGAAAGTATGGGGTGTAGATGTAGATAGTATGAGTAAAGAAGAAGCAGCACTTGCAGGTATTAATAAATTGGCAGAATTTATAAAGGAAATGGGAATACCGAGTACTCTTAGAGAAGTTGGTGCTACTGAGGATATGTTACCACTAATTGCATCATCAACTGTAAAAGGTGGAGGATATAAGCATATGGAAGAAAATGACATTTTAGAGGTTTTAAAAGAGGCATACTAAATTACATATTATGGTTAAAATCGATGAAATTTGTAATAAATATATAATCAGAAATAATTTTATAAATTAGCTGAACTTATAGTAAAATGGACATTTTTTTGAATATTTACAGAAAAATACAAAAAAAAGATGTAGAAATCAGTGAAAAACTATGCTATACTAGTGAACAAGATGTAGTAATGTTTTAATACCGAGGAGGTTGTACTATGGATATAGCAAAGGTAGCTTCTACGTTTAAAGAAGGAAGTTTAATGCAAGCAGTTGGGTTAAAAATGCTTAACAAGTCACTAGAGCAACAAAATGGAAAAGGTAGTAACATGGCTAAGATGATTGAACAGTCGATTCAACCACACATTGGAAGTAAGTTTGATATGAAATTGTAACAAAGGGACATTTATTAATTAGATTTAAATTAAAAGTAAGCCAATAGTCAAATATTAAATTACGATATTTTTTGACTATTGGCTTACTTTTATGTAAAACTATATGTTTTTAGTTTTTGGTATAAATAGGTTATATATTATGCATTTTTTGCAATGCGTAAGTTTATTAAATAACCGAATAATCCTACTAATGGTAAAAATAAACTTAGTACAAACCATTTAAAAGTATTAGCTTCTGGATGTTTATTACGATTTGTATATAGATATATCCATATCATAATGTTTACTATAAATATAATAAATATACATAGAAGCATTATTAATGGTGTTGAAAAAAAACCACTATCATTTATTAATGTCATTTAAAAAACCTCCTAAAGTTATTTTGTTATATCTCTACATGAACTTTTATATGTGCATTTAACAATCATATTTTTGTCTGATGGATTCCATGCGATGATTTTTATAAATATTTCCTCATTTGGTAATTGTGAACGTATATATTGCATAAAATTGTTTTTAGATTAATTTTTCTATTCATTATATTGTATCCTTGATTATTTAATTATAAAACGTTTTACAAAGTTAGTATAAATAACAATACAAATATAGACAAGTAAAATTATTATAAAAATATTAATATATTTATAAATATAAAATGAGATAGTTACTAATGTTATTGTCAAATAAAGTAAATGTAAAAAATATAATATGGTTACAGTTATGGTTACACATTAGTAAAGCTAATAATAAAATTAATAAAAATATTACAAAGTTATTACGAATGTTGTAGAAATGTTACGAAAAAGATGTTATAATTTTAATATATCATAGAGGGAACTTAATGTTGGGGAATATAGATAATGTAGATTAATAGGAGGGTTATTATGAATTTTAGACGAGTTAACAGAAAAATGATGTATGTATTATCATTTATGGCATGTATATTACTTGTTAACGTTGGGGGATTAATTGTATCACACGCAGACGAAAATGACGTAATTATTAAATATCGTACATACACTAATAATAGCGGCTGGCAAGATGATGCAGAGCAAGGTGGAGACTGTGCAGTTGATTCAAAAGAAGTTATTACAGGAATGAAAATGATGGTTGTTATGTCAGAGGATGTAACAATTGACGGTACTGTAAAATATAGCGTTTATTCAAAAGAATCTAATTGGTCACAAGAAGTTGATACATTTAGCAAAGCATCTTCAGGGGATAATGCAATAAAAGCAATTAAGGCAGAACTTACAGGAACACTTGCAAGTCAATATGATATAGAATATAGAGCTTGTACATCAGATAATCAATGGTTATCATGGTCAAAAAACGGAGTTGTAGTTGGTAATATCGATGGAGAAGCTAATATAATAGCAATTCAAGCTAAAATTAATAAAAAAGTTGAAGAACCAGTAACTTTACCAGAGACAGGAACAACACCAGATTCAGGAGCAGTAATTTTACCAGAGACAGGAACAACACCAGACTCAGGAGTAGTAACTTTACCAGAGACAGGAACAACACCAGATTCAGGAGTAGTAACTTTACCAGAAACAGGAACACCTGAGGTAGCTCCAGGAACTTCAGGAAATGAAGCTATGGAAGCATTTGTTAATAAAGCAGTTTCTCAAAAAGGACAAACTAGAAATGCAGAAGGTAATACAGTATATGGTGAATGGTGGGCAGCAAGAGTAGGAAACAGTGCATTTAAAGATGCAAAATGGTGTGCAATGTTCTTATCATGGTGTGCAAATGAAGCAGGGATTTCAGAAAAAACAGTAGGATACTTTGCAGCGTGTTCACATTGGCAAGAATTCTACCAAAACAATGGAAGATGGCATGCAAAAGATGGATATACACCAAAAAGAGGAGATATAATATTCTTTGATTATGATGGAGATGGATCAGCAAATCACAATGGTGTAGTAGAAAGTGTATCGGGTTCAAAGGTAACAGCATTAGAAGGAAATGTAAATGACTATGTAGATAGAGTTGAGTATGAATTAACAAACAATACAATAATAGGATATGGTGATCCAGATTATGCTAATAATGCAGCAAATGTTGAGGCAGATAAGCAACAACAACAGCAACAAGAAGAAACTGGAGCATCAGGACAAGCACAAAGAATACTTGAAGTAGCTGAAAATGAAATTGGAACAAGAGAACGTTCAGATGGATGGACAAAATATGGTCAATGGTATAATGATAACATTGATAATGGAGGATTTGCGAAACAAGCATGGTGTGCAATGTTCGTATCATGGTGTGCTGATCAAACTGGCGTATCAAGAGATGTAATTAAACCATACGCATCATGTTGGTATGGATTAAAGGATTTAAAAACTAGAGGAGAATATCATGAAGCATCATCAGGATATCAACCAAAACCAGGAGATATATTCTTCCATCAATTTAAGAGTAATGGTTCAGGACATACAGGATTAGTTGAGAAGATTCAAGATGCACAGATTTGTACAATAGAAGGAAATACATCAAATTCAGTTGATAGAAGAACTTATCCATTATCAACTTCAAAGATGAAGGGATATATAACACCAAAATATAATTAAGAATAGAAATATATTAGAAAATGACAGAATATATGAAAAGAAACTATTTAAATAGCTATATACTTAGATACTTGATATATAATTAAGAGGGGGAGTTTACAATGAGAAGGAGAATGAATCCAAGGGCATTTAGATTAATGATTACTATGATGGTATGTTTGGGAATATTTAAAGCTGCAACTGTTGTTTCAAATGCAGACTCCCTTCCAGGTGTAGAATATAGAGTATGTCAAAGTGAAGCAGGATGGTCAAAATGGAGTCGTAATTCTGAGACTAGTGGAGATATTGCTAGTGGTAAGAAAATGGAAGCGATTAAGATTATTTTAACAGATACAATTGATGCTAATGTAAACTATAAAGTTTATGTTGCAAGTAAAGGTTGGAGTGAATTAGCTAGTAATGGTGTAACAGTAGGCGGAACAGAAGGTATACAGGCAATAAAAGTAGCACTTACAGGAGAAGTAGCAGCAGATTATACAATTAAATATCGTGTACATACAGTTGGTGGTAATTGGTCAGAATGGGCAAAGGGTCCAGCAGTAGCAGGAGACGTTTCTGGAACAACACCAATAGATGGTATGGAAGTTGTACTAGTAGATTCAAGTGGACAAAGTGTGGTAACAGATGCACAAGATTATTCAAAAGAATTACCAACACAAGAAGGACAAGCAATTACATCAGTGCAAGAAACAGCAGTTGATAGAGGAGAAAGACCAAGTACACAAGATACAACAGTACCAAGTGGAGAGGTGCCAGTAATACAGGATACAACAGTATCACAGGGAGGGGAACCAGGAACACAAGATGTAATAACAATAATAGGAGGAGAACCAGGAACACAAGACACAGAAGTACCAAGTGGAGAAGTACCAGTAATACAAGACACAGTACCGGGAGGAGAAGTACCGGTAATACAAGATACAGTACCAAGTGAAGAAGTACCAGTAATACAAGATACTGTACCAGAGGGAACAACACCTGCAACTAATCCTGAAGCTGATAGAGCAGCAAAGAACATTGAAAAAATTGTAAAAATTGCTAAAGAGGAAAAAGGATATACACAACCAGAAGATGGAGTAACAAAATACGGAAATTGGTGGGCTAATAAAGTATCAGATGATGCCTTTAGAGATGCAAAATGGTCTTCAATGTTTTTAGCATGGTGTGGTAACCAAGCAGGTCTTACAGATGAACAATATGGATATTATGCATGTTCACAATATTGGAAGAATTGGTTTGTAAATAAGAGTGCATATCATGTTCCAAGTGGATATACACCAAAAGTAGGAGATATAATTTTCATGGATTACGATAATGATGGTGAGTCAAATCACAACGGTATTGTAATAGATGTAACAGCTGATAAGGTTATAACTATAGAGGGTAATGTGGCAGGAGTAACAGAACAATGTGAATATGCTTTTAATGATAAAAAGATATTAGGATATGGAACTCCATTTTATGGATTAGATCCAACTACACAACCAGTTCAACCTGTACAACCAGAGCAACCTGCACCAGAGCAACCAGAGGGTACAGAACCAGGTAAAGAGGAAACTGGTAATGTAGGTACACCAGGAACATTAGAAAAATTATCAACTCCATTAGAAGGAATTGATGTATCAGAGTTTAACTCAATTAATAGTTGGTCAAGTATAGCACAAAATGTTGATTTTGCTTATATAAGAGTAGGTGGAAGAAGTACAGCAGGTTCTATTTTCAAGGACAAAAAATTTGATACTAACATAAAAGAAGCTACAAATAATGGTGTTAAGGTTGGAGTATATTTCTATACACAAGCAATAACAGTAGCTGAGGCTGAAGAAGAAGCTGCATATGTTTTAGATAAAGTTAAAGGATATAATTTAACATATCCTATAGCAGTTGATAGTGAAAAATCACCATCAGGTGCAAGAACAGATAAATTAAGTAAAGCTAAAAGAACAGAGATTATAAAAGCATTTATGGATAAAATAACAGCTGCAGGATATAAGGCACAATTATATTCAGGAAAATACTTTATGTATGATCATTTTAATATGGATGATATGGCTGGAAGAGATGTTTGGGTAGCACAATATAATAATTCAAGAGCTAAAACACCAATTACAGATTTCAAATATCCATATAATGTATGGCAATATTCAAATCAAGGAAAAGTAAGTGGTATAAGCGGAAATACAGATAAGAATTTATGCTATGTAAAATATTAGAATAAAGAAAAGATATTTAAAAATATTATTTGATATGAAAGAGGGCTTTTGCAGGTGAAATACTTGCAAAGGCTCTCTATTTATTATTAGATATAAATGAAAAGAAGCCCAAATATAAAAAAAGTATAAAGAAATACTAAACAACGGGTAAAATGTTAAGTAACTATTACAAAAGTTACAATATTATTACGCATAATATGATAAAATAGAATTATAGAAAAGTAAGGGACAGAAATAGAGTTTATGACAGATTATGTTATATGTTGAAACAATAAGAATTTAGACATCTAATTAATGCTAACATAGTAATTAACTAGTATTGTTAAGGCAACATAATATAAAAATTGTTATATGCAACGTTTCTGATAAAATAAATAAATTAATTAATGTAAATATAAATATTGTTGTAATTAGGGGGGCTATTATGGGAAGAAGATTAAACAGGAAACTAATGTACTTTATAGCATTTGCAATGTGCATTGTAGCTGTAAATTTAGGAAGTATGGTTATTTCCAATGCAGATGAAGATGAAATGACAGTTGAATATCACGCTTGTACAGTTAATGGATGGAATAACTGGGTTACAAGTGGACAAGAATGTAAAGTTGAAGGAACAGATGGTATGACTAGAGTAGAGATGCATTTGAAAAATGATAATGGAGATAGCGTTGATTCTAGTATAGAATATAGTGTTGCTTCAGAAGCAGGATGGTCAATACCAGTTAATGGTGGAGATATGGCAAGTGCAGCAGGTAAACCAATAAAGGCTATGAACATTAAATTAGTTGGAGATGCAGCAAATGCATATAAAGTAGAATATAGAGCTTGTAATTCTAATGGGGAATGGCTAGCATGGGCAAACAACGGAACAGTTGTAGGAAATATAAATGGAGATGCTAATTTAGTAGGTATTGAAGTTAAAGTGGTAAAGACAGCACAGACAGTAGCTCCACAAGATGGAGTAGAAGGTGGCAACCCAGATACAGTAGGGTCTACACCACAACCTGGTACAACACAAGATAAAATTGATATAATATCAACACCTAAGGCAGAACAACAACCGGCAGATGGTCAACAACCAGTAGAAACAATACCAGGTGGAGCACCTTCACCAACAGGGGCACCAGGAGCAGAACCAGAGCCAGAGATGATAGAATATCCACCAACAAATCCACCGACATATTCAGATGATGATACAGCGAATGTTGAAAATGGCGGACAACCAGAGCAAACTACAATAGAAGTAGAGCAAGGTTCAGTAATTATAAATGAAGATGGAACAGTACAACCAATAGGAGAAGAAACGATAGCACCAGCGTTAGATCAAACAACAGAAGTTATAGAACAACAACAAATAGATACAGGAGCACCAGTAGTAGAGCAACAACCAGCAGAAGATACAGGAGCACCAGTTGTGGAAAATACAACTTCAGATGCAGCAGAGGCATTAATTGCTAAGGCAGAATCACAAAAAGGACAAGGAAGAGATGAAAGCGGTAATACAGTATACGGAAATTGGTGGGCAGATAGAGTAAGTGATAGCGCATTTAGAGACGCAAAATGGTGTGCAATGTTCCTTTCATGGTGTGCAAATGAGGCTGGTGTTTCAGAGAAGACAATTGGATATTTTGCAGCATGTTCATATTGGGAAGAATGGTTTAAAAATAATAGTAAATGGCAAGGAAAAGATGGATATACTCCAGTAAGAGGAGATATATTATTTATTAATACAGATTCAGATCCAGAAGCAGATCATAACGGAATCGTTACTTCAGTATCAGGAACACAAGTGACAACAATTGAAGGTAATGTAAATGACAAGGTAGATCATGTAACTTATGATATAAATGATGGTCAAATACTAGGATATGGAAAACCAGATTATGCTAATAATACAGCAAATGTTGAACAACAACAGCAAGAGGAACAACAAAAACAAGAAAGTACAGGAGCATCAGGATTAGCACAAAGTATAATAGATAAGGCATTAAGTCAAAAAGGAACAAAAGAAAGATCGGATGGATGGACAAAATATGGTCAATGGTATAATGACAATATTGATAAAGGTGGTTTTGCAAAAGCTCATTGGTGTGCAATGTTTGTATCATGGTGTGCTGATCAAGTAGGAGTACCAAGAGATGTAATCAAACCATATGCATCATGTTGGTATGGATTAGAAGATTTAAAAACAAGGGCAGAATATCATGAAGCATCATCAGGATATGAACCAAAACCAGGAGATATATTCTTCCATAAATTCAGATCAGATGGATCAGGACATACAGGACTTGTAGTAAAAGTTGAAGAGGGACAGATTTATACAATAGAAGGAAATATATCAAATTCAGTTGATACTAGAACATACCCATTATCAAACTCAAAGATGAAGGGATATATAACTCCTAGATATTAAATAATACATTAAATAGTACATTAAATTACAATAATGGTTAAAAATAGATGATTGAAATCATATGACAAAATAGAAAGTAAATAGTAAAATAGATGTCTTAAATGATATACTAATAAAATAATAAGATATACTATAGTTTAATGAATGCATTTGGCATAAATATCATTGAATTGTAGTATATTTTATTTCGTTTTATAGAGGAAAGTAAAATTTGAAATTGTTGTTTTCTGTAAAATAAAGATTTCTCCGGAGAAGGTATACAAAATCGCAAAGTATTATAATAGAAAATGTATAAAATTGTTAAAAAATATTGAAAATTGTAAACAATTATGATATAATGATTTTGTTATAGGAAAAACTTAGAAAATTCTAAAAATTCTGAATTATCTATAGATTCCCTTTTTGGTTGTTAGAAAGCAGAAGAAAGTTACATAGAGGAGTATAGGAGGATAACTATGTCTGATTTCGAGAAAAACACGATTAAGAGGGAAAACATTACTGCATATATTATTTTTTGTGTTATCTTTGCAGTGGGTTCATTTGTATTTTATAAGAAAACTGATAATGTGTACTGGGCTATAGCGTTGTTTATATGCTCAATTGTTTTGTTAGGTTTTTATTCTAGAATTCTTGCTTTAGAAGATGAAATGGCTACAATGCCTGATGAAGAAGAAGAGGAAGAGGAATATGAAGAAGAGGAAGAAGAAGAGGATGATGAAGAAGTAAGAAGAAGTATCTTTATTAAGAATCTTCCAGCATTTAAGAAAGAAGCTAGGGCAAAGTATAATGAAACAGCAAGACATCTAGGGCGTAATGATAATAAGTTAACAGATGGAATAATGGATGTATGGCTTGTTGATGGAAGAATTATTGCAATGCTAAAATGGAAGCAAATAGAGCATGAATTAGAAGATTTTGAAGGTGAATATGCGGATATGATTGTTGAAGGCATGAGCGGACGAAATGTAGAATTTGAGTATGGTCTAGAGCGTTATAAGAATATGCCTAAGTATGGATGCGATGGTGTTAGACATAATGTTAATGATGAAGAGGAAGCATATGATGAAGACGATAATGATACGACAGTAAGTAATAATGGAGAAGATCCAGAATTAGCACAGATATTGGAACAACTTGAATCACAAGATGATGACGATGATATAATGCCATCTTACAAAAATAATAAAAATACAAATTTAGTGGCTCAAATATTTGAAAAATTAATGGAAAAGTAGGTAATAGTAGAAAAAGAAAAATATAAGAATGAAAAAATTTAATAGGGAAGAATTCACTAGTAAAAAAATCAATGGTATAGGTAAAAATAGTGGAGAAAACCTAAATGTTAATGAGAATAAAGAGTTGAAAGTTAAGATTTTTAATGTTAAGATTATTTGAATGGGGATAGCATAGGAATTTGACGGAGAAGGTGAATTGTATGATAGCTAGTAAAATGGAAGGTTTAGTTAAAAAAAGTTCTGTTATTAGAGCTATGTTTGAAGAGGGTAAGAGGCTAGAGAAAGAAATCGGCAAGGAGAATGTATTCGATTTTAGTTTAGGTAATCCGAGTGTTAATCCTCCAAGTGAAGTAAAGGAAGCTCTTATTGATACAATTAATAATGAAGATGAGAATTTTTTACATGGATATATGAATAATTGTGGCTATGAGGATGTTCGTAGCTATATAGCTAATAGTCTTAATAAAAGATTTGACACTAGTTTTAATGAGAATAATATCATTATGACTGTTGGAGCAGCAGGTGGACTTAATGTTATATTGAAGACACTTATTAATCCTGGTGAAGAGGTTATTGTGTTTGCACCATTTTTTGGAGAGTATTCTAATTACATTAATAATTACGATGGAGTTCAAGTTGTAGTTGAGCCCAATATGGAAACATTTCAACCGAATTTAGAAGAATTTGAGAAGAAGATTACTTCTAATACTAAGGCTGTAATTATTAATACTCCAAATAATCCAACTGGTGTTATATATAGTGAAGAAACTATTATAAAATTAGCAGAGATATTAGATAAGAAAAGTAAGGAATATGGTAAGGTTATTTATTTGATTTCTGATGAACCTTATAGGGAATTAGTATATACAGATGATAAAGTGCCTTATGTTACAAAGTACTATAAAGATACGGTGGTTGGGTATTCTTATAGCAAGTCTTTATCGTTGCCAGGTGAAAGAATAGGGTATTTGGTAATTCCTTCAGAGATGACATGTTATAAAGATGTTTTTGATGCAGCAGGTGTTGCTAATAGAATACTTGGATTTGTTAATGCACCTTCTATTATGCAACGAGCAATCATTAAGTGTTTAGATGCTAAAGTAGATGTAGAGATATATAATAAAAATAGAATTTATTTGTATGAGAATTTAACTAGAATAGGATATGAATGTGTAGAACCTAAAGGTGCATTTTATTTATTTGTAAAAGCACCACAGGGAGATGATGTAGTATTTGCCAATGAGGCAAAAAAACACGGAATACTTATAGTTCCAGGTTCTTCATTTGGTTGCCAAGGTTATTGTAGATTGGCATATTGTGTGGACTATGAAAAAATAGTTAATTCTATGTCTGGTTTTGAGAAAGTATTTAAAAGATTTGTTTAGTGAAAAATGTAATATCAAACTAAAATTATAAAATTAGGTTTAGTAGAACAGTTAAATATATAAACGTTTTAGCAGAATTTTTTTTGTATAAAGAGTTAGCATAGTATAACAATTAAGAACAAAGTGTTTTAATATAGAGTACGGAGGTTAATAATGAGTAATAAATTTCAATTACCTAATACACCAGCATGTGGCTTGCATTGCATAAAAGTAAAAGATTTTGGTGTAAAAATGGGGGTTCAAACTATAATAGAACAAGTTAATATTCATGTACATTGTGGTGAAATTACAGCTATAATTGGCAAGAATGGAGCAGGGAAAACAACGTTAATAAAAGCAATTAATGGCGATGTAAAACATGATGGTAAGATTGAATTTAAAGATATGAAAGAGGGCAAGTTTAAAAATTTAAAGATTGGTTATGTGCCACAAGCCCTTAATATAGAGAAAAATACTCCAACAAGCGTATACGATATGTTTGCAAGTTATACATCGAAGTATCCTGTGTTTTTACCTAAAAGAAAAGCTTTGTATGAACAAATAAAGAATCATTTGAAATTATTTGATGCAGAACAACTAATTGATAAATGTGTCTGCGATTTGTCAGGTGGAGAGTTACAAAGAGTATTATTATCACTTGCAATGGCACCTATACCTAATTTATTGCTTTTAGATGAACCTGTATCAGGAATAGATAATAATGGAATGGATTTATTTTATAAGAATATTACAAAGCTTAAGAAGAAGTATGATTTGGCAATTATACTTGTATCTCATGATTTGGATTATGTTTTAAAGTATGCAGATAATGTGGTATTACTTGATAAGACCGTAATAAAATCAGGTAAGGCAAAGGAAGTATATCAAAGCAAAGAATTTAAAGATACATTTGGTAATATGAGATTTGAAGAACTTGGAGAGTGAAATAGTGGAAGCAATATATAATTTGATGGAACAATTGATTTGTTTTGAATGGATTCAATATGATTTTATGAAAAATGCACTTCTTGCAATTATATGTATAGTGCCATTATTTGGTATACTAGGAACTATGATAGTAAATAATAAACTAGCTTTTTTTTCTGATGCTTTGGGACATAGTGCATTTACAGGAATGGCCATAGGTGTAATATTAGGAGTTAGTAATGTAGATATATCAATGGTTATATTTGGTATAATATTTGCAATAATATTGAATTTTATTAAGTCTAAAAAAACTGCTTCAACAGATACAATAATTTCAGTATTTGCATCATTAAGTACAGCTATTGGTTTAGTTATATTATCTAGAGGTGGTAATTTTGCAAACTATTCAAGTTTATTAGTTGGTGATATTTTAAGTATAACAATAAAAGAAATAATATATTTATTAGTAATATTAGTTGTGACAATTGTATTTTGGCTAGTTACTTATAATCAACTACATGCTGTTAGTATGAGTGAATCTATTGCTAGAAGTAGACATATAAAAGTGAAGATTATTGAGACTATATTTTCAATTTTAATAGCACTAGTTGTTATGTGTTCCATTAAATGGGTTGGCATGCTAATAATAAATGCACTTTTAATTTTACCTGCGGCTGCAAGTAGGAATATATCAAATAATATAAGGGAGTATCATTTGTTTTCAGTTATGATATCATTTGTAACAAGCATAATGGGATTAATAGTTTCATATTACATAGATACAGCTACAGGACCAACTATAGCAATTTTTGCAGCATTGGTATTCTTTAGCACATTGGTTATAAAACCATATGTTAAGTAATTTTATTTGAAAGTATAGAAATATAAGTCGCAAATTCTTTAGAAGTGAGATTATTCTGTAATAAAATTGAGGGAGTATAGTGATTTATAAATATTTTATAATTAATTTATTGACAATACTTATAAATCTATAATAAAATTAGTATAAGGATGTAGTTAGTTAGAATAGGAGAGTTATAATAATATAAGGGTAATTTAAGGGGACTTCTCTAGTACATATGTACATCAAATTAATTCCAGATTATTAAAACAAAATTCAACGACTGCGTTAATTGTGTATCTTAGGTATGCTTTGGATTATGGCATACACTAAAAATAAGGATGCATAAATTAATGTTATTTTTGTATTCTTTTTTGTAAGATTCCATTGGGTGAGTTTAATGAAATATGTGGAGGATATAGTAATGAATAAGGATGTAAGTTTAAAAGTTAATGTGGATGAAGTAAGAACAACAAAATATTTTCAGCCTGTTATTACAAATAATACTGTAATTATACCAGCTAAAAGATTACAAGATGAAGTATCTGAAACAACAGATAAGTCACCTAGTAATGATAATTTATTGAGTAAATTTAATGAAAACAATTTAACTACTAATGTGCAAGATGACATAGAGGCTAATGTTGAAAATATTAGTAAATGTGAGGTTCCGACATATAAGAATTTAAATAATTTAAAGTTACAGGAACCAAAAGAAGAAAAGTCAAAACTTGATGAGTTAAAAATTGAAGAAATTATTATAGAGGAAGTAAAAGAAGATAAAAAAGAAGTTAAAACAGATAAAGATATTAAGAATGATTTTATGATAAAACTTGAAGATATGGCAAAAATATTTGAAGAAAAGCAAGTTGCAGAACAACAAATTAAGATGCAACAACAAGCTAAGAAGGAAGCTATATCTCAAGATACTAAGAATGCAAAAGAAGAATCAAATGTAACTTCACAAGCGTATGAAGGTGCTGAATTAAAGAAAGATATAACTAGAAAAATGGATCTACCATTTGTTGAAGGTATGGAAACAGAGAGTATACCACAAAGAAGAGAAATAGTAGATAATTTAAATGAAATGAAATCAAAATTATTCTTACTTGCATCAAATGCCAAGAAACCAGTGCGTATTTGTGTAAATAAGAAGGTATTTTTAATGGGCTCAGATTATGCAAAGATGGATTGCGTAATTAGAAACAATAGATATATAAGCAGGTGTCATGCAAAAATATATTATGAAGCAGGATGCTACTTTATTGAAGATGTAGGTAGTATGAATGGTACATATATTAATGGTGTGAAACTTGCTGAAGGTATTAAATACAAACTTGAAACAGGAGATATGATTAATCTTGCTGATTGCAAGTTTGAGGTTGATATTAAGAATTAAAAAGAAGGCGAGTAACATGAATGAGGTTGGAAAGAAATCATTAAATTATGAGTCTACAAAAGAGGAATACGAGAATAGTTTAGTTGCAACAAAATTTTTGTCTAAGGTGTTGAAGAATGCTATTAAACAAAGTTTATTTTGTGAGCAAAAAAGTGAAAGTGAAGTAGGAAAAAGTATAAGCGGAAAGAAAGCTATACACATATTGAACAATACAAATTTAATGATTCCTATAGAGGCATCATTAGATGTATCTCATATGCTTTGTTGTCTCAAAAATTTTGAGGAACAAGGCCTAACTTACGTTATGTACGAAGAGCCAGAGGATACACAGGTAAAGACAATACTAGTTAGTGAAAATGATTATAACGAAGCTTTAGCTGTGGTAAAGAAACATGAGGAAAATCAAGGAATAGACACAATCTTTACGGCATATGGTTCAGAAGCAACTGAAGCCGTATCTAAATTTTATCAAGACAAATATGACTTATTAAATATACAAGATAATTCCATGGAGGAAGTATTAAATGATTTAAGGGATAGAACAGGATTAGATGGTCATGTTTGTTATATAATAAATAGAACAAATCCAGAAAATGTCGCAGAAGTAATTTCAATAAAGAAGTATAAGCAAAATAATGATTTTATTTTAATAAGTGAAATAAATATATATAAAGAGGAAAAGAAAGTTAAATCATATTCAGAAGTTGAAACTGAATATGGACATTTGTGGCAAGATATAAAAGAAAGAATAGTGGACTTAATGGATGCTGAAAGTGGCGTTGTTGTATTTAATACATTACAAGAAGTAATTAAATATAAGGAACTATTTTATGAGCAATTAGAGTTACGCAATGATTTGGTTTATGAGTTAATATCACCTAACATATCAGGTTTAGGAGAAGCTGAATTTTGTGAAAAGGCTATAAATGAATTAGAAAGTGAGTTATCTACAAAGAAATGTTTATTTGTAGAGGAAAAAGATAATATTAAAGAACAAATAGAAAATTATAAGTATATTCAAGTATTAATGAAGGAATATGAAGAAGATGTTATAGAATATATGACTCGAAATAATTCAAGTGAATACTATAATGAGATGTTCTGGGAAGATGATATGAAAGCAAAATTAGAAGAAAGAGCAGATGAGTTGGAAGAGTATTTAAGAAAGGCTCAGATGCTTCAGATAGAAAGATTTTGCATAGTCAGAAACTGTATGGGGAAGAATACAGCTGAATTAGTTGTAGATACAGTAGATAGAAATATAAGTATAATTGCAGAAAAATTTGAGAACGTAGAATTTGCATTTGACGAGGAAGAAGAACTTTGGGATGGTTTAGATATGAAATTATCTAGAGCAAGAAGAGATAGTAAATTGGATGAGGAAGACGCAGATGAAAGTGTATCATAAATTATAAATAGACAAAGAAAGACATTAATTATAAATGAAGTAACAAATGAGTTGTATGTGAGGGGAGGTGCGATTGTATGAAGAGGCGTTTTGGTAAAATAAAAGATGATATATTTAATGGTAAATTATTTGAGAATAAAAAAAGTATACGAAATATGTCAAATAGAAAGTTTAGCAAAAATATTATTATGGGCAATGATGTATATATAGATATGTATGCTGGATTAGAAACATATAAAAAGTCTAATTTCTTATATGGTAATATGACAGATATTAGAGAATGTTTCTTGGAGCCAAATATTTTACAGATGAATATGTCATATATAGTTAAAGACTACGATGGTGTATTATATGAAACATATAGAGAAATATTTGAAAATGCAGGATATAATGTAAAGGTAGTGAATTTTATTGATTATCTTGAATCAGATAAGTTTAATGTATTTTCATTTTTCAATTATGAACAAGATGTTTCTATGTTTGTAGACTTGGTGACAAAATCTTATACTTTAGATATAAGTAATAGTGAGCGATTAGTTAAAAGTGCAGAGAAGTATTTATTAGAAGCTATTTTATATTATATTATGATAGAACTCCCACATGAGGAGCATAATATGAAAACTGTATTTAGAATGCTAAAACTTGCCAAACCATATGATGGCGTAGAAAGTGAATATGCAAGTGATTTGGATTTATTATTTAATGATATAGATGATAATGAAGAGCACATGGCATTATATAAATACAACAAGTTTAAAACAAGTGCAGCAAGAATAGAACGAATGGTAATAGAGAATATTGAACAGTATTTAGCATTATACAATGTGAATTCTATTAGAACAATATGTAATGAGAATGAAATCCAAATAGAAGAAATGATAGATAGTTATGAAATTTTATTTGTAGTGACACCATTACAAGCTAAGGAATATGAAAGAATTTCAGATATATTTATGTATCAAAGTATTATGTATTTAGATTATTTAGCAGAAAAAAAATATCATGGCAAATTACCAGCACCTATTCACATAATGGCACCAGGGATGATATCGCCTTTAATGGATATAGCAGTTGAAAATTGCTATAAAAGAAATATGCTATTAACTCTAGGAACTGACAGATTAGCTGCATATTCTAATATATATTCTAATGTATATGATTTAATAGAAAAATGTAGTGTATTTATATGTTATGATTATAACAATTTAGAAATAAAAGAATATGTTAAAAGTTTAGTAATTGAGAAATATAATTCAGATATACATACAGAAGAAAAAGTTAGTGTTAATGCTAATATAGAAATTGAAGATTATATGGAAATGGAAGACGCAGATTGTGTGGTTTGTATTCAATATGTAAAGGCAATATGTGCAGAAGTATTTGAACCTAGTAGATTAAGTAGTTTCGAAGAGGTTACATCTAAAGAAATGAAAGCGTATATGGAATCAGTTGAGCAAGCTCTAGCTGGTCAAATATATAGTAATTTAATAGGTGAGATAAGTAAAAATGTAGGTGCAATTAAAATCGGTGATGGAGTAAATATTGATATAGGAGCAAAGAAATTAATTACAGATAGAGTTTATGAGAATATAACAATGAAAGTTAAAAAGAATTTATTTTAAACTATAATTTTATTTTTCCTTTCTTCATGGGTAGATTTTGACGTTATCAAATTTAGACTATAATCAAGTTAATGCTAAAACTCTCAGTACACAGCATATAACAAAGGGGTTCGAATGTATATGTATTCGAACCCGTATTATTGCGTCACTAGAAATATAGGCTTCACTTGCGCGGAGCTTAAAATCACCAATTCAGTTCTTATTTTATATTGAAGACGTTAATTATTATTTTTATATATCTTTTTAAAGGTGTTTATATTGGCTTTCATGCCATTAATATAAGCATTTTTATCATCTTCTCCAGTTACAAGGGAGTCAAGTACATATACTTTGGCATCTGTTTCTTTGGAGATGCTTTTAGCAATACTATCCTTAAATTGTTTTTCACTTAGTAAGATTTTAATTTTGTGATCTTTAATTGTAGATATAACTTCAGCAACAGTGCCTGCACTTAGAGAAGTATCAGAGTCAATGTTTACTGTATCTGCAATATCAAAGTGAAAAGAATCGGCTAAATAAGCAAACGAATCATGGAATATTATTGTTTCAAAATGTTTATGGTTTTCATGTGTTTTATTTAACTTATTATTAGGTTTATTATTTTTTGCGTCTTTTTTAGAGGATTTATCCTTAGAATCATTATCTAAGGATGATGTAATGTCAGCAATGTCTGATTTTAAATCTTTTACCTTGTTAATATAAGACTTGGAATTGTCTTTAAATATATTTTTATGTTCTGGATATGTATCACATAATGTAGTTGTTATAGTTTTAATTTGAAAAATATAATTATCTAAATCTAACCATATATGTGAGTTATATGTGCTGTCACATTCGTCATGATTATGTTTATCATCTTCGTCTATTTCAGTTTCTATATTACAGTCACTATCACATGAGTCTGTATGTTCATGACTATGTGTGTGGCTACATTCAAGTAAGTCTGTGTCTTCGCTAGAATCTACAATAGTTAAAGATGGAAGAGAATTATGTATATCATCTACAAATGGTTCCATTCCAGCACCATTAATTATTAATAAATCTGCAGTAGATAAAGTCTTCATATCTTTTGAAGTGATTTGATAATCATGCAAGCATCCTGTTGTTTCAGAAGTCATATTGACTAAATTAATATCATCACAAGAAGCTATAATGTTTTTAACAATAATATATTCTGGATAAAATGATGTTACAACTGTATTATTATCATTTGATGTAGTAGGTGATTTTTTTGTACCTATTAATTCAACAAGGCCAATGGAAAGTAGAATTAATATTAAAAAAACACTTACTAAAGCGAGTAAACTTTTTTTCATATTCGCGTCCCCTAACTAATATAAATTTATTTTATTTTATTCTATTCTATATTTCATGAAAACTCAAGATGTAAATAGCTTGTGTTTTTGTGTTTTTCTGTTCTAGTGACGATTAGGGCAAAATATAAAGTATAAAACTATTATATATACATATATTATAGTTAGAGTTTAAATAAAATATTTAGCATAAGAATTGGAAAGGTATGATTGTGTGAAAAAAAGTGAAGTTTGTGCAAAGATAGTGGCTGATTATATATTACTTGCGTTGTTTATTTATTTTATAGTATTTTTATTACCGAAAGCAATTGTTTTCTTTATGCCAATTGTAATAGGGTATGTGATTTCATTATTAGCTAATCCAATTGTTAGATTTCTAGAAGAAAAGGTTAAGCTTGTAAGAAAACATGGAAGTGCATTGGTTATAGTATTTGTTATTGCCGTTGTATCTTTAATAATATATGGAATAGGGTATTTACTAATTTCCCAAATTAATAATATTATAACTGATTTACCACAGCTTTTTGGTATGATTGAAAGAAGGGTAAATGAAATAGGACATAAGCTGAGTGGAATATTTAATTCAATGCCATATAGTGTTAGAAATTATATATTTGCAGTGGGAGAAAATGTTGGAGGAAACAATATATTAGGAAATATAGCTTCATTTGGAGCAGCTAAAACAACAATTGTAAATGTGACAAATATGTTGTTGTATTTTATATTTACAATAATGTCTGCATATTATTTTACCGCAGAAAGGGACAAGATAATGTGTAGAGTAAGGTTATTGCTTCCTGGACATATGATGTTTACATTTAAGAAAGTAATGCAGAATTTTTATAGTATAATAGGTGATTATATAAAGGTACAATTAAAGATAATGATTATATTAATAGGAATTTTGTATATAGGGTTAAAAGTATTTAATATTAAATATGCATTTATACTAGCGTTTGTTATAGGTGTTCTAGATATATTGCCACTATTAGGAGTTGGGTGTGTTTTAATTCCATGGGCAATAGGAGCATTAATATTAAATGAAATTGTGTTGGGAGTAGAATTAATAATATTATATATAATATGTGTTTCAATTAGAGAAATTGCTGAACCAAAGATGTTTAGTAAAAGAATTGGTATAAGCGCATTTGCAACATTCTTTCTATTGTATATAGGTCTGAAATTAGGGGGACTCATAGGAGTGATTATATCTATTCCAGTAGGTATTATTTCAATTAATTTGTATAAAGCAGGAGCATTTGATATGTTGATAGAAAATACAAAATATATCTATAATGAAATAGGAAGAGCTAGAAGAAAAATAGATGATTTTGTGGTTAAAGAAAATAAAAATAATACGGGGCTGTGAAAGCCCCGTATTATTTTAATCGTCTAGTTCTATTGAAAGTGGACATGAGAAGTTATTATCAATTCCTTCATCTGTAAATGAGTTTTCTGAACAAACGCCATATACATATTGTCCTTTTTTTAGTTTTAATTCTTGAGATTCGCCAGTTGCTTTAATCTTAGGTGTGTAAGCAGCTGATAAATATCTAAATGCATCTTCAAATGGTTCATCGAGAACGTATATATTCCAATAAGCTTTATTATCTGAAGGTTCACATTCAAATTCATACGTACCATCTTTTTTCACAATATATTCAGCAGCATTAAGATGATCTTTAAAATATGCGTCATATTTGTCATCTTGGTCAGTTATTGTATCTAGTAAATCATCTGCTTCGTCAAAATTATCATTATTTGTTGTATTATCTGTTTTAGATGTTGTACTATCTGAAGAACTTGACTTATCTTCAACTATAGTTTCATCTTCTTTCTGTACAGGAGGAATAGCTTCCTCTTGTGGTGCATCTGTTACAACTGGTTTTTCTGAAGTTTCATTTTGTGTAATTTCATTTTTTTGATTACAACCAACTAAGCACATAAGTAATAGCGCTAAAGTGGTAGCTGTAATGCCTGTAATTTTAAAAATTCTTTTCATATTGGCCTCCTTTAAGAGTTTTTCTTAGCTCTAAATCTTAATGTAGGATCTAAAATCTTCTTACGGATTCTTAGATTAGTTGGTGTTACTTCCAATAACTCATCTGTGTCAATAAAATCTAAAGCTTGTTCTAAACTTAGTTCTCTAGGTGGTGTAAGCTTTAGAGCCTCATCAGCACTAGAAGAACGAGTATTAGTAAGTTGTTTTTTCTTACATACATTTAACTCGATATCATCACTTTTACCATTTTGACCGATAACCATACCTGCATAAACTTGTTCACCAGGTCCAATAAATAATGTTCCTCTATCTTGTGCATTAAATAAACCATAAGTGATAGATTCACCAGATTCAAATGCAATAAGTGAACCTTGCTTACGATATTGAATATCACCTTTGTATGTGTCATAGCCTTCAAATAGTGTATTCATAATACCATTTCCTTTAGTATCAGTCATAAAGTCTCCACGGTATCCAATGAGTCCACGAGATGGAATATAGAATTCAAGTCTAGTATATCCACCATTCATAGGAGTCATACCCTGGAGTTCGCCTTTTCTTTGGCTTAATTTATCGATAACAGTTCCTGTAAATTCATCAGGTACGTCAATTATACATTTTTCCATAGGTTCAAGTAAAGCACCATTTGCATCTTTTTTAAATAAAACCTCCGCTTTACTTACAGCAAATTCATATCCTTCACGTCTCATATTCTCGATAAGAACAGATAAATGAAGTTCACCACGTCCAGATACTTTGTAACTCTCAGTAGTATCAGTTTCTTCTACACGAAGACTTACATCAGTATTAAGTTCTCTAAATAATCTATCTCTAAGATGTCTAGAAGTGACAAACTTACCTTCTTTACCAGCAAGTGGGCTATCATTAACAAGAAAATGCATAGCAATAGTTGGTTCTGAAATCTTTTGGAATGGAATAGCAACAGGGTCAGTAGGTGAGCAGATAGTGTCACCAATATGAATATCTGATATACCTGATATAGCGACTATAGATCCAATGCTTGCCTCATTAACTTCTACTTTTGATAAGCCATCAAACTCATATAATTTACTTATTCTAACTTTAACATTCTTGTCAGGTTCGTGAGCATTAACGATAACAGCTTCTTGATTAACTTTAAGAGTACCATTATCAATTTTACCAACACCAATTCTTCCTACATATTCATTATAATCTATAGTAGAAATAAGAACTTGAGTATTGGCATCCGGGTCACCCTCTGGTGCAGGTATATAGTTGACAATTGTTTCAAATAAAGGCTTCATATCCTTCGTGTCGCCATCTAATTCAAGGGATGAGATACCCTCTTTAGCTGATGCAAATACAAATGGACAATCTAGTTGTTCTTCGTTGGCATCTAAATCTATAAATAATTCAAGTATTTCATCAATTACTTCCTCTGGTCTTGCTTCTGGTCTGTCAATTTTGTTAATACATACAATAACAGGTAGTTCAAGTTCTAAAGCTTTCTTAAGAACGAACTTAGTTTGAGGCATTGCACCTTCAAATGCATCAACAACAAGAACAACACCATTAACCATTTTAAGAACACGTTCAACTTCGCCACCAAAATCAGCATGTCCAGGTGTATCTATAATATTAATCTTCGTATCCTTATAATAAACAGCAGTATTCTTAGATAAAATAGTTATACCACGTTCACGTTCTATATCGTTAGAGTCCATAACGCGTTCTCCAACATCTTGATTACTTCGAAATACACCACTTTGTTTTAATAATTCATCAACAAGTGTTGTTTTACCATGGTCAACATGGGCAATAATTGCAATATTTCTTATATCTTCTCTTTTAGTTTTCATATTTATTATATCCTCCATAGTTAAGTAAAGGCATATGGCTATAATTGTATATATTATGCATAAATATTGCTTTACTTATTTAATAAAAATACATTTAACAAACTACCACATAACAGTTTATCATATTATAAATTAAAAACAAGGGATTTTAGACAATGTTTAAAATTATGTTAGTAATATATTTATAAATTAAATATATAAATTAAATATATAAATTAAATATATAAATTAAATATATAAGATTAAATATAATATAATATAAGATTAAATATATAAGGTAATGTATGTTTAAAGGATTATTTTGGTATAAAATTCTTAAATGTGTAAAAAGTGTGAACAACTGTGAAATAATGAACACAAATATTGAATTAGATGAACAATAAGTCTATAAATTATAAGAGGGATAATATTTTAATTAGTATAATATGAATTGGAATACTTAGTATATAAAATTTAGTATATAAATATTTATATACTAAAAAGAAAAAAGTATAAATGGATAACTCCTTGAAAAAAGTAGGGAATTATAAGTGAAAAAACAGATATATGTCGGATAATGGAAGGATTTCTAAAAAAAGTATAAAATCACAATAAAATAGAGGATAAATAGTAATTTTTTTTACTTTAGATGAATAAGATTATTTAGTAAGAAAAACACAGATTAAAGATAAGAAGGGAGCATCACATTATGACAGATAAGGTATTTGATAATAACCAAGTTATAATTGCAGGAGAAGTAGTAAAGGATTTTGAATTTAGCCATGATATATTTGGCGAAGGGTTCTATGTATTAGAGGTATCAGTAAGTAGATTAAGTGAATCATATGATATTATTCCATTAATGATATCTGAAAGACTTATGGATGTTAAGCAAAGCTATTTAGGAAAGAATGTAGAAGTTGTAGGTCAATTTAGATCATATAACAGACATGAAGATGATAATAAGAACAAATTAGTATTATCTGTATTTGCTAGAGAAGTTAGAGTATTAGAAGATGGAGATGATATTGAAAAACCTAATAGTATATTTTTAGATGGATACATATGTAAAGAACCAGTATATAGAAAAACACCATTAGGTAGAGAGATAGCTGATTTATTATTGGCGGTAAATAGACCTTATGGTAAATCAGATTATATTCCATGTATTTGTTGGGGGCGTAATGCTAGATATGCTGAGAATTTTGAAGTTGGTGGCCATATTCAATTATGGGGAAGAATTCAAAGCAGAGAGTATCAGAAGAAAATTTCTGAAACTGATTATGAAAAGAGAATAGCTTATGAAGTATCAGTAAGTAAAATGGAATATATGGGAGAACAGCAATTATGTGCAGCAGTTGCACAGGGGGAATAAAAGTTATATACAAATATAATTATATAAGAATGAAAATATAATATATAATTAATAGAAAAATAATGATTGGCGGATGTAAAAATACTCGCTACATTAATTGACAATATTTGTAAAAAATGATATCATATAAAAAATCTAAAAAGTTCGTGGAGGTATTTTGTATGGCCATTTTTACAGGGGCAGCAACTGCGCTAATAACACCTTTTACAGAAGATTTAAAGGTGAATTACAATAAATTAGAAGAATTAGTAGATTATCAGATTGATAATGGAATTGATGCATTAGTAATTTGTGGAACAACAGGAGAGGCATCAACATTATCAGAAGATGAGCATTTAGAGTGTATAAGAGTAGCAACAAAGAGAGCTAATAAAAGAGTTCCTATTATTGCGGGAACAGGCTCTAACTGCACAGAGACAGCTAAGTATTTATCAAGAGAAGCGTGTAAGGCTGGAGCAGATGCATTATTAGTAGTTACTCCTTATTATAATAAGGCTACACAAAGAGGTTTATTTGAACATTATTCAGAGATAGCTTCAGCTGTTGATGCACCAATAGTTTTATATAATGTACCAGGCAGAACTGGTTGTAATATAACAGGTGACACAATATTGAAGATATTACAGAATGTAGATAATGTAGTAGGAATTAAAGAAGCAAGTGGTAATATAACTCAAGTAGCAGAGATAATGAAAAGAGTAGATTGTAATATTGATTTGTATTCAGGTAACGATGATCAAGTATTACCAGTATTATCATTAGGTGGTAAAGGTGTAATTTCGGTTATGTCAAATCTATTACCTAAGGAGATGCATGATTTAGTTTATAGATTCCTTGAAGGTGATCCAAGAGGAAGTTTAGATATTCAATTGAAGTATTTTGATGTTATGAAATCATTATTCTGTGAAGTAAATCCTATTCCAGTTAAGGCTGCAATGAATTTAATGGGATTTGATGTTGGTTCACTTAGAAGACCGCTTACTTATATGGAACCAGAGAATATTGAGAAACTTAAGAGGGACATGAAAACAGTAGGACTTATATAGTTTTGCACAAATATATGATAAGGGACTTTGCTATAAAATATAGTAAGGTCCTTTATTGTATTATTTGCAATATAAAGAACTGTGTATAATGTGCAATTAATAGTTTCAATATTACATAATACAAAAGCTAGAAAGGAATAATTATATGACAAAGATTATTATGCATGGGTGTAATGGTAGAATGGGGCAGGCAATTACAAGACTTGCTCAGTTAGATGATAGTGTAGAAATTGTTGCAGGTGTCGATATAACAATAGGGCAAAATACCTATCCAGTTTATACAGATATAGAGGAATGTAAAGTAGCAGCAGATGTAATTATTGATTTTGCATCAGCTAAGGCTATAGATAAATTATTGGATTATGTAGAGGCAACTCATATACCTGTGGTTGTGTGTACAACTGGATTAAGTGAAGAACAAAAGGCAAGATTAGAAGAAGTTTCTAAGAAGGCAAGTGTTCTTGTATCAGCCAATATGTCATTAGGTATTAATGTGTTATTTAAAGTATTAACTTCTATAAGTGGCTTGTTGTCTGATGCAGGTTTTGATATTGAGATTATAGAGAAACATCATAATCAAAAGTTAGATGCTCCATCAGGGACAGCATTGGCCCTTGCAGATGTAATAAATAAAGCTATGGAAAATCAATTTGAATATATATATGACAGAAGTGATAGACGAGCTAAAAGAGATAGTAAAGAGATAGGAATATCAGCTGTAAGAGGTGGAACTATAGTTGGCGATCATGAAGTTATATATGCAGGAGAAGATGAAGAGATAGTAATTAAACATACAGCTCATTCAAGAAATGTATTTGCTAAGGGTGCCCTGGAAGCTGCAAAATTTTTATCTAGTACACAATGCGGGATGTATTCAATGCAAGATGTAGTTGGAAAATAACATTAAAATTATACAAATAGAGTTACATAAAATAATGTTATTTTGTTAGTCAAGGGTAAGGATATGTTAGCTTGGTGTAATAAAATGTAAAAATATGAAAAAAGTTGAAAAAAATTCACAATTTATACCAAGATATATGGTATAATAACAAAGTATGCCTAGATATAATTTATATAAGCATTAGTAAACAAGAAATTAATTTATATGTGTTATTTGTTATAGAATAACTACATATAGAAAATAAAGAAATCCAAATAGCGTAAGGAGGACTAGACGTGATTGAAGTAAAAAACCTTGTAAAAGTTTATGGTATTAACAAGGCTGTAGACAATCTTAATTTTAAAGTTGAGAAAGGACAGATATTGGGCTTTTTAGGACCTAATGGTGCAGGTAAGTCAACTACTATGAATATTATTACTGGATATATTTCTGCAACTGAAGGTACAGTTTTAATAAATGGTTATGATATACTTAAGCAACCTGAAGAAGCTAAAAGCTTTATAGGATATCTACCAGAGCAACCACCAGTGTATATGGATATGACAGTTAAAGAGTATCTTATATTTGCTGCAAAGCTTAAAGGTGTTAAGAAAAGAGAGATTCTTGGTGATGTAACTATGGCTATGGAATCTACTAAGTTATTTGCAATGGAAGATAGATTAATTGGTAATTTATCAAAGGGTTACAGACAAAGAGTAGGTATTGCAGCAGCATTACTTGGTAAACCAGAGATACTTATTCTTGATGAACCAACAGTTGGATTAGATCCAAAACAAATTATTGAAATTAGAGATTTAATTAAGAGTTTAGCAGAGAAACATACAGTAATTTTAAGTTCACATATATTGCAAGAAATAAGTGCTGTGTGTGATAGAATTATCATTATTAATAATGGTAATCTTGTAGTAGATGAGATGTTAGAGGATCTTAATAAGAATATTGCTGATGCACAATGTTTAGTTGTGACATTAAGAACATCTAAGAAGATAGCAGAAGATATGTTTAAAGGTAAAGATTACATAAGAGAATTTGAAGTTGTAGATTCAGCAGATTCAGGATGTGTAGATGTAAGAATATTCTTTAAAGATTCAGCAGATAGAAGAGAAGATGTATTCAAACTAATAGTAGACAGTAAAGTTGTATTATTACAGATGTATAATGATATGAAGTCATTAGAAGATATCTTTATTGAGGCAACTACACCTGTTTATGTAGAACCTGAAGTAATTGTTTCAGATGAAACAGAAGGTAAAGTTTGTTTAACAGATGAAGAATATGATGAAGACGATATAGAAGAAGTTGAAGATGATATGGATTCAGAAACAACTGAAGAAGATAATAATGCAGATAAGGAGGAAGAATAATGTTAGCAATAATTAGTAAAGAACTACGTTCATTTTTCTCATCCATGTTAGGATATTCAATAATTGCATTTTATATGGTAGTATTAGGAATTTATTTTGTTATGATTAACTGTCTTGGACAACATGGACATTTTGAAGCGACTTTACAAAGTATATCATTTATGTTTATTGTATTAATTCCTATTCTTACAATGAAGAGTTTGGCAGATGAAAGAAGAAATAAAACAGATCAATTATTACTTACAGCACCAATTAGTGTAGAGAAAATTGTTGGTGGTAAGTATATAGGTACAGTTAGTGTTTATTTAATAGCTATGGCTATTACATGTGTATATCCACTTATAATGGGAGCATATGGTGATGTTAATTTTAAACTTACATATGTGTGTATTCTAGGATTTACATTATTAGGTGCAGCTTATATTGCAATGGGAATGTTTATATCATCATTAACTGAGAATTCAGTAATCGCTGCAGTTGTAACATTTATAACAGTTCTTCTTACATATTTAATGTCAGCATTATCATCATCACTACCTAATGATAACATGATTGTTTGGTTAGTGTATGCAGTATTATATTTAGTGTTAATTATTGTTTTCTATGTGTTAGTTAGAAATTTATTTATAACAGGAATAGTAGCAGTAGTTGGTGAGATAGTATTGGCAGTAACATATGTAGTTAAGCCAGAGATTTATGATAATGCACTTATTGGTTTAGCAGAGAAATTAAGCATACTTTTACCATTCCAGAATATGTGCTATGGTAATGTAAGTGCAGCGGATATTTTATATTATATAAGTGTAATATTAATATTTTTATTCCTAACTATCCAATCTATTAAGAAGAGAAGATGGAATTAAAAACAGGAGGATATAAAAGTGAAGAATAATTCAAACAACGAAGTAAAAACAAGCATATTTGAAAGATTTAGAAGTTATATAAATAGAAGTTTTCATGATAAAAGAGTAGGTAACGGATTGTATGTAAGTATAGTATGTGTTCTATTTGTTGCTGTAGTTGTTTTTCTAAATATGATAGTAACAAAGGCAGATATAACAGCTGACTTAACAGCTAATTCACAATATACAATAACTAAAGACTCATTAAAGTTTTTAAAGGGTGTTAAAGAAGATATAGTTATTTATTATTTTACTGAGGCAGATACTATAGATGAAAGTACATATAAATTAGTTAAAGAGTTTGATGAAAACTCAAAACATATAGAAGTAATAAAAAAGGATCCTGTTCAATATCCTACGTTGTTAGCTAAGTTTACAGAAACTACAGCAGAGACATCAGTGGATAATAGTGTAGCAGTTGTTATGAAGGATGATGAGAAAAAGTTTAAGTACATACCATATGCGTCATTGATAGTGTCAGAAATGGATTATCAAACATATCAACAAAGAATTACAGGATCAGATGTAGAAGGTCAAATAACTTCAGCAATTAATTCATTAACAACAAATATATCTAAGAAATTTTATATGGTAACAGGACATAATGAAGCTGAAGCATTTGCAACAGAGATAGAAGAATTATTTACTAAGCAAAATTTTACAACAGAACCAATTACACTTTTAACTTCTAAAAGTGTTCCAAATGATTGTGATATGTTAGTTATTTTATCACCTCAAAGTGATTATTTAGAAGATGAGATTAAGATAGTAGAGGATTATTTAAATAAAGGTAAGCCTGTTTTGTTAATTACAGGATACATTAATGATACTTTACCAAACTTAAATAAATTACTTAAAAAATATGGTTTGAAGAATAACGAACATCTAGTAGTAGATAAGGATTCTTCAAGAAGTGCAGCTAAAGGATCAACTCTTATGTATCCAATAGTTGAAGAGCATGAGATAACAAGTGATTTTGATAATGCTTATGTAGCAGTAGATGTTGCTACAGGTTTTGAGCGACTTGAAACTATGCCAGAAGGTGTTACTGTTACACCATTACTTAAAACATCAGATAGAGGATATCTAGTAAAAGATGTTCAATCATTAGGCAATGTTAATAGTAGTAACTCAAAGAAAGGTCAATACATTTTAGGTGCAGTTGCAACTAAAGCTATAGATAGTGAAAAGACAGCAACATTAATAGCATATAGTGCATCATCAACATTTGATGTTAATTCACAAATTGAAACAGCTGTATATATGAATGCTGATTTAATTATGAATTCAATATATTATGCATGTGATATAGAAGGTTCAGCAACAATTTCTATTCCAGCGAAGACATTTGAGTCAGTTAGATTGACTATGGAAGGTGCAGATGTAATACTTTGGATAATGGTTACATTAATTATTGTTCCAGTAATAATTCTTGTATGCGGATTCGTTATATGGATTAGAAGGAGGAGAAAATAATGACAAGCAAAAATATGAAACAGTTGCTTGCTTTAGTAGTTGTTTTAGTTGCTTGTATGGCATTTTATGCATGGTTTTCTTCTCATAAAGATGAAGAACAGAAAAAAGAAGAAGAGAAAAACACTGTTGAAGCAGACGCAATTTTAGAGATTAAAAAAAGTAATTTAAAAAATATAAAATATGTATACAATAAGAAGAATTACGAGATTGTATATAATAAGTCAAAGAAAAAAGGCTCTTTAAAAGGTAAAGAAAAGTGGCCTATAAACCAAGATACAATTAGTACAATGGTAGATTCAGTTACATCTATATTAGCTGAAAGAACTATGGATGGTACAGATAAAGAAGAGTATGGCTTAGATAAACCTAGTAAGAAGATTGTAGTTAATGCAAAAGAAGATGATGATACTAAGTCATATACATTATTGTTTGGTAATAAAGCACCTAATGATGCAGGTTATTACTTTATGATTGATGGTGAAGAAAAGATATATGTTGTTAGTAAAACAATATTTGATGCATTTGAATATGATGCTGTTGGATTATTAAAGGTTGATTTAATTGATAGTGTTAATTCAAGTTTAGTGTATGATGTTAATATCTCTAGTAAAGACTTTAATTTAAAAGCAAAATATGATGGAGACATAAGAGCTGGAGATGGTACATGGAAAATCACTAAACCATATGCTAAAGAGAAGAAAGGTGTATCATCAATATTTACAGAGTATTTTGTTAATTATGAATCACTTGCATATGATAAGTGCGTAGCATATAAACCAAGTAAACTTAGTAAGTATGGTCTTGATAAGCCAGCATTTAGTGTAGATTTGAAATATTATGAAGAAGTAACAGGTGAGGCAGACTCAAAGGATAAGGAAGCAGATGTTACTTATAATAAAAAGACATTTACATTACTTGTAGGTGATGGAGTAAAAGAGAATTATGAAGGCGAAGAATTACTTACACGTTATTATGTTATGGAAAAGGGTGGAGACAGAGTTTATACTATGGAATCATCTACAGCTGAATCAATAATGAATAATTCAGCATTTGCATTTGTTGATGGAACAATTAATGGAACAGAATTAATGGAATATTCAAGTGTTGAAATAGAGACCGCAGATAAAACTTATAAGATTCAAAAAGAAAATAAGACAGTAGAGAATGAAGACGGAGAGAAGACAATTGAATATACTTATAAGTTAAATGACAAGAAGATAAAAACAACAAAGGGAGATTCTGTTTCTAGTACGTTATATGCACTTAACTATAGTGGCGAAATAGGTAATAAGAAGATTAAAAAGGATAAGACAGAGGTTACAATTAGATATAATGGTAGAAAAGATGGTGCTAAGGACCTTGTAGTTAAATTCTTAAACTATGATGACACTAGCTATAGAGTAAATAAAGGTGGAGAAGAAATTTTCTTAATATCAATTGAAGATGTAGAGGGATTGATTGAATCTTTAAAAAGTGCAGCCAACAAATAAATAGGTATAAAAACATAATATAACTAATATATATAAAGGAGAAGCTTAGGCTTCTCCTTTATTATATTATGGGAAAGTACAATATAAGGTTATTGTTTTTTACAACATAATATTTTCTGACAAGGATAGTTATGCAATTAAATAAGAATGTATAGGATAAATTTTAGTTAGTGTGTTGGAGGAAATATATGAAATATTTGGCTGTAATAGGTGTGGTTGTTTTAATAATTTTAGGCTCATATTATGTGAGCTCGTTAGAGTTGAATAAAGATGAAATAGAGTATAAAAATATATGGGTTGTGAGTGCTAAAGATGATATGTTGGTCTGTATTATAGATAAATCAAATATTATTAAAAATTATAAGCTTGTAAGTAAAATAAATAAAAACTATTCAAATATTGTTGCTGATATTGTAATTAAAGATAATAAGGTAAAAAAGATAGTTTTCAAGCCATCTGTTATTAATGGAAAATTAATGGCTATTGATGTAGAAAAGGGCTATGTGGATATAGACAAGTATGGAAAAGTAAAAGTAGATGAAAAATGCATGTTGTATGAAGTAGACAAGAATACTAATAATGATAAAAGTGTTGCAAGTAAAGAGGATAATAAATGTACAATTACATATAAAGATAATAGTATAGATAGTTTGAATATAGGAATGAATAATATTATTTATATAGTAGAGAAAGATAAAATATGTGCAATGGTTATAGATGGAAAAAGAATTAATATAGGTACTATAGAAGAAGCAGATAATAATTGTAAAAGTAATAATGATGATAATACTAGAGAAGAGGGAAATATAACAGCAGATACTAAAATAAAAGTACTTTTAAAAACTAGTAATTATAATAGTATATACCATAATAGGGTTACATTGAAAAGTAAAGATAATATAGAACTATTATATATAAGTAACAATGAAAAAGCAAAAGAAGTAAGTGTAAATAAATCTAAAAAACTTGATATAGATGAAATAGAACAAGTAGAATTAAAACAAAAAGAGTATAGTGTAAAGAAAATACCTGTAAATAAAAGTTTTACTATTACAAATAATAGCAAATACTTTAGTGATTATAATAGAGTTATTATTGTAAATAAAGATAATAAAAAAGGAATTACGTTATCTAATATAAAAAGAAGTGCAGGTGGAATTACATACAAAGGAAATATAGAGATTATAAAAGATAGTTCTGGATTAGTAGTGGTAAATGAAGTTGATTTAGAACAATATTTATATTCGGTAGTACCTAGTGAAATGCCAGAAAGTTTTCCAATAGAAGCATTAAAGGCACAAGCTATATGTGCTAGAACATATGCAATGAATAAAATAGAACATAGCGGATATAAAAAATATGGAGCTCATTTAGATGATAGTATAAGTTATCAAGTATACAATAATATAAGGTATGGGAAAAATTCCATACAAGCTGTGGATAGTACAAAAGGTGAAGTTATAAAGTATAAGGATAAGTTAGCTAGTGTATATTATTATTCTACATCTTCAGGATACTCAAGTACGACAAAGGATGTATTTGGTGGAAATAATTTGTCATATTTACCTAGCAAAGCTCAAGTAATTAATAATAAGAATAAATCTCTAGGAATTACGAGTAGACAAATTAATAATAATGGATATTTTAAAAAACATATAATGTCAACAAATGGGGGATACTTTGAAAAAGATTGTGAGTGGTTTAGGTGGAAAATAACAATACCTGTTGATAAGTTATCTAAAATTATTAATGATAACATCTATAAATTAAATAAAGCAGGTAATAGTAGTAATATAAAAGTTTACAATAAAAAGAAGAAAAAATATATTTCAGGTTATGTTAGTACAATAGGAAAGTTAAAGAGTATAAAAGTAAAGGAAAGAAAAAGTGGTGGCTTGGTAACTAAGGTTATAATTAAAGGTTCAAAGAAAAGCATATGTGTTGAAAATCAATATACTATTAGGCAGTTATTAGCCTCAAAAGAACAGGTTGTAATAAAGAAAAACGGAAACAAAACTAGTAATATGTCTTCCTTACCAAGTTGTTATTTTATAATAGAGAAAAAAGGTGATAATTATATAATAAATGGCGGTGGATTTGGCCATGGTGTTGGAATGAGCCAATATGGAGCAAGTGAATTGGCTAAGAGAGGATTGAATTATAGAGAGATTCTTGAGTTTTATTTTTCTAGGGCTTATATAATTTGAGCTGTCGCTCAAATTAGGGATATTAAGCTCCGCGAAAGTTTTATACTTTTACGCTAGTTCCAAATTTAAGAGAATATAATATATTTTTCTCACCGCTTGCGCTCCGTTGCAAAGCGTAACGGTCGTTAAGTTCATACTTCGCATTGAAATGCTCGTATTCACTAAACGCCGACGGTTTGCAAACCCCGAAAAATATATTATATTCTCTTAAATTCTAACTCTTGCTTATGATTAATATAGCTTTTATGAGTGAAATTTTATTTACTTTTTGTTATTTTCTTACCATCTATACTGTTTTAGTTTTTATGGGTAGATTTTTACTTCCTTTACTGTTTTGCATTACTACATATAGAGTAAACATCATCAATTTCTATTCTGAGGAATGTTATCAGATGGTAATGTATTATTGCGTCACTAGAATTATAATCTCCATTTGCACGCAGTCTAATTTTTTTTATCTTTAAATATTATAGCCTTTAATTTGGCTAGTTTACTATTTGGTCCTTTCTCGTTGATTCTATTTTGTAGGTATGTTCTAAGGTAGTGATTTACTTCAGCTCCTAAGAATAAAATATACATACAGAAATATACCCATAATAGTAACAAAACAATTGTAGTTAAACTTCCATATATAATTGAGAAGTTTGCAATATTGTCTATATAAAATGAAAATGCTTTTGAAAAACTTATCCAACCTATACTTGCTAGTATTGCACCAGGTGCTTCAAGAATAAGGCTTGATTTTCTGTTTGGTAAAACTATATACATAATTACGAAGAAGAAAAACAAAAGTACAAATAGGACAATTGCTCTCATTCCCATGATTAATATAGCTAAGTCTTTTATAAATTTAAAGTGCTTTATTATAGCTATATATATACTATTTCCAAAACCAAGAAGCATAAGTGTAAGTATTAATAATATAGCAAATCCTAAAGTATATGATAAACCAAATAATCTATTTATAATAAAATTCTTTCTATGTGAAGCTTTATATACTACATTAAATCCCTTTTCTATTGCTACAAAACCACGAGATGAAGTCCATAGGGCAGTTAAAATAGTAATAGTAATTACTGTTTTTGATGTGTTGTTAAGTTGGACTACAACAGTCATTATGAGTTGTATTAGTTCTGCAGGAAATGAATCCTTTACTAAACGAAAAATAAATTCTGGTGTAAGGGATGTGAAACTAAGTATAACAAAAAATAACATTAAAAAAGGAAAGAATGACATAATAGTGAAAAGAGCTGCTTCACTAGAAAAGGCACTCAATTTATCCTCTATAACATTATTTATAAATTTAAAAAGATGTCTAAATAGTCTATGTGTTAAAAGACGATCTAAAAAACTCTTTTTATTTTCACCCATGTTATCCTCCGCCTTAAATAAATTTATGTATAATAACACATAGCCTGTATCGGTCAAAACAGTATTAATTTAAAGTCTAGTATGTCCAATTTCCTATTTAAAATATGTAATGAATATAAGAAATAATAACAATAAGTAAAGTATTTTTTGTCACATATTAAATGTCGAAATATTTTATAGGATATAGGCTATAGTAAGTGTGTGTTTTTGGGGGTTCTATTAATAGCAAATTTATAAAATCTAATTAGGAAGTATATGTTAAGATGTCAAAGTAGATTGTTATTATGAAAATGCATATTAATAGAACTTTCATTGGGTAAGGAGGGCTTTGTATGAAAATTGAGGCGAGTATGGTAAATATGGCATCTAAGAGGGAATATGCTAGTTATGTACATAAAAAGCAAGTGGTAGTTGAATCTAGAGAGGAAGAAGCAGCTGCGATATTTGATATGTCGTTGGAGAAAAGCGAAAAGGATTTAGTAACAGATATAAAAGAGCATGAGAAAAATGCAGAGGCCCAAAGAAAAGAACAGCAAGAAAAGAATTTGGCAGAGTATTTATCTAATATGTTAAAGAGTAATAAGCTAAATAACCAACCTAAACAAAGAATAAAAGCACCAGAGGATTTAGAGTTACAATGTTTAAGAAAAATAATCGAGAATTTAAATAACTATTTTAATAAAAAGTATGGCAAGAAGTGTGCTAAAGCAGAGTCAAATTATGAAAGTTATATGAGAAGTGCTCAATCATCATTAAGTTTTTCAGGATCATTAAGTATAGGAATGGAAGGTGCTATAAGTACAGGTGGACAAGGCATGGCTTCACAAGGTGGATCAACATGGGTAAGAACAACTGCAACATCAGCATTTGTAACAGAAGTAGAGCATACTACATTTGAAACTACAGGAATGGTGAAAACATCAGATGGAAGAGAAATATCATTTGGTGTAAGTCTAGAAATGTCTAGGGCATTTTGTGCCAAATATGATAGTTTAGTTCAAGAGGAGATAATATTTACAGATCCGTTAATAATAAATATGGATGGCAATGTAGGCAATGTATCAGATCAAAAGTTTTTATTTGATTTAAATAGCGATGGACAAGAGGAAGAAGTTTCTTTTGCAGGACAAGGAAGTGGATTCCTTGCGATAGATAAAAATAAAGATGGTAAAATTAATGATGGAAATGAGTTGTTTGGAACAAAATCAGGTAATGGATTTAAGGATTTAGCAGAGTATGATAGTGATCATAATGGTTGGATAGATGAAAATGATGAAATATTTGATGATTTAAGGGTATGGACAAAGGGACCAAATGGAGAAGATAGATTAGTATCACTACTTGAATCAGATGTTGGAGCAATTTATTTAGGTTATACAGATACAGAGTTTACATTAAATAATTTTGAAAGTAATGAAGTAAATGGAATGGTAAGAAGTACTGGAGTATTTTTAAAGGAAAGTGGTGGAGTAGGAACTGTGCAACATGTGGATTTAGCCTTATAAAATAGGAAAAAGATATAAAAAAATGCATCTAAAAATGTATTTCGTAGTGAAAAAATATAGAATTAATACAAAAAATCACTGTTTTTTGAAAAAACAGTGATTTTTTATTGATTTTAGTGTATAATATAGTATGTAATATATAAAATTAGGGAAATATATTAATATATACAAGGAGGTTGTAGTATATGAAACCATATAAAGCTGCAAAACTGCCAAATGAGTATAAAATTGATAAAGAATTATTACGATTAATTGCAGATGCTAATTTAAAATATGGACAATACAAATCATTGATAAATACATTAGAGTTTGATTCAAGTTTTTTTCTTGATTCAGTATTATTAAGTGAGAGTTATAAATCTACTCAGATTGAGGGTACTCAAATTTCACAAGATGAGATGTATTATTTGAGATATATGGAGCAAACAGATGATAATAAGGAAATTCAAAATTTAAAAGATACGATACAATATGCGTATAGTCGAATAAAAAAAGGTGATTTATTATCTGTAGAGTTTGTTAATAATATGCATAAAAGGATATTAGATAGTGTACGAGGCACTGAGAAAAATCCTGGGCAAATAAGAACTACACAAAATTGGATAGGGCCAAGAGGTGTGGGTATAGAAGGGGCTACATTTATTCCACATTGTCCAGAGGATATATATGAATTATTGCTTAATCTATATGAATATATGAATGATGAATTTATAGACCCAGTGCTTGTGAATATTGCAATCTCACATGCACAATTTGAAACAATTCACGCATATAAAGATGGTAATGGTCGTTTGGGAAGAGCATTAATACCTATTCAGATGGCTATGTTAGATGAAGAAAAACCTATATTATATATGTCAGAAATATTGGAATATTACAAACCATCATATCAGCGTTATTTGATGGAAAGTAGAAAAGGGAATATTGCAGGTTTTATAAAATTCTTCTTACAATGCGTAATAGACCAATGTAATGCATATATTTATAGAATAGAAAAAATAAAGAAAATTTACAAAGAAGATATGAAAAAAGTAGATATGATAAAAGGTAATTCAGTTTTGAAAATTATGCCTATTATTATGAAACAGATTGTATTTACAAAAAAAGAGATACAGATTGAATCAGGTGTATCAGTTAATGTAGTATCTAATATTGTAAAACAGTTGGAAGCTTTGAATATAATCGTGCCAGATAAAACTGTTACTAAAAAAGCATATAGATATCAAAGAATTTATGAGGTATTTGTTGGGGAAAATGAATACTAGAAATGCAATAAGTGAAAAAAGTTTATTAATACTAGAAAAAAATCACTGTTTTTTGAAAAAACAGTGATTTTTTATGTGAATATAATTCAATTGTCATATAGTCAATTGAAAAACTAAGTTTTCTCTTATCTATTATAATAATGAAAAATAAAGAATTGTGAAAAACGACGAAAGTGAAAAAAATATTATTACAGAAATTTGAAAAAATAAACAATAACTGTAAAATACAAAATGATTAATTACATAAAATGGTAATAAATGCATATAAATGTAAAAGAATTTAGAGAAAAAATGTTGTGATACAGCAAGATGCACAAATATCGATTATAATATAAGGAGTTTAAATTTTGACAAGTTATTTTTGGTTAAGTATAATAGGGATGTTTCTATCTTGCTTGGCCAACATGAGAGAAAAAATAATGTAGGAGATAATTAAGAAATGAATAAAAATATAGTTTTACCAGAAGGTAGTAAGTTAATGAATACTGAGGAAATGATGAAAGTAGAAGGAAAAACTATTTAATAATAGAAATTAATATTTGTTAGGCAAGGTGATTATAGATGAGTAATAAAGCTAAATTGATTTTTTTATATGCTTTATATTTAATTCAGGCTATTACTATATTTATAAATGGTTTTAATAGTAAAGGAACCGTTGCAATATTTATTGTAGGGATATTGGCAACAACAGGATTAGTTTTTTCAAAAGAAAAAAATTAGATAATGTAATATAGTTTAAAAGTTCTAGAAAGCTATGCATATGTTATAAAATATGTATAGCTTTCTAGAACTTTTATTTATAGGTTTATTTATATGAGAGTTTTTTAAGTTAAAGTTGACAACTTTTTTATTTATGATAAAATATAGAAGTTAGAGAATTTGAATAAATAAATGCTATGAAGGTACAATAAGTATTAGCTTATCTTTAAAGAGAGCATAGGTCATGGGCTGGGAGCTTATGCAAGTAAGAGTTAATATTATAATTTCATACCTGAGCAGTATCCCTGAACATATTTGAATAATATAATTAGGGGATAACGTTAGTACGCGTTAAGTATGATGAGTGCTTATATACTATGTTGTATATAGGAATTAGGGTGGTAACACGGATTTTTCGTCCCTTGCATTATTGCAAGGGATTTTTTTGTTTTATAGGAAAGAACAATTAAAACATATCTACGAAAGGAGATTAATATATAATATGAAAGAGAAGTTGAATGCAATTGTTAGTGAAGCAATGGCACAATTAGAAAAAGTTGAGGAACTTGATATTTTAAATAACATTAGAGTTAGTTATTTAGGTAAGAAAGGTGAATTGACATCAGTATTAAAATCTATGAAAGATGTTGCACCAGAAGATAGACCAATGGTGGGACAAATGGTTAACGATGCAAGAGTTAAGTTAGAAGGGAAAATTGAGGATGTTAAAACTGCTTTAGTAAAAAAAGCTAGAGATATGAAGATGGCATCAGAAACTATTGATGTAACTCTTCCTGCTAAGAGAACACTTAGAGGTCATAGACATCCAAACACAATAGCATTAGAAGAAGTAGAGAGAATATTTGTTGGTATGGGATATGAAGTAGTAGAAGGACCAGAAGTAGAATTTGATTACTATAATTTTGAAGCACTTAATATTCCAGCTAATCATCCTGCAAAAGATGAGCAAGATACATTTTATATAAATAGCAATATATTACTTAGAACTCAAACTTCATCTGTACAAGTGCATGAGATGGAGAAAGGTAAATTACCTATAAGAATGATAGCACCAGGTAGAGTGTTCCGTTCAGATGAGGTGGATGCAACACATTCACCATCATTCCATCAGATAGAAGGTTTAGTAATAGATAAGAATATAACATTTGCAGATTTAAAAGGTACATTAGCAGAATTTGCAAGAGAGTTATTTGGAGAGAATACAAAAGTAAAATTTAGACCACATCATTTCCCATTTACAGAGCCATCAGCAGAGGTTGATGTTACATGCTTTAAGTGTGGAGGAAAAGGTTGTAGAATGTGTAAAGGTTCAGGTTGGATAGAGATACTTGGATGTGGAATGGTTCATCCAAATGTACTTAAAATGAGTGGAATAGATCCAGAAGAATATACAGGATTTGCATTCGGTGTAGGATTAGAGCGTATAGCATTGTTGAAATATGAAATAGATGATATGAGACTTCTATACGAAAATGATAAGAGATTTTTAGAGCAGTTCTAAAATCTATTTAGCGAAGCGGAGTAGAGCTTGGCTGAATAGGTAAGTGAAGGCGTTTAGCCAAAGCAAAAATTATAACCCAAAAAGGATATGGAGGAATAGAAATGAATACACCATTATCATGGATAAAAGCATACGTTCCAGATTTAGATGTTACAGCACAGGAATATACTGATGCAATGACTTTATCAGGAACAAAAGTAGAAGGATTCGAAAGATTCGATGAAGATATAGATAAAATTATAGTTGCGAAGATAGTTAAGATTGAAAAGCATCCAGATGCTGATAAACTTCGAGTGTGTCAAACTCAGATAAATGAAGAAGGAGACATGATTCAAATAGTTACCGCTGCAACTAATGTTCAAGAAGGTGACGTTGTACCAGTAGTATTAGATGGTGGTAAAGTTGCAACAGGACATGACGGTAAGAAAGTAGCTGGAGGAAGTAAAATAAAGAAAGGTAAGCTTCGTGGAGTTGAATCTAATGGTATGTTTTGTAGTATAGAAGAATTAGGTGGAGACTATGAGATGTATCCAGAAGCACCAGAGAATGGAATATATGTATTTAATGCAGTTGATGAATACAAGAATGTTAAGCTTGGAAGCAGTGCTATAGAAGTACTTGGAAGAGACGAAGTTGTATTTGAGTATGAAGTTACTTCTAATAGAGTTGATTGTTTTGGTGTACTAGGTATTGCCAGAGAAGCAGCAGCTACATTTGATAAGAAATTTGTACCACCAGTTATAAAGGTGAAAGAGAATGATGAAAAAGCCAGTGACTATATAGATGTTGAGATAAAAGATGCAGACTTATGTAAGAGATTCACAGCAAGAGTTGTAAAGAACATAAAGATTGCGCCATCACCTATGTGGATGCAAAGAAGACTTGCAGCAGTTGGTATTAGACCAATTAACAATATAGTAGATATAACTAATTATGTTATGGAAGAGTATGGTCAACCTATGCATGCATATGATTATGATACACTTGCAGGTCATAAGCTTATTGCAAGAAGGGCAAATGATGGTGAGAAGTTTGTTACACTTGATGGACAAGAAAGAGATTTAGATTCATCAATGATTATGATATGTGATGGCGATAAGGCTGTTGGTATCGGTGGTATTATGGGTGGAGAAAACTCTAAGATAACAGATGATGTAAAAACAATGGTATTTGAAGCAGCATGTTTTGATGGAACAAATATAAGATTATCAAGTAAAAAATTAGGACTTAGAACAGATGCAGCAGCAAAATTTGAAAAGGGTCTAGATCCAAACAATGCAATTAATGCTGTAAATAGAGCATGTCAACTTATCGTTGAACTTGGAGCAGGAGAAGTTGTAGGTGGAGTTGTTGATGTATATCCAACAGTAAGAGAAGGACTTAGAGTACCATTTGATGCAGATAAGATTAATAAACTATTAGGAACAGATATAGATAAGAAGACAATGTTAGGATATCTTAAGAAGGTAGAACTTCCATATGACACTAAGACAAAAGAGATTGTTGTTCCATCATGGAGACAAGATGTATTATGTATGGCAGATTTAGCTGAAGAAGTTGCTAGATTCTATGGATATGATAAGATACCTACATCATTACCAAATGGCGAGGCAACAACAGGTAAGTTATCATACAAATTAAGAATAGAGTCAATAGCAAGAGATGTAATGGAACAATGTGGATTTAGTGAAGGAATGAACTATTCATTTGAAAGTCCAAAGGTATTTGATAAATTACTTATTCCAGTACAAGATAAATTAAGAGAGACAGTAGTAATAACTAATCCACTTGGAGAAGATTATAGTATTATGAGAACTATGCCTCTTAATGGAATGCTTACATCACTTGCAACAAACTATAACAGAAGAAATAAAGATGTAAGATTATATGAAATAGCTAATATATATATTCCTAATGCACTACCTCTTACAGAACTTCCTGATGAGAGAACACAATTGTCTTTAGGTATGTATGGAGAAGGCGATTTCTTCGATCTTAAAGGTGTTGTAGAGATGTTCTTAGAGAAAGTTGGTCTAAAAGGATTTAAAGAATATGATGCAAAATCATCAAGACCATATCTTCATCCAGGACGTCAAGCAAACATTATGTATGATGGACAATTAATTGGTTATTTAGGAGAAGTACATCCTGAAGTTGCAGATAATTATGATATAGGAACAAAAGCATATATTGCAGTTCTTGATATGCCTATTATAGTAGAGAAATCTACATTTGATATAAAATATGAAGGAATAGCTAAGTTCCCAGCAGTAACAAGAGACTTATCTTTAGTAATGAAGAAAGATGTTCTTGCTGGTGATGTAGAAGCTGTTATAAGAAAATCAGCAGGTAAGTTGTTAGAAACATATAGCTTGTTTGATATTTATGAAGGTTCTCAAATAGAAGAAGGATATAAATCTCTTGCATATTCTATAGTATTTAGAGCAAAAGATAGAACTTTAGGAGAGAATGATATTACACCAGTTATGGATAAAATGCTTAAAGGCTTAGCCAACATAGGTGTAGAATTAAGAAAATAAACTATAATTTGTAGGTTTCTTGTGCCCCTGTCGTTCCGACAGGGGCATGGTTGTGGTATTTAAGCTTCTTTATAATTTGAGCTATCGCTCAAATTAGGGATCATAGGCTCCACACGAGTTTTAGTTTACTATTCTAGTGACGCAATAATACGGGTTCGAATATATATGTTTAATGGACGTTCTCACTTGACTTCAAACCTAATGGATACTAAGTTCTTTCTGCGCTAACGCTTGAAATCACTAAGTGACCCCACGATTGCATTTATCGTGGATTTACCGATAATAAGTTTAACAACAAAAAACGGGTTTACCACATACAAAAGGAGGTCACTTCAATGAATAGTATAATATATATTGGTATGGATGTCC
>SVEH01000008.1 GCA_015057455.1 Lachnospiraceae bacterium | reverse complement strand
TCAGACACCTTTAAACATATATATTCGAGCCCCTTTATTATTTGCTGTGTACTAAAGCATATAGATATAATTATTCTTTGTTTTATAAATCTACCCATGAGAGCCAAAACAGTAATTATGGTAAGAAAAAAAGTATAAAACTTTCGCGGAGCAAAATAATCATCCCTATTTGAGCGATAGCTCAAATTATAAAGCTGCATAAAAAAGAGTAAGCACTGTGCTTACTCTTTATAATATGTATTAGGATTAAAGTTCACTCCTAAAGCTTCCTCTTCATCCTCATCTTCTTTCTTTTTAAATGATAGTGATTCTAGTAATGTAAAACTCCACTTCTCTATTATTAGAAAAAATACCCTAATTGTTTTTGTGACATAAAATATTGGATAAACAATTCCTTTTACTAATAAAACAATTCCATAAGCTATTACTTTACTAATTTTCTCTACCCACTCCATAATTATACCCCTCTCATAATATTTACATCTTTAAATACCCTTAACAATATTGTAACATTTTCTTAATCTTTTTTCAATAGATTATTTTACATAATTTATAAAATTTTCATTAAGTACTTTCCTCATTACATTATTGTTCTCATTATTATATATGCTGTATATGCAACATATACCACTGTACAGAAAATACCTTCAAATCTACTTACCTTTTCTCTACTAATACAGAATACTTGTATTAACATTCCTACGACTAATAATACAAATAAATCTATTAATACAAAATTAAAATCCGCTTTAGCAACACCTATTGGTGACAATGTTGATGATAAACCTAGAATAAATATTATATTGAATATTGATGAACCTACTGCATTACCCAATGCCAAGCCACTTTCACCTTTCTTGGCAGCTATTACTGATGTAACTAACTCTGGAAGTGATGTTCCTATAGCTACAATAGTCAATCCTATCAACAAATCACTAACACCTAAGCTTTTTGCTATAGCAGTTGCTGAATCTACTACTAAATCTCCACCAAATATAATTGCTGCAATACCTATAAATATAAATATAATACTTTTTGGTATTGAAAGTATCTTTGCCTCTTCTTCTACTTCAACCTTGTTCTTCATAGCATTTTTTATTAATACTAATATATATATAACCATTGTTATAAGAAACAATATACCTTCAACTCTACTAAGACCTTGTCCTGTATATGTAAATATTAATAATACTGTTGTAAGTATTATATTTATTGGCAAATCTCTTTTTTTAATATCTTTATCTACTAAAAATGGTGTAATAATAGCTGATATACCTATTACAAGTAGTAAATTAAATATATTAGAACCAACAACATTACTTAATGCAATATCATTATTCCCCTTTAACCCTGCTGAAATACTAACTGCTGCTTCTGGAGCAGATGTACCTAATGATACAATTGTTAATCCTATAATAACTGAAGGTACTTTTAGAATTTTAGCAACAGATGAACTTCCATCTACAAACAAATCCGCACCTTTAATTAATAGAACAAACCCAATTACTAATAATAAAATTGATAACATAATTAACATCTCCTAGTAAATTAAAATTCTGTTTTAAAAACATTCAATATTCTATTTTAAAAGCAAATAATATTCTGTTTTAAAAACATACAATAATATGATTCTACCACAATTGACATTTTTTTCAAGCTAATAAATTTAAAAACAAAAATTTTTACACACTTTTAACATAGGAATTTTTACTTAAAATGATTACAAAATTTTACATTTTTCATATTTTATGTTATAATTATATATATAATTGTGTCTGCATATAACTCAGACATGATTATCATAATGTATTCAATAACAAAAGATAGTTTTTAGTATTAAACTTTATTTTAATAAATTTATTTATTTCATATTTATATTATTATAATTTTAAACCTGGAGGGTTTTATGAAAAAAATATTTACTAAAACAGAATTCAATTTAACAACTGTATATATAATGATATTATTTAGTTTTATTGCAGCAATAGGTTTTTATTTGAGTTTTAACATTAAGAAGAATCTATCTGTTGCTGCTGATGCTATTGATTTTTCCAAACAATGGCATAGCGAAGACTCTAATAATATTACCTTCAATCCACTAACTATTGATAATGAGCATTTTAATACTAAAAGTCCAACCATAATCTATAAAAAATTGGACTCTAATGTAAAACCAGGTTATTCGCTATGTTTTAGAGCACATAATACACATATTACTGGTTATATTGAAGATAAAGAAATTTTTTCCACTACATTCAAAAAAGATCTTTTTAGTTGTAATTCTACTGGATCCATGTGGTATTTTTATCAGATAAAAGAAGAAGATATTGGTAAAAATGTTGAATTACATATTAAACCTTTTTACAATGATAGTTCATGTAGCCTATCTAACATGACAATAACAGACGATTACAAATTCATACTAGAATATATGCTTTCACAAGCATTTCCGTTATTCTCATGTATGTTTATGTTTGCATTTGCAATTATATTTACAATATATGGTGTATATCTAAAGCATTATAGACAGGATAATAATACAGTATTCTTATACCTAGGATATTTTTCTGCTCTACTTGCTATATGGAGTGTTTTAGAAACACAAGTATTAGAATTATTTATTGATGCATCACAGTTGCTTCAATTCATTAATAACGCTATTATATATTTGTTAATTCTACCTGGAATACTTTCAATAAGCACAATTTTTAGAATTAAAAACCAACGAGCACTTAATATACTATGTATATTTTCGCAAATTTCATTTGTGATTGCATTATTACTACATTTTACTAACATTGCTGATTTACATATTTCTTTACCATTATGTCATGGTACTATTGGAATATGTATTGCTTCTCTTGTTTTAATTGTTATAAAAGAGAAGCGTGAGAACAAAACAAATCTAGAAACCGCTGCTTCATGGTTTAAAAATGTTCAAAACAATATATTTTCCAACCCAAAAACAATGGTTGTTAGAATTGTAGGAATATCACTAATATCCATAGCTATCGTAACTGATATTATATACTTCTATTTAGGACATTCAAGCGCTAATGGTAGCTATTTACGATTTGCTATTATATGTTTAATTGTTTACTGTGCATATTTATCTCTAGATTACTTTTTACAAATTCATAGCGAACTTGAACATACTTCATTCGTTAAGCAACTTGCATATCACGATGGATTAACTGGAGCAAATAATAGAACAGCTTTCCAAGAACGTATTGATTATTTACAAAACAACTTAGAAGAGAATCCTCGAATTGGTATAGTTATGATTGACTTAAATGGATTGAAATTTGTAAATGACAATTATGGACATAACGAAGGCGATCAATTTATTCTTTCTGTAGTAGATATTTTAAAGAAAACATTCACTGAATCATGTGAATTATATAGAATTGGTGGAGATGAATTTGCAATTATAATTGTTGCACCTAACCCAGAGGCAATATTTAAAATTTCTTCACTACAATTGAAAAATAACATTCAAAACCATAATAACTTCTTTAGAAAGAATTATTCTGTATCACTTGCATCTGGTGTTGCATTTTATAATAGAAACACTTCAACATCACATAATTTACAAGATATTATTGATTATGCTGATAAAGAAATGTATAATGATAAAAACGCAGCAAAAAAGGCAAAAGTCATATATAATAATTTAAATGCTAAAACACTTCAAGGATTTGATAGAAATAAGAATGAAAGCATCTATCCTCTTAATACTAACGAAATAGATGAATAATGAATATAAATAACTATTATTAGGCTGTGAAATAACATTATTTGTTTTTCACAGCCCAATATTTTTTGTTCTTAATAATATTATTAAAGGAGAATCAACATGGCTTTAGACGGATTAGTAATATCTAATTTAACACAAGAATTTAACAATATACTTATAGATGGTAGAATTAATAAAATTAATCAACCTGAATCTGATGAACTTTTATTAGTTATAAAAAACAATAGAACTCAGTATAAACTACTACTCTCTGCCAACGCATCATATCCATTGGCATATATTACAGAGGAGTCTAAAACTAACCCTCTTACGGCACCTAATTTTTGTATGTTATTAAGAAAGCATCTCAATAGTGCCAAAATAGTATCAATCACTCAACCTGACTTTGAAAGAATTATTGATTTTAAAATTGAGCATCTTAACGAATTAGGTGATATTTGCTATAAACATTTAATTATTGAGTTAATGGGGAAACATAGTAATATTATATTTACAGATGATCAGGATAACATAATTGATAGTATAAAAAGAATTAATTCTATGGTAAGTTCCATTAGAACTGTTCTACCTGGATTTAAGTACTTTATTCCAAAACAACAAGGCAAGATTAATCCTCTTTCCTTAGATTATGATATGTTTCTATCTAATATAAAAGGTAGTAATCAACCTATATATAAGCATATCTATTTAACTTACACAGGCATTAGTCCACTTGTTGCCAATGAAATTTGTCATCGTGCCTCACTAAATCCTGATACTTACTCATCCGAACTTAACGATGATGTTTTATACCATTTATACAATAATTTCAATCACATAATTCAAGATATAAAGAATGGCAAGTTTACTCCAAATATTGTCTATAACGGCACTACTCCTATTGAATATTCAAGTATTCATATTGGATGTTATTCTAACTATAGTAATACTGATTTCCAATCCATTTCGGGTCTTTTGTTTAATTTCTATCATAAGCGTGAAGTTATTAATAGAATAAATCAAAAGTCTGCTGATATAAGAAAAATAGTATCTACTACATTAGAACGTACCTATAAAAAATATGATTTGCAACAAAAGCAAATGAAAGATACGGACAAGAAAGAAAAATACAAAATATATGGTGAATTATTAACTACATATGGTTATAGCATAGAAACTGGTTCTAAATCGGCTACTGTTAATAATTATTATACTAACGAAGATATTGCAATACCATTAGATCCTACTTTATCGCCAATAGATAATGCTAAAAAGTATTTTAATAAATACAATAAACTAAAACGTACTTATATTGCATTAGAAAAACAATTAGAAGAAACTAAAGATGAAATTGAACATTTAGAGTCTATAAGTAACGCTCTTGATATTGCTCGTTTAGAAAGTGACTTAGCAGATATTAAAGAAGAACTTATAGCTACTGGATATATAAAGAACAAACATCGCAACGTTAATAATAAACAGAAGAAAGCAAGGAACAAATCACTTCCTCTACATTATTTATCCTCTGATGGGTATCATATCTATGTAGGGAAAAATAATGCGCAAAATGATGAATTAACTTTTAAATTTGCTTCAAATAGTGATTGGTGGTTCCATGCTAAGGGTATGGCTGGATCTCATGTAATAGTTAAATCTAACGGCGAAGAACTACCTGACAGAGTATTTGAAGAGGCTGGTATGCTTGCTGCCTACTACTCTAAGGCTAAAGACCAACAAAAGGTTGAAATAGACTATATCCAGAGAAAGCATATCAAAAAACCTAACAACGCCAAACCAGGTTTTGTGATATACCATACTAATTATTCATTGGTGGCAATACCAGATATTAGCACCCTTATAGAACTGTAGTTTTTTTATATAAATATACACATAAAAAGAAAGTAATCGTCTGATTACTTTCTTTTTATGCAAAATATACTTATAAAATTAATTATCTTTTTGAAAATGTTCTAATATATAAACTCTTAGTTTTACTGCAATCAAATATATAATAAACATTATAATTGGGTATATCAAATTTAATAAAGCTAATACTATACCAATTACAGATTTTTTGTTTCGTGCATCAACAAGCATATATACCGTTAATACAATATTAAATACTACTGCTATAATTGTTATTGTTATATATTGTGAAATTATATCCATGATTCACCTCTTCTATTGAAATAATCTTAAATCTGATGTGTATGCTCTATACATCTGTCGTAAATCTCCTAATTTGAGCGAAGCTCAAATTAAATAGGTCCCTGTCATGACAGGGACCTAAGAAACTGACAAATTATATAAATTTTAATTCTATTCTACTGCTACTATATAGTAATATATTGGTTGTCCACCGCTATATACTTCTATATCTATATCTGGATATTTCTCTTCTAATTTAGCTGACAATGCTTCTGCATCCTCTTGTGTCATGTCCTCACCATAGAAGATACTTATTATCTCTGAATCTTCTGATACAAGCTTCTCTGTAAGTTCAAATGTAACAGTTTCAATATCTTGACCTACTACTTCTATTACTTTATCGCCTATACCCATTATATCATTTTCTTTGATTTTCTTTCCATCCATCTCTGTATCTCTAACAGCATAAGTAACTTGTCCAGTCTTTACATTAGCTATAACATCCATCATATCATCTAAGTTCTGATCTATAGAGTTATCTGCTACATAAGATATCATTGCTGATATACCTTGTGTTACTGTTTTTGTAGGTACTACAATAATATTCTTATCTTCTGTTATTGTCTTTGCTTGTTCTGCTGCAAGAATAACATTACCGTTATTAGGGAAGATGAAAATATTATCAGCATTTATCGAATCTATTGCATTCAACATATCTTCTGTGCTAGGATTCATTGTTTGACCACCCTTGATAATGTAATCAACACCTAGTTCTTTAAACATGTCATTTATTCCTTCACCTATTGACACAGCAATAAATCCAACATTCTTTCTTGGCTCATCTGCCTTAGGTTTTTCTTCTTTCTTCTCTTGTGGTGCATTAGCTCCAAATCTCTCATTATGCTCTTCTCTCATATTATCTATCTTCATTCTAGTTAATGAACCATATGATAATCCTTTTTGAATAGCAAGACCTGGATCATTAGTATGAACATGTATCTTAACGATATCATCATCTGCAACACATACAATAGAATCACCTATTGAACCAAGGAATTTCTTAAATTTATTCTCATCCATAGTATCAAATTTCTTCTCTAGCATAATAATAAATTCAGTACAATATCCAAATTTAATATCAGCATCACTACCTACTGACTCGGTACTTGATACATTCTTTGGCTTAGCATATGCTTCTGGTAACTTAGTATCTATCTCTTTACCTATTAAAGCACAATAACATCCTTCTATTACCTCAACTAATCCTTGTCCACCAGAGTCAACAACACCTGCTGTTTTTAAAACAGGTAACATATTAGGTGTATCATCTAAAACAACCTTCATATGCTTTAATACTTCTTCTGTGAAATATACTATATCATCTGTCTCTGAAACTAATTCCATAGCACGAGTAGCTGCACCTCTTGCAACTGTTAATATAGTACCTTCCTTTGGCTTCATAACAGCCTTATATGCTGTATCTGCTGCATGAGAAACTGCATTAGCTAATACAGTAACATCTACTACTTCAGCATCTGCTAATTCTTTTGTAAAACCTCTAAATAACTGTGATAAGATAACACCTGAGTTACCTCTAGCTCCTCTTAATGATCCTGAAGATATTGCTTTACACAAATCCTTTATAGTAGGATCAACCATCGCATCAACTTCTCTAGCTGCCGCCATAATTGTTAGTGACATATTCGTACCTGTATCGCCATCTGGTACTGGGAAAACGTTCAATTCATTAATGTATTCTTTTTTTGCTTCGATATTATTTGCACCAGCAAGAAACATTTTCTGTATCATTGCTGCGTCTATTGTCTTAATAACCAATGTTATTTCCTCCTTGATAATATAATTGTTATTCTGTTATACGTACACCTTCAACAATTACATTAATTTTATTAACTTCCATATTAGTAAATTCTTCAACTTTATACTTTACATTACTAATTAAATTATCAGCAACTGCTGATATACTTACCCCATATGCTACAATTATATGAAGATTAATCACTAAGGCGTCATCCTTCATAATTACATTAACACCATGCTTAATGTTATCTCTTCTTAGTAGCTTAACAATGCCATCTTTCATGTTAACTGATGCCATACCAACTACTCCAAAACACTCTACTGCTGCTGAACCAGCATACTTTGCAATTACTTCATTTTCTATCTTTATCTCTCCAAATTCTGTAGTAACGATATCTTTCATAACTACACCTCCAACATAGAATTTTAATTACATCATTAGTTCAGTTATGTATACTCTGCAAATAAACTTATATTATTTACAAATTTATACTTTTATATTATAACCATTTTGCACACAAAAATAAAGTACTTTATTAATTATTTTTTAATTTCTAAAATACTCACTATTTTCTTTATCGACATACTCTTTATTTTTCACCACCATAAGAAACAAAGATGACAGGTCATCGATAGCTCCCTATATCCCTAACTCATGAGGGACTTGAAATCTTTGTGCCCCACACAAAAAAGTCTCAGCTTACGCTGAGACTCAAATTCAGTAAATACCCATATATACTAATAATTAAGCACGCTCTACTAATCCTGATTTTAAACAAGAAGTACAAACATGCATCTTCTTAGCATTACCTGAAACATTAACCTTTACAGATTTAATATTAGCTTTCCACATTTTATTGCTTCTTCTATGTGAATGACTCACTGCGTTTCCGAAGTGAACACCTTTTCCACAAATCTCACATTTAGCCATCTAAAGCACCTCCTTTAGTAATCTTCGACTACAACAAAAGTTATTCTATCAGAATATTTATAATAATGCAAGCATTTTTTCATAAATATTCTATATTTACTCATCATAGTTGTCTTTTATGTCATTTACTATCTCTTCTACTTCCATATCAACATCATCTTTTTGATTCTTGTTCTTAACTTTATTAATTAACTCTGGAACAACTTCAAAAGCTTTTGTAACAAGATCCTGATTCTTGATATTAATAATTCTTGCTTCTCCATTACGAATAACTATAACCGCATTAGGTGATATCTTACCACCTAGACCGCCACCACCGCTATTGCTTTTCTTTGATTCTTTAGCAAATGCACCTGCACCTACACCAAATGAAACATCTATTAACGGTAATATTGTAGTTTCTCCATCAACTTTAATTGCTTCTCCTACAACTGTCTTAGAAGATATAAATGATTCCATCCCTTTAAATAACGTGTCGATTGTATTTGAAAAATTATTATCTGACATACTATAATTCCTCCTTTAATTTTCTTAAATTATATAGTAATCGCTTTATTGCTTTATCCCTTATAACCTTAATTACAATTATTAATACGTTAATACCTCTTATTCTACCTTGTAGTAAACACTCAACTTTTAATTCCTTCTCTGAAAAATTAGGATAGATTTCTAAGCTTTTTCCAAACAAAGGATATACAATCCCCGCTGCCGCAAGAACTTGTCCTGTAGTTGATGGGTCATCAAAACCTATATTAAATATAAATCTATTCTTTCTTGGCAATATATGCTTAAAAGTTTTTGCTAAATACTCTTTTCCCTTTTCTAATCCTCGTTCAGTACTAGGCTTATCAAGAAAATCAAGTATTAATGACAACTTATGTATTATACTCTTTACAGAATTAATAAATGCCTTAATAATCTCTATTATATATTTTATAAAATTAATTATCTTATCTGCTATTATTTTTAACCAATTAATAGGGTTTAATACACTAATAATTTTCCTAATAAAACGTAATATTTTATTCTTTAATCTGGTTTTAGCTTTAATTATATTATCCCATGGTTTTTTCTTTAATACATCTTCCTGTTCAGATACACTGTTCCATATATCTTCTAATTCATCTACTAATTCTTCTGCTGATTCTTCGTCTTCTAGAGCTTTTTCATCAGAATCATTATTTTCTATAAATTCAGTAGCATTCGCATCATCTTCTGATACATCATGGTCATCCACTTCAGTTTGACTAGTACTCTTTATCAAATCATCTTCATGTACATCTGCATCCATTTCTTCCTCGCCATAGCCATCTATTACTTCATCTAAATCACCATCTATTATTTTCTCAATAAGTGTTCTATCATCTTCACTATTACTATAATAATCGCTATTTGGCAATATGGATTTTTCATATGAATCATCATATAATAAGGAATCTCCATTTATAGATGCCTCTTTTTTAGTTGAACCATCGTCATAAGAATTATTCATTATATTCTCATCTTCATCTAGAAAATCATCAAATTCTTCATATGATTCTTCCGACTGATTAAGACGTTTTTCAATAAATCTACAACGTATACCACATATTCTAATTTGATATTCAATACCCTTTAAACTAATTAGAACCTTACATTTTAATAATTTAAATATCCATGAAACATCTGCATAATTGCAGTTTTTCTTTTCGCTTTCATCATCAAATCTAAATCTATACTTATACTTTATGGGTACAAATAGTACTAAAATAACAACCAGTAACACTATTGCTAATAATACTAATAATATCCATCCTATAACTTTTAAGATGGTTAAAAGTGTTGCTACCAATATATCATCACCACCTATTTGCAACTAAACAGTCACTTTTTATTATGTCTATCAACACTTCTTTTGTTCGTCTCTTCCCTTTTGCAATCCCCATAATTTCAATCTCTTTATTGTTATACAAGCCATTTGAAAGTTCACTTATTCGCATAATTTCATATAAGTTTCTTCCATCTAACGCTCTAATGATACAATATAAATTAGAATACTCCTTACCAAATAAATCCTGTTTTATGTCTTCTATATTAAACTTCAAATCATTATGTATATATACTTTTTCATTCCACTTTACAAACATAGACTTTATCTCTCTTATTCTTCTATATCTTATTCTTCTTCATCATAATAAGAATCATAATTATCATAATCCATCATATCTGATAGGACTGCATAGCAAGCCATCTTCTCACCATTATTCTTACAAGAAACCAACTGATTCTTTATATATTCTGCTACTTCATCAATCCCTGTAAAGAAAACTGGTAACTCACTAAGAATATTGGCCATAACCGCTCTTGTATATATCTTTTGAGATTTTTTGAATAAATCCTTCAATTCTTCTATTAACTTCTCTACGTTATTATTAATAAATACATCATCTACTACAACGGTATCTTTTTCTTGTAAATCTACAAATAAACTTGCACTAATTAAAACGGAACATTTTGCAAAATCAGCTTTAATATCTGTAATCATCTCGTTATCTTGTTCATATCTATCAAGTAATTGTTCATCTATACCTTGTTCTAAACTTGAGCATATATGATGAGTATTTTCTTGAACTCCTTCTAACAATATAAGCTTATCTGTTACTTCTTCATATGCTTCTTGATTAGCACCAGCTCTATAACAATCTGTTACATGAGTTATAATAGCCTTTACATTATTATATACCTCTACATCAGACATATCTTCTTTTATGTTCTTTTTAGTTAATACAATAGTATATAGCATATTAATAATTCTTGCATAATTAGTATAAAAATCTGTATATGTTGATATATAATGACTTACTCTTCTATATCTTTCTTGAAGTTTATCAAATTGATCATTATCAATTGATAAATAATCAACATTATCAAAAGCCTCTAACTCTGTTTTAAGATATTCTATATCTACTCCATTATCCACATTAAGCAAAGTGGCTGCCGTCTTAATTCTATCCATATAAGAGTCAAAACCATCACTTGTACTGCCATTAAATATTGAAAATGATTCTTTTAACAAGTCAAAAAATTTAGCTTTAGTCATTCTAATAGGTAACTGACCAATAACGTCTTTTATTCTTGCATTTATAATCATATTATCTTCACCAGAAAATATATATTCTACTATTCTACCAACAAATGCTTCATCGTCAAATGCAATATTAGAATTCTCAATAGGCTTATTAAAATTATACTCAAGTCTATTCAATATATATTCATACATATAAAACTTAGCTGTATATTTTAATAATGTATCAACTTTATTAATTATACCTTGTCTAAGTTCATCAATTTCTCCAATAGTTTCTCTAGTTACATCATCTTCATCCACAATATAAGTTCCTAACAATGATGTTAACTTCTCTAATAATGTGCTAATTTCTTCTTTCTCATATTCATTATTATCAATTGCATTATCGCACATCATATAATACTCGAAAGCTAAAACTGTACTAGAATAATCTCTATAATTGCTTGCCAAAGCTTGAATAAAGTTTACATCTGCACCTTCTCTATATTCTTTTAAGTCTCCTAATATCTTCTTTACCTTTTGTTTCACAACAAATAATCCTCCATTTTATCTATCCTCTAATATATTCTCGTTCATATATTCAAATATATATGTCATACACAACATAATACAAATATAAATTACATATATAATTACATTATCTGATATTCTCTCACCCATAATTATATTATTGTACCCGTCAATTAACATTCCCATAGGCATATAACTTGCTATCTTTGAAAGACTATCATTAAGCAAGAACCCCAACAAGTACACTGCACCTGATATCCCAATAAATAATACGAATATACTTCCTATTAATTGATACGCAACAATATCTCTCAAAATTCTTGTAAGTAAAACAAATAACATACTTATTGTACATTCGAAAAGAAAGATAATCAATACAAATTTTAAAAATTCATCAGTTCTAACTATATGTAATTTACTAACTAATATGCCACTTACAATAAATGCAAATATATTACTTATTATCATCATTGATAAAGAATCACCTATAACCAACGAACTAGTATGAATTTTACTTAAAATAAATCTTTTGTCAGCTCCTACTCTTCTATCATCTATAAATATATTACCAAATATCATTGCCACAATTACACTTATTAAACAAGTTACTGCAAATACAATTTCTTTATATAATAAAACCATATTTAATTGATTAGTTTTCTTATCTATCTCAGCAGTTGCTTGTTTATTATTATTATTATTATTATTATTATTATTTACATTGTTATTTTTATTGTTATTCACATTATTTTTGCTATTATAATTTTGACTCTCATCACTTTTTAAATAAAAATTAAATGCAATTGTCTTCGCCTCATCTGAATATAATTTTTTTATATATTTACTATACTCATCATTACTAAATGTCTTAGTATATAATTTTGTATTTTTATAGTATGTCTTATTACAATATGTATAACATATTTCATCTAACATACCTGCTAGTACTACATCAGAAATAACCTTACTAACATTATTGTTCTTTGGATAATAATCCTTAATAATCTCATCTGTATCAAGATTAAATAATTTATCTGTAAATCCTTTTTCATAGACAAAAATTGAATAAATTTTATTATCCTTTAATAACTGAAATAATTCTTTTTTAGATCCTGTCTCTACTCTAATTATATTACTATTATTTATTTCATCTATTATGCTCCTAGTAACTGTTGTATTATCCAAATCGACTATACCTATTGGTATACTACTTTTATCTTCTGCTGCTTCATCATAAGTTAACATTATCCCAATAGTTAAAATTAAGATACCTATGTATACACCTATTAACTTTCTATTACTAAACAACATTTTAATTCTAAGACATATTATACTAATTATATCTTTTATATTTCTTAACCTAAGCATTTTTTCACCAAACATTTCTAAAAGTATATATAATTCTTAATAGCATTTTCAAATACATCATATGGTAAATATCTTGCTACAATTGCCATATTGTCAGGAGAATACGCTATTGGTATAATACCTCCACCAATAATAACTATTAATAACGCCATTACATTAAATACTAATGTATATACATATATACTTTTTATAATCATAGAACAACTAATCATAACTATATTAATTATTACAGATAATATAAAAATTACCAATATTCCTTTAAGAGACACATTAATATTGGCTATAAGCTTTCCTATAATTAAAGGAATTACCATAAACATTGTAACTAATCCTGCAATACAAACTGCCTTTGATAGAATATAAGAAAACTTACTTCCACCACAAACTTTGTATAGTCCTAAAACACCACTATACTGTTCTCTTTTTACAATTACACCTGCATATATTCCCATATAAACTACAATAACAAATAATAATACATACAAATAGTGCTCAACCAAACTAACACTATAGGTTTCTACTTCATTATACTCAAAGAAACTTTCCTTACTTAAAGCTTTCTTTATTAAATTCCAACTTACATTTACATTTTGCTTATGATTTAGACTTCTGTTCATTCCTGATTCTTTGCATATATCATACAATCCACTTGAATTATATTGAACAGATAATACATATCTTTCATAACTTTGCAAAAGACTTTTTAATATTATTGCCTCTGTTTCATTGGCACTATCCAAATATACACTTATACCAATAGGTTCAAGATACATTAATGACTCTACAAATCCACTTGGTATTACTATATATGCATTAATATTACTAGCATAAAATTCACTTTCTATATGTTCTTTTTCTCCAACAACTACTGTTGCTAAATTTTTAAAGGTTTCATTTGTTTTAAAAAAATCTATTAATAAATCAGCATAACTGTTATTTTCTTCGTTAATTATTCCTATTATAAGTTTTGAATCATTTTCCTTTTTTTCTATACTATGGTGTGTACACACAAGTGCACACACCATAATCATAATTGTTGTAACTATTCCTAAAATCTTTTTATTTATTAAAATTAATTTTATGTCTTTTATAAAATTACACATGTCATTCCTCCATTCCTAAGCACTATTTGCTTAGGCATACAAGAATCCCTTATATCTTGCCACTATAAAATCATATTCCCCTAACTCAATATTCTATGTTGAACTTACAAGTACCCAAGACTCAACCCATCTAAGCCAAGTTTTAACATACGACTCTGAAACCGTCTGTCCTGATAGAACTGGATAAAACATAAAGAACACAACAACAACTGCTCCTGTATATATATATACATATTTCTTAAGTGCTGGCTTTTCTTTTAATAATTGAGATATTGCATACACATTCATTAAAACTACGAAAGGCACACTTGTAAAATAATGATATATAAATGTTAATCTACTAACTAATACCCATGGTAATAATTCAGCAAGATATCCCACACATAAAAACATTGATTTCCTATCTTTTCTAAATAACATTCTATACACAATATATACAAATGCCGGTATTCCTAACCACCATACAAGTGGATTACCAAAAGAACTAATTCCTTGTCGTAATGTTTCGCTAATGGTTCCTGAATAATAGAAAATTGGTCTAATCATAATTCCCCATTCATACCATTTTGAAGAATATCCATGTTCAAATTCTATATTAGAATGATAAGTAAACATATCCTTTTGATTATCAATCATTCTACCAATTAATGAAGTAGGCGCATCATCTGCCCCAACAAATGGTATATATGACAAAGTATATATCACTGCTGGTATTACAATAAATGCTAAACAACAGAATAACAATGTTTTGATTAAGTGTCCCTTATATACATTTACTATATGGGAATGTTTAATTCCATTAGTTTTGCCCTCTATATTAGCTTTAGCAATATTATACTCATGGGTTCTCTTAAATACTGTGCTAAAAAATACAATTGCTAAACCTACTGCTGCATAACATCCTGTCCACTTAGAAGCACAACCAAGTCCCATACATATACCTGAACATAAAAGTGGTATAAATGTTTTGCTAAGTTTTGTATCATAAAAGCTTGTTGCATAATATTTGTACATAAAGTAGTACATCAGTATAACAAACAATGTTACATAAACATCAATTGTTGCTATTCTCGTTTGAGCAAAATGCATAAAGTCAAATGTAAACATAATACATGCTATTGTTGCTAAACTTGTTTTATTAAATAATCTTTTACCAAATAGATAAATTGCTGGAACCATTAAAATACCAAATATAGTGCCCATAATTCTCCATCCAAAAGGGCACATACCAAACATTTGAATACCTAGTGAAATAAACCATTTGCCTAGAGGTGGATGAGTCCATTCATATGTATACAAACCATGTATAAACTCGTATCCTGTTCTAGCATGATATATTTCATCGAAATAAGTACTATTTCTAAAAGTACTCTTCTCTGGGTATAATTTCTGTTCATCAGTAAGTTCTTTTGCTTTCTTGCCACCTACAGTTATACTCTTAGGTTTTATAATCTTACCATTATCGCCAACAAGCACTAATTCACCAATTGCAACCTCTGGCTCAAGAGCCTCAATTTCGATATATTTTGCTGGCATATTAATAGGCCAATTACTCCAGAAAAACACAGCATTCATTGCATATCTTGGTTCTTGTTTCTCTGTTTCACTATCAACTTCTTTATCATTTGTACTGTCATACTGCCATTTATCGAATCCCTTAGTAGAAATTCTAACTGCATATTCACAGTCTTCATGATATCCATTGTAGTATGATATATTATTCAGTTCTGTCTTTTCGTCTAACTCAATTCTAATTATATTGTTATTATTTTTATTAACCCAAAATGACTGTGGAGCATCCATATCTCCTAAATCTCTCAAAGCAAAAATCGAATATACAGCCATAATAATCAATAAAATTATATAATCATATTTTGTCATCTTGCTAAAAACTTTTGATTTCTGAATATCATTAGTAAAAAACTGATTCTTAATTCTCTGAGCCAATGTTAAATTCTTTTCCTTATCTAAGGATTCTTTACTTAGAATAGTCTCTATATTCCATCCCTTAACATCTACACCATCAACATATTCCTTAAATATGTATCCTACAAAAATTACAAATAAAATTACATGAATTGCACTAATTACGATTATATGGCCAGCTCTTTTATCATAATTTTCTGGATTGTAGAAAAACAATACATATGCACAATTATAAAAATGGGCTATTGTATAAGCAAAATATAATAATAATGCTTGAATATGTTTAGTCAAAATAAAATACAATAGCAACAATATAACACCTGGATATATATATCTTTCATGCATTCTAACAGACATTGTAAACATAGCTATACTAACAAAAATTGCTATCATTACATATCTATTATCATCATTATACTTAAACAACCATATAAATAATGCAAATATACATATTAAAACAATAAATATTGTTCCCCAATCTTTATATTGAATGCCAAATACCGTATTGTACTGTCTAGTCCAGTTAAGACCAAACATACTCCAAAAATTATATGCATTAACTGAAGCATATTCATATGAAGCCATTGTATCAATATATTGTGACATAACTTTTGTTAATCCAAATGGTATACTTACAACTAAAAATCCAACTATTGTAATACCGATATACTTTAAATGTTCAATTAATCTATTAACTTTAAAATCGAAAAATTTCTTTCGGATATCTTTCCCTAAGAAAACATCTTGAGCTAAAGCCAATAATATAATTGGTGTAAACATAATAGCTTGTGGTTTTACCAACATAGCAACTATATATGGAATATAACAATACTCTTTATGCTCTGTTGTCGCATAATAACACATTAGAAAAATTCCTAAAAAGAATACTGAATCAACTTGTCCCCATACTGCAGAATTTAATATTACTGCTGGGTTTAATAAATAAACTAATGAAACTATATATGATGTTGTATTACAGAATCTCTTCTTTGCAATCTTATATATTATAAAAGCTGTTACCATATCGCAAAGTATAGGAAAACTTTTAATCACTATACCCGCCGCATGGGAGGCATATTTGAATTTAAATAATCTGTTTATTCCTTCCATTGCCCATAACACATACATATATCCTGGTGGATAATCAGCAAAACTTGCTGCTTTATAAAATCCACTAGGGCCATTCTCATACATTAATTTAGCCCAATACTCAAAACATTCCAAATCAGAATGTCCTGAAAACTTAAATGCACAAATCATTCTAATAACGAAAGCAATTCCAAATAATAAAAACATAATCATTTGGCTAGTTAATTTAGGAACCTTATAATCTTTTAATTTTGTCTTATAGCATGTTCGTAATCCTAAATAGGCACCTGCATATATTAATGCAGTTAACAATGCAATTAAATTAATATAAACCATACTCTTCTCCATTCCTATTACTTTTGTATAAATCCCCTATATCATTTAATCTCTCCTTTATTTAAAGTATATAACATTCATCAATCATTCAATCAATTTACCCCATACAACTATAGATTAATTTAGTAAGTAATTAATTTTTAATTAACGAATTTTTAATTGCTTAATTTTCCTCTTCTTGTTTATTAGCATCACTATCTTTGTCTATATTTATAACAATCTTTGTTATATGTTCATGAGTAAATAAGTGTTCTGTACAATATTCTCTATTACCATCACATCTTGAACAAAATCTAAATTCCATATCTGGATGTGATTGACTTGTTGCACCACACACAGTACATGTATGAATTCTTGTTTTACTAAGTTTATTAACTTTCTTCTTATACTCTGCACTTTTCTTACGTTGTTGTTTTGTTACACCTTTATATTTAAATGCATTAAATAATATAAATAAGTTAGCCATACTACATACAATAATTGATAATTGAGTTACACCTCGTATAATTCCATCTCCACCAATCATTATAAATTTTACAGCATCGAAAGCTTGCATTGCCATAACCACTGCATCTACTATACCAAGCCATTTTATCTTTATTGGTATTATTCCGTATAAATATAATTGCTGTTCTGGAAATAGCATTGCATATGCTAAAAACATTGATAAAAATACATAATCAGTTGTTATAAGATAAGACGCCGCTGATCCCACAGTTATATATGAAATAAATGAACTTATAATACAAGCTAGCAATCCACCAAAATAAAACAAATTAAATCTAAATGTTCCCCATACTTGTTCTAATGTATTACCTATTGAGTAATATAACAATAAAGCAAATATTGCAAATATTACCATAAGACTTTTACCAAAGGACATAGGTGGCGCTATTATAAATGTTACTAACCTCCAAACTTGTCCTTGTAATATCATCGAAAAATCAAGTGTAAGCAATTCTCGATAAAGCGAATAATTTACTGCAGATATTAAAAATCCTATTATATATAGAACAACCATATATTTCATTAAATGTGGTATAGCATACTTGCCCCACTTTCTTTCTAGTTTATCAACCCAATTCCCTTTTTGTTTCACACAATTCCTCCATTCTATGTCATATACCATATTCTTTTTTTATTCTTTTTTATTTATATACTATGTTGTATACTTCATTCTATTTTGTATACTATATTCTATTTTATATATTGGCTATTCTAATTAGAACATATCTAACTTTGCCAAAACAAAAGCTACAAGACCTGATATACCTATTGACCCTAGTATTACAAATAAAAAGGCGTATGGATTATCCATACCTGGATGTATTCCTCCAACATTCATACCATAAAAACTTGCAATAATTGTTGGTATAGACATAACAATTGTAACAGTTGCTGTAAATTTCATAACTCTATTTAAGTTATTAGAAATAATTGAAGCAACAGAATCAGTCATGCTAGAAAGAATTCCAGTATATATACCAGCCATCTCAATAGCCTGTTTATTCTCGACGATAACATCTTCTAGTAATTCTGTATCTTCTGGATACTGTTTTATGTTCTTAGTTCTTAATAATTTCTCAAGCACTACTTCATTAGACCTAAGCGATGTTGAAAAATATACCAAACTTTTCTCTAACTCCAACATAGAAATTAATTCTTTATTCTTTGTATTCTTAGGTGATTTATGTAAAGTACTTTCAATTTCTTCACTTTTTCTATCAATAACACGCAGATATTGAAGAAACACCGTTGCATTACGATATAGCATTTGCAAAATAAATCTAGTTTTCTTAAATGTATAAAATTCTTTAACTCTACCATCTTTAAAGCTCTTAAGAACAGCTGTATCTTCCAAGCATACTGTGATAATATTGGTCTCTGTAATTATAATAGCCATAGGTATAGTTATATACTTGTCCTTACCATCAGCCTCTTCAACACTTGGAATATCTACTACTATAAGTGTATATGTATCTTCAATCTCAATTCTTGATCGTTCTTCTTCATCCAGCGCAGCTCTAAGGTGATCCACATCAATTTCAAATCTTTGGGCAACTTCTAAAAGTTCTGTAGCTGTTGGATCTGTAAGGGCTACCCAGCTTCCCTCTTCATATGTTTTAATCTGAGAAAATTCTTCGTCTTTCGTTATAAATATCTCTATCATAAACACTTTCTCCTTTCCTTCCCCTAGGACAGTGTTCTCCCATTTACCATATTTTGTAAACTATAACATTGTAATTATAATTTTTCTTTTGTTCTTTGTCAATTAATCATTTGTAAAAAATAGGAAAAATCAGTCTTCTATTTCTTTCATTGGAATTACAACTATTGAACCTGGTTTTAAAAGTATCTTATTTTGTCTATTTGCATCTATAAAATCTTCTTCATCTAAATCATAACTATTAGCTATGCTTTCAAGAGAATCCCCTTCCTTAACTACATAAACAAATAACCTTTTTCCGATCTCCTCTAGTTTCATTTCTTCTCTATACATTTGTTGATTACTATTCATATCCATTTGTTCTTGACTCGGAATACATATTTCATCACCAATTCTTAAATTATATATATTTATATTTTTATTGGCATCCAACAGTTCTCCTAATGAAATTTTATTAATTCTACTTATTTTATATAATGTGTCACCTTCTTTAATTACATATCTAACCCCTTCACAACCAGTTATTTCTTCATGCACTTGTTTCATATTCATAATTTCACCTATTACTTTATATATTTCATTATATTCTATAATCAAGTAATAGTTACCTACAAACTTAGTAACTTATTAGTTATTATATTAGCTATTTATTTTATTAGTTATTTATTTAACATATTATCTATTACTACCACCTTTAATTATTCTAAAAAATTCCCTTTATTTTAAACAATATTATTAATTCTATTGTATGTTCTACAATACTTACATTTTATTATTTATTCATAACATTTTATAAATATTTTGTTGAATTTAAAGCTTTTTTGTCATATAATGGGTATGTTTATACAAAGGTTTAGTATTTTGAAGCAAAAAAGGAGGAATAGAGTTTTTATACTCTAGCTTATTATGAAAGAAAACAAACAAAGATATACATTAGGAATTGATATAGGATCAACAACTGTAAAAGTTGCGATTCTCAATGTAGCCCATGAGGTTATTTTTTCAGATTACAAAAGACATTATGCCAATATTCAAGAAACACTTCTAGGTATATTACAAGATGCCAAGAATGAATTAGGCAATATAGATATATCACCTATGATAACTGGTTCTGGTGGACTTGCACTTGCAACACATCTTGATGTTCCATTTACTCAAGAAGTTGTAGCTGTTGCAACATCATTACAAGAAGTCGCTCCACAAACAGATGTATGTGTTGAGCTTGGTGGAGAAGATGCTAAAATTATATATTTTACAAATGGAATAGAACAACGTATGAATGGTATCTGTGCTGGTGGTACAGGTTCTTTTATTGACCAAATGGCTTCTTTACTAAAAACTGATGCTAGTGGTCTTAATGAATATGCCAAAGACTATGAGGCACTATATCCTATTGCTGCAAGATGCGGCGTTTTTGCCAAAACAGATATACAACCACTAATTAATGAAGGAGCTACTAAACCTGACCTTGCTGCTTCTATTTTCCAAGCTGTTGTAAATCAAACAATAAGTGGATTAGCTTGTGGAAAACCAATCAAAGGTAATGTTGCATTCCTTGGAGGACCATTATATTTCTTAACTGAATTAAAGAAAGCGTTTATTCGTACTCTAAATTTAGCTCCAGAGAACGTTATAGCTCCAGAGAATCCACATTTATTTGCTGCTATGGGTTCTGCACTTAATGCAAAAGAAGATATATTAGTACCTATAGACTCTTTATTAAATAAACTTTCTTCAGATATTAAGATGGAATTTGAAGTTGCCAGATTAGACCCATTATTTAAGAACGAAAAAGAATATGAAGATTTTACCAATAAACATAAGTTACATACAGTAAAAAAAGCTGATCTTGCAACTTATGAAGGTAATTGTTTCCTTGGTATAGATGCTGGTTCAACAACTACAAAAGTTGCTTTAGTAGGTGAAGATGGTTCATTGTTATACTCATTCTATAGCAATAACAATGGTAGTCCATTAAAAACAGCAATAAAATCAATAAAAGAAATATATTCACTATTACCAGATAGTGCTACTATTGTACGTTCATGCTCTACTGGTTATGGTGAAGCATTAATAAAAGCAGCTTTACTACTTGATGAAGGTGAGGTTGAAACTGTTGCCCATTACTATGCTGCTTCATTCTTTGACCCTGCCGTTGACTGTATCTTAGATATTGGTGGGCAAGATATGAAATGTATTAAAATTAAGAATGGTTCTGTTGATAGTGTTCAACTTAATGAGGCCTGTTCATCAGGATGTGGATCATTTATAGAAACCTTTGCGAAATCTCTTAACTATTCTGTAGCTGATTTTGCTAAAGTTGCACTATTTGCTGAGAATCCTGTCGACCTAGGAACTCGATGTACGGTATTTATGAATTCTAAGGTTAAGCAAGCTCAAAAAGAAGGTGCTACTGTTGCTGATATTTCTTCAGGACTAGCATATTCTGTTATTAAAAATGCGCTATATAAAGTTATTAAAATTACATCACCTAAGGATTTGGGTTCTCATATAGTTGTTCAAGGCGGTACTTTCTATAATGATGCCGTATTAAAAAGTTTTGAAACAATATCAGAATGTGAAGCTATTCGTCCAGATATTGCTGGTATTATGGGAGCATTTGGTTGTGCTCTTATTGCAAGGGAACACTATGATCCTCAAGTTGAAACAACTATGTTAACTATAGAGCAAATTAATGATTTGAAGTTTGAAACATCTCTTACTAGATGTAAAGGATGTACTAATAGCTGTCATTTGACAATTAATAAATTTTCAGGTGGTAGACGTTTTATTTCTGGTAACAGATGTGAAAAAGGATTAAATAACGAAAAATCAAAAGAAAATATACCAAACTTATTTGATTATAAGAAAAAAATCACTTTTAGCTATGAGCCATTAGATGCAGCCAAAGCAAAACGTGGTACTGTTGGTATTCCACGAGTTCTTAATATGTATGAAAACTATCCATTTTGGTTTAAGTTCTTCACTAAATTAGGATATCGTGTTGTTTTATCACCAGAGTCATCACATAAGATATATTCTTTAGGAATAGATTCAATTCCTAGTGAATCAGAATGCTATCCTGCAAAATTAGTTCATGGACATATATCATGGCTAATTAACCAAAAAATTGACTATATATTCTATCCATGTGTAGCATACGAAAGAAATGAAACTCCTGAATCAGGCAATCATTTCAACTGCCCTATTGTTACTTCATATGGTGAGAATATAAAGAATAATTTAGATGCAATTAGTGAACATAAAATCAAATTTGAGAATCCTTTCCTTTCTTTTGAAAGTAAAGAAATTATACAAAAAAGATTACTTACATTATTTAAGGAAAAAGGAATTAATGAACGCGAAATTAAAGAAGCTGTCGAGTTAGGTTGGTCTGAACTTCTATTTGTACGTACACGCCTACAAAACAAAGGTGAAGAAACATTAGAATACTTAGAGAAAACAGGCAAAAGAGGTATTGTTCTTGCTGGTAGACCATATCATATTGATAGTGAAGTTAACCATGGACTTCCACAACTAATAAACAGTTATGGTGTTGCTGTATTAACAGAAGATAGTATTGCTCACCTAGGTAGAATAAGACGTCCTCTAATAGTTATGGATCAATGGATGTATCACTCCAGATTATATGCTGCTGCTTCTTATGTAGCTACTAAATCTAACCTAGAATTAATTCAACTTAATTCATTTGGTTGTGGACTAGATGCTGTTACAACTGACCAAGTTAAGGATATCCTAACTGCAGCAGGAAAGATATATACAACACTTAAAATAGATGAAGTTAATAACTTAGGCGCAGCCAAAATAAGAATTCGCTCTCTTCTATCTGCCGTAAAAGATAGAGAACTTAAGAAAATCAAACTTCATGCTAATGCAAAATACGAACATAATCGTGTTATATACACAAAAGAAATGAATAAAGAATACACTATATTGTGTCCTCAGATGTCACCTATTCATTTCAAATTATTATCACATGCATTTAATGCATCAGGATATAAATTAGCTTTACTTGAAAAAGATTCAAAGGATATATTAGATTCAGGTTTAAAGTATGTTAATAATGACGCATGTTATCCTTCACTACTAGTTGTAGGTCAAATATTAGATGCTCTGCAATCAGGTGAATATGACACAAATAAAGTTGCTGTACTTATCACTCAAACTGGTGGTGGATGTCGTGCAACAAACTATATTAGTTTTATTAGACGTGCATTAGAAAAAGCTGAATTAGGACATATTCCTGTTGTATCACTTAGCTTTACAGGAATTGAAAAGAACCCTGGATTTAAATTTACTCCTGGACTTTTTGTTAAGGCAATGCAATCTCTATTATACGGAGATTTATTGATGAGAGTTCTATATGCAACAAGACCATATGAAGTAGAAAAAGGTTCTACTAATGCTCTCTTTGAAAAATGGAATAACAAATGTGCCGAGGCACTAAAAACAGGAAGTTGGAGAGACTTTAACAAAACAGTAAAACAAATAGTTGAAGAATTTGATAATCATCCTATAACAGATGAAAGAAAACCTAAAGTAGGTGTAGTTGGAGAAATTCTTGTGAAATTCCACCCTGCTGCTAATAACTACTTAGTTGACTTACTTGAAGCTGAAGGGGCTGAAGCTGTTGTTCCTGATTTAGTAGACTTTTTACTATATTGTTGCTATAACTCAAATTACAAATATCTATACTTTGGCAAGAGTAAATTAGCAACTATAGGTAATAACTCTTTTATTAGATTAATAAATAATTTCAGAAAACCTATTACAAAGGCACTTACAGAGAGCAAACGTTTTACTGCACCAGCTAAAATTAATCACTTAGGAGATATGGCTGAAGAATTTGTATCACTTGGAAATCAAACAGGTGAAGGATGGTTCTTAACAGGTGAAATGCTCGAACTTATCACAAGTGGTGTTAATAACATTGTTTGTGCTCAACCATTTGCATGTTTACCAAACCACATAGTTGGAAAAGGTGTTATTAAAGCTCTACGAGCTAAATATCCTGAATCAAACATCGTTGCAGTTGACTATGACCCAGGTGCTAGTGAGGTTAACCAATTAAACAGAATTAAACTTATGCTTTCAACAGCATTCAAAAATCTAGACAAAGAATTAGACCTAAATAAATAAACTATAATTTGTAGGTTTCTTGTGCCCCTGTCGTTCCGACAGGGGCATGTGGTATTTAAGCTTCTTTATAATTTGAGCTAACGCTCAAATTGGGAGTTTTTAGCTCCGCGAAAGTTTTAGTTTACAGTTCTAGTGACGCAATAATACGGGTTCGAATATATATGTTTAATGGACGTTCTCACTTGACTTCGCGCCTAGCGGACACTAAGTTCTTTCGGCGCTGATGCTTGAAATCACTAAGTGCCGAGGGGCTCAGACACCTTTAAACATATATATTCGAGCCCCTTTATTATTTGCTGTGTACTAAAGCATATAGATATAATTATTCTTTGTTTTATAAATCTACCCATGAGAGCCAAAACAGTAATTATGGTAAGAATATAACAAAAAAAGGATTATCTTATAAAAGCTATAATACTCATAAGCAAGGGTTAAAATTTAAGAGAATATAGTATATTTTTCGGGGTTTGCAAACCGTCGGCGTTTAGTGAATACGAGCATAAATTATGCGAAGTATGAACTTAACGACCGTTACGCTTTGCAACGGAGCGCAAGCGGTGAGAAAAATATATTATATTCTCTTAAATTTGGAACTAGGATAAAAGTATAAAACACTTGCGGAGCTAAAAAAACTCCCGAATTTTGAGCGAAGCTCAAAATTAATTAGGCCTCTGTCAGAATGACAGGGGCACAAGAACCCGACAAATTATAGTTTGCTTATATCTGCCAATTTATTCTGTCTATGTTATTGCTAGTTAAGAATTCATTGGCTTTACTGAAGTGTTTACATCCAAAAAATCCTCTATATGATGAAAGTGGACTTGGATGAGGTGCTGTAAGTATTAAATGCTTTGGATTATTTAGTCTTTTTATCTTTGTTTGAGCTGGTTTACCCCATAGCAAATATACTATTGGTCTATCCTGTTTATTAAGCACATCTATTATAGCATCGGTAAACTTCTCCCATCCTTTATTCTTATGTGAATTAGGTTCGTGGGCCCTTACCGTAAATACAGTATTAAGAAGCAATACTCCTTGCTTAGCCCATGATACAAGATATCCATTATCTGGTATAGTAATTCCTTCATCACTTTCTAATTCCTTATAAATATTAACTAATGAAGGGGGTATGGCAATATCCTTATTTACAGAAAATGCTAATCCATGTGCTTGCCCATCATTATGATATGGGTCTTGCCCAAGTATTACACACTTTACCTTACTAAGAGGTGTATATTCAAATGCACTAAACACACACTCTCTAGGTGGAAATACCTGCGTATTATCATACTCTTCCATAACAAAATCCATTAATTCTTTGTAATAATCTTTTGCAAATTCCTCTTTTAAAACTTCTTCCCATTCTTTATTAATTTCAAACATGAAAACTACCTCTTTTATTTACTTCATATCTTTTATCACATCATAGTATATCTCTTCGTACACCATTACATGTCATATACTGTTTTGACCTTTCTATCTACTTTTTACTTTCTTCACATACGATTGCTATTCTTTCAGAATATTCCTCATCGTCATTTATATAGTATATCTCTCTAGCTTGTTTTTCAGAAATCTCAAACTCTTCTTTTAAGTGTTTTTTCAATTCCTTATATACTTGATTATATTCATCTACTATTGCAAGTGTTTTTGCTTTTTTATTGCCCTCATCATATTTCTTCACTCCTACAACTAAAGCATTTAATGCCTCTTCTCTATCGTGTAGAGAAACTGCACTTGTATAATAACTTAATTGTTTATTAAGAGATTGTATTAATTGTAGTTGTTGATATAGCATACTTTCTCTATCCAAATTAGGATCTGTTAGTAATTTGACATATGCCATTTCATAATTACCCTTATTCATTAAAATCTCTGCTTCTTTTTCAAAATCGATATTATCTCTCAAACCATTGGCAAATAATACAATGGATAATAATATAACACCAACAAATGCAAACACCACTGTTGCTCCTAATTTATTAATTCTTCCTATTGGCTCGCGTTTTAATTCTTCTTCGTATTCAGCTTTTCTTCTAGCCTTAGCTTCCTTTGCTTGTGTTTGCTTTTTCTTACGAGCTTCATTTTTCTTAGCTTTTGCCTTTTCCTTTTCTTCTAATTTCTTAGCCTTTTCCTCAGCATCAGCTATTTTCTTTGCTTCTGCAAGCTCTTTTTTTCTCTCTTTGCTTATTTTTTTTCTATCTGCTGCTCTTTGTTCCTCTTTATAAATCTTTTCATCATATTTTTCATCTTCTATATTAGCAAATAGTTTATCATATACATATGACATTTTAGTTGTAAATGAAATTTTATTTTTCTTCATCTTCTCTGCTTTTGCAGCTTTATTAGCTGCCTTCTCAGCCGCTTTAGCAGCTTTATTAGCAGCCTTTGCAGCCGCCTTATTAGCCACTTTAGACATTTCATCTACATTAACATTGCTCTTCGTCTTCTTTTCTTTAGTACCATTTGCTGTAGCTTTTTTTCCTTTATTATCGCTAGTGGCACTTGCTTTCTTTTGGCTCACTTTTTTTGTACCTTTACTAGCTTTACTAGCTTTACTAGCTTTACTGTCTGCAGTATCTTTATTTTCTTTAACTACGATATCATCTTCTACGCTTTCATCACTCTCTTGAATATCGCTTGTTTCATTAATTTCTTCTATTTCTATATCTTCGTTACCTATATTTTTTTCTAAATCCTCCACTGACTCATCAACTTCATCTAATACATCAGCTTCTTCATTCTCTGATGAATCATCTAGTTCTTCTGATTCATCAGCACCGTCTTCATCCTCATCTGAATCCTCTATTTCATCTTCTTCTGCTAATAAAACATTATTAATAGCTTCATCTACCGTATCTTCATTTATATCATCATCTAAAAAAGCTTGCTTCAAAAGGGCGTCAACATCCTCTATATCAACATCCACAATTTCATCATCGGCAATTTCATTATCTATATTTCCAAACCTATCCTCTGTAGGTTTCTTTTTTCTTTTAAAATCTGCAGCCGAGCCACTAGACCCACCTACATTTGTAGGCATATCCTCTTCTATACTTCCAGTAACTTCAATATTATCAACTAAACTTTTGAGATTGTCATCATTAATATCATCAACATCATCTAACCCATCTATATCTAATCCTGCTAATAAATCGTCCATTTCGTCTGACATAACAATCCTCCTATCAAAAGTATATTTCCTAATTTATGCCATAATATACAAATCTATTTTACCATATTTTTACAAAAATGTATATGGTAAATATTATCTTTTTAAAATAATATATTTTATAAATTCCTTGATTCTTCTTTTAATAGCTTATTTTTTTACTATTAAAACATTTTTCATATTTAGCAAATGTAAAATTTTGGAACTTTTCCCACTTGCAAATTTTTCCAATTTATAATATTATATTATATAGAAACTTTAAACATGATTTACATTGGGATTTGTATAAAATATTGCAATGTAACAAATATTATAATGTGTAATGGAGGTCTGTATTATGAAATCAACATTATTTGTAGAACACTATGGTAAGCAAATAAATGATAAAGCTATGGTAGATGCAGCTAAGGCTATTTGGACTGGTGCTGGTAACAAAGTAAAAGATATTCGTAGCCTTGATTTATATGCAAAACCAGAAGAAAACCGTATTTACTTTGTAATTAATGGTGAATTTACAAGCGACTTTGAGTTCTAAACTTACATATAATCGTTTGTAAATAATAATACACATTAAAGTATTAAAGAGGACTAGTACATTATATGTAATCTAGTCCTCTTTATTTTTCCGCGCCCAAAGGGAATCGAACCCCTATTAAAAGCTCCGGAAACTTCTGCTTTATCCATTAAGCTATAGGCGCTTTACCTCCCCATTATAAAATAATTATATAAAAAAGTAAAGCAACTTAAACTTCTTATCTGTTCTAACATTATACTAGAAGCAATGCATTTTGTTTGCGAGAATATGTATAGATACTGTTAGATAAAATATCTTCTATTGGTACCTGAGTTGAATTTATTTCTCTAACCATATCTCTTAATCCATCTGCATCCCAATCTTTACACTTAGGTATAACAATTATTTCGTGAATAGAACTTGGTATAACAATTAAATCTTTATCTAATCTTTTAGCAAATCTCTCGAGCACTCCGTTATACATCATAACAGATGCTCCATTTATACCATAAGCATTAGTAAATACATACATATCAAATGCATTACTTAATGACACTCTGTTAATCATCTCATCTAATACATCTGCATCCACGTTTGAATCTGTATAATAATAACTATCATCATCCATTACCATATTAGAAATATTAAAATCAGACATACCTTCTAGTAAATCCAGCCCTCCTTTTGTAATTAAATCTTTCATTACATCTTCTATTCTTCTAATAACACATGGAAAAAGTCTTGGTGTATTACTAGCTGCAATGCATAACAGTTCACTTGTTGTTATTCCCCATGATTTGCAATGCCTGTTATTAATTCTTATAGATGCCAATGCTTCATCTGATGTATTAACATTACACTGAAAAATAATTGCTAAATCAAGAATCTTAATATACGGAATTGTCTTTAACATCTCTATATTCTGTTTAAAATTTATCACCTTGTAAACAATTGAATCTTTAATATTCTCATATTCAAAATCCAAATCAAATTGTCCTACAAACTCACATTCACTTGAGTTATAGTATAATTCTAGTATATCATTAATAATACTATCCATAGATGCACCATTTCTATATTTTGTATAGTATCCATTTAAATAAATATTTGGTGCTATTTTTTGTCCCTCCTTATGTATTAGCAGGCCGTCTAATTGTATACCATTATTTTTCATAATATGATTTACAGAAACATTATAACCACCTACTCCTTCATTAAATACCTTTGTTATTTTTTCAACTACCTCATTAATAAACATTTTATAATTCATAAATCTCTTTTTTTATAGTGCACTATATTTTCCTCCTTTTTGTCTATATTTTTTTGTAGATTAATCCCTCTATATATTAGACGCAAGAAAAGCGAAAAAGGTGGACAAAATTTTGCAATTTTGTTCACCTTTTTTCTATGCACTAATTTTTTTTATTTTAAGTTCTGGTTTTCCAAACAAATATCCTTGTACATTCTCACAATTAACTGTCTTTAAGAAATCAATTTGTTCTCCGTATTCTACACCTTCAACTACGCATGCAATACGATGTGATTCTGCAATTGATATCAAACTTGCAATTGTAACTCTATCACACTCTTCAAACATAGCAGATTCAAGATATGATCTATCAATCTTTATCTTAGATATAGGAAGAACCTTTAATACACCAATTGTAGAACAATTAGCACCAAAATTATCTATTACTAATTTTATTCCTAGTTCATTAAGTTTACTAGCTATCTCTGAAGATTTCTCTATATCCTCTGTTACAGTCTTCTCTTTGATCTCAATCTCTAGCATATCACCAGATATACCATATGTCTCCATCATATATTCTAAAAGAACTATTAAGTCGTTATCAAAAAATTGTCTCTTGGACAAATTAACTGAAACTAAAGGTTTCGTAATCTTACTTTCTTTCCATCTCTTAAGTTGTTTAAATACATCTTCAAAAACGAACTTACCTATTTCAATTATCTGTCCTGTTTCGTTAGCAACTTCTAAAAATTCTTGTGGATATAACAAACCTTTCTCTGGATGATTCCATCTTACAAATGCCTCATATCCTAAAGTATCATTATCATTAATATTGACTATTGGTTGATAATGAACTTCAAATTCTTCATTCTCAATAGCTTTAGTAATCTCGGCTTGAATCTCAAGTTTCTTAGAATACTTTTCACCAATCTCATTACTGTAGTAACAGTAAGTATTCTTTCCCATAGATTTTGCTTCAAACATTGCTAAATCTGCATTCATCATTAATGCTTGAGTATTCTTGGCTTCATCAGGCGCAACTACTAATCCTATACTCATTGTAATAAAGAACTCTTTTTGCGATAATACAAATGGATAAGAAAACACCTTCTTTATCTTCTTAACTTTCTCCTCATACTCTCCAATATCTGCAATATTCTGACTAAAAATTAAAAATTCATCACTGCCATATCTTGCCAAAGTATCGTTCTCATCAATGGCTTCCTTAATTCTGTGACTTACATCTAATATAAGTTCATCTCCAAAAGTATGTCCTAAAGTATCATTAACAATTTTAAAATTATCCAAATCAATATGCATTAAGATAAACTTTTCATCTTTCCTAACAGTAGCAAATGCGCTATCTATTACTTCTTGCAACGCTATTCTATTAGGTAAATCTGTAAGACTATCATTATATGCTAACTTATGCAACTTATCTTTCTTCTTCTTAGTTGCATCATACTTATCTAATATTGATTTATATTCACCAACTAATATATCTCTTTCACTATTTATATTATCTATTTCTTCCTGCAATGTAGCAATCTTAGTTTCCAATCCTTTCTGAATCTTAACACTTTTCTTTATTTTAAAGAATGCATGCCCTACCATTGCTACTGCAACTAACAATACTACAATATAAACTATCTCTAGTGATTCTAATCTATCACTATTTTGTATCCCACTAGCTAAAATACCATAGCCTTGCTTCATAAAAAACTTCGTAATCATCTTATTCCTCCATTCCGAAGTATTCTCCGCAACTTAATCCGGTTTTTAACAGTGCATAAATTTCATAGCAAGAATATATCCCGCCAATTATAAATCCCTAACTACACCGAGTATCATTATACTCCAACTTTTAGCGTTTGTAAACATTTTTCTGCAAGTTTTATTTTTCTGTGCTAGTGTAGTTTACTGCAAGCTTTAGTTGGTCGTTCTAGTGACGCCCCTATCTATCTTTAAACGGAGGACTATTTTCATATTAAATCCATGGCATAGTATATCGATTTTGCATAAGAAATTCTTATGTACTATGACCCTGAACTCAATATTTACTCTTCCTTATGAAATAAAGATAGACAAGGGCTGTTTACTATTTGTCTTAATATCATAAGATCATATGAATCTCAATTATTACATCTCTATAATATCTCCACTAAAAAAATCCCGGTGTGGAGAATTCCACACCGGGAAAATATAAAAGTTAAAAATTATTCATTGGATAAAAGTTCATGAATTCCATTGGCGGCGTTCTTACCTGCGCCCATTGCAAGGATAACTGTTGCAGCACCTGTTACTGCGTCGCCCCCTGCAAAAACTCTATCTTTTGATGTTTGGCCTGTTGCTTCATCTGCAACGATACACTTCCATCTGTTAGTTTCAAGACCCTCAGTAGTTGATGTAATTAATGGATTAGATGAAGTTCCAAGTGACATAATAACTGTATCAACTTCAATTTCAAACTCAGAATTTTCTATTACTACAGGTCTTCTTCTACCTGATTCATCTGGTTCTCCTAGTTCCATTCTTACACATCTTAATCCTTTTACATTAGATTCCTCATCTACTAATATCTCTGTTGGATTAGTTAATACATCAAATATTATTCCTTCTTCTTTTGCATGATGTACTTCTTCAACTCTTGCAGGAAGTTCTTCTTCACTTCTTCTGTAAACTATATGAACTTCTGCACCTAATCTTAAAGCAGTTCTAGCAGCATCCATTGCTACATTACCACCACCAACAACAGCAACTTTCTTACCAGCAATTATTGGTGTATCATAATCATCTCTAAATGCTTTCATTAAATTACTTCTTGTTAAGTATTCGTTAGCTGAAAATACACCATTTGCATTCTCACCTGGAATTCCCATAAACTTAGGAAGTCCTGCACCTGAGCCTATAAATACAGCATCAAATCCTTCTTCATTCAATAATTCATCTATTGTAATTGACTTACCTATAATAACATTTGTCTCAATCTTAACACCTAATGACTTTACATTCTCTACTTCTGGTTTTACAACATCTTCTTTTGGAAGTCTAAACTCTGGGATACCATACACTAAAACTCCACCTGGCTCATGCAATGCTTCAAATATTGTAACTTCATATCCTAATTTAGCCAAATCTCCTGCACATGTAAGTCCTGCAGGTCCTGATCCTATAACTGCGACTTTCTTACCATTTAATGACTCTGCTTTAGTTGGCTTAAATCCATGTTCTCTTGCATAATCAGCTGTAAATCTCTCTAACTTGCCTATTGAAATAGCTTCGCCTTTTATACCTCTAATACACTTTTGTTCGCATTGACTCTCTTGAGGACATACCCTACCACACACAGCTGGAAGAGCTGAATATTTACTAATAACTTGATATGCTCCTTCAAAATCCTTTTCTTCAATCTTCTTAATAAATCCTGGAATATCTATAGACACTGGACATCCCTTTACACAAGCTGGATTCTTACACTTTATACATCTAGAAGCCTCTAATACTGCTTCTTCTTCATTGTATCCTAAACACACTTCATCAAAATTAGTTGCTCTTACTTGTGGATCTTGTTCTCTAACTGGTACTTTATTTAATACGTCCATTATTTGTCACCTCCGCAGCCACAACCACCGCCATGATGAGTGTCGCCTTCTCTTAATTTTAATATAGCTCTACCTTCTTCTGTCTTATACATCTTCTGTCTCTGCATTGATTCATCAAAATCAACTAAATGACCATCAAACTCTGGGCCATCAACACATGCAAACTTAACCTCTCCGCCTACTGTAAGACGACACGCTCCACACATTCCAGTACCATCAACCATTATAGGATTCATACTTACAATTGTTTTTATTCCCAATTCTTTTGTTAATAATGATACAAATTTCATCATTATAACTGGACCTATTGCAATTACTAAATCATACTGTTTACCTTGATTATTAACAAGTTCTTTAAGCATGTCATTAACATTACCTTTAAAACCATATGAGCCATCATCTGTACATACATATACATTCTCAGCATACTCTTTCATTGCATCTTCTAATATAATCAATTCCTTATTACGTGCACCTATTATACAATCTACATTCTGATTATGTTCCTTCATCCATTTTACCTGTGGATATACTGGTGCTGTACCTACTCCGCCTGCAATAAATAGCACATGTTTTTTAGAAAGTTCATCTTCTGTTTCATGAACTAATTCAGACTCAGTTCCTAAAGGACCCACAAAATCACTAAATCCTTCTCCAACTTCTAATTCAGCCATCTTCATTGTAGAAGCTCCAACTGCTGCAAATACAATAGTTACAGTTCCTTTATCTGCATCATAATCACATATAGTAAGAGGTATTCTTTCTCCTTTTTCATCTAATTTAACAATAACAAACTGACCTGGATAGCATGATCTTGCCACCCTCTTTGCTTCAACATCCATTAAATAAATGTTCTCTGTTAATAATTCCTTTTTTAAAATTCTATACATAGTATTCACTCCATATTAGTTACTAGACTTACACTGGTCCATACTACACATTATAGTATAATCTTCCAAATAAATCTAGTGTTTTCCATTTTTTATTTATAAACAGTATATTTCTACATAATTTTCATTCTTTATTTTTTATATTTTATATCTTTTAAAAGTATAATATTCAAAAAACCTTACACTATATAGAATACCATTTATAATATCTATCTCATTACAACAAATCGACACTCTCTACTTGAGCTAGAAATAAATTTTTATATTTCTTATCTGCCGAAACATTTTTTCCAAACCACTTAGGTTCAACAAATTTATCTGCTACTTTTTCATTATCAAATTCAACCTCTACCATAATTAATCCTTTTAATTTTCCATCAAATACATCAAGTTCGGCAACAAGTCCCTGTTCTAATTCTATCTTGTATCTAGTTTTCTTTATTAAATTATAATCAATTTTATCTATCATATGATAATAACTTTCTTCTGTTAAAGGTAATTCTACTTCCCTATTCACTATAACATCTTTAGATGAGGTATTTTTAATTCTTGATTTATACGTTATACAATAATCATTATTATATTTTCTTACTCTTATTGTTGGATTATTTGATAAATATCCTTGTTCTATAAAAAGTTTCGTACATTGATCAAGATCAACATACTCCATTACCTTATCTAGACTTTCTACTATGTACTTTTTTTCAATTTCTAAATTATTACTCATATTTAACCTCCATTATTTGTCTTTCTTAATTATATATAATGTTGTTCTTATATTTGCATCATTAAATTCTATTGCATACTTTATTTATACATTTTTATTCTATATTTATTGTATATAATTTACAACAAATATTTAACTTGACTCTTTTGAACAACAATTCATTCCACATTACAAATTGTATGTTTTCTATAAAACAAAAACAATCGCAGAGAAACTATCATATTCCTCTGCGATAATTAAATTCATAAACTTAAGAAATAACATCATAAAACCTTGGTTTTGTTGAGTCATATACCCAATCTCTATTTCGTGGTCTAATAGAAATTGTAGATGATCTAAATTTATTATTTTTAAAAAACGTTGTAGTTATGTGTACAATAGAAACTTCATTAGTTGTAGGATCTCTTTCAACAGTTCCCCTAAATGCAGTAACACCTTCTGATAACAAATCATCCTCTGTATACCCAGGTGTTGTATATTTAAGCCCCCCATTATATGACGTTGGTGAGATTACATCTCTTTGATCAATGTAAAGTTTATCGTTTGTATCATCATATATACAGTAGTATACTTCATATTCATTATGTATACCATCCTTCTTAGGCATAAACATATATAAAATTCCTCTAGGCTCATCATAAACAACATCCATAGATCTTTGCAGTAAATCTGTTAAATAATTCATTGTTTCTTGTACATCATCTTGCAATGCTACTTGGGTAGTGGCCGTTCTATATGATACACTACCACCGTTCATAAATGCTGTAACACCTAATAATACAATTGAACCAATAGCTAATGCTGTAAGAATTTCAACAAGGGAGAAACCTTTATTATTTAATTTTATATTCTTATTCATAAGTCTTACCTCCCTTTAATTCCTATTCCATAGTTACTTTTCCTGTTATCTTTGATATATTAACCGTAGCTTGTCTCTTTCCATTAGAAAACAATATACGCGTAATATTACTTGATAACATATTGCCCGCTGCATCATAAAAATAGCATTTGCCAGATCTATCAAAATATATTGTAAACACTTTATTATTAGCTAGCAATGTTGTTCCTCCTGAACGTGGTCCATAACTAATTCCCATATCTACACTACCTATTTGTTCGTCCATATTAGATGTAGCCCCAGTTAATTGGTCGTCTACATAAACATAATACGTTCCATCTCTTCTAAATAAGTGTATATATTTAAGTTTTTGCTTAGTCATATTATTTAATCTAGCTGCTTTACACATAGATTGAATATTTCTAGCACCTGTAGTTACTCTTGTGTTATAAATTAACCTAAATGAAATACCGGCACCTGAAGTAACAACAGCTAGTATAGCAATTACTATTATGATTTCAACTAAAGAATATCCTTTGTTATTATTCTTCATTATAATACCCCATTTCATTATTGTCTTGACCAATTCTCATATGTAAACATTTCGTTTAGGTTGATTATAGTACCAGCTGACACACTAAATTCCGATTCTTGACCAACGCTATTTTCATAATCATATCCTCTAAACATTTTATTAAAAATTTGTCCTCCATTAGTTCTTAATGTGGCAGCATTTCTAAATACACTTTCTACAGCCGCCTCATTGGATTCAATGGTAACATTCCTTCCAATTGTAATTGTACTACTAGGTCCTCCTGCAATAAATAGACCTTTTACATTGGCACCATCAGCAAATCTAATATTCCCTTGAGTTATAACAATCATTGTCTGCCCACCAGTAGCTGTAACAGTATGATCACCTTTTTTAACTATTATTTGACAATTTTGGCCATTTTCAGTGTACATTTGATTTATAATATCACTAGGTTCACCTGCAAATGTACTCCAATCTATAATATTGTCAATCGCATCTCTATCTTTATACTCTTTTAAAATCTTTCTATCTCCTGTTGATGCATCTATTTCATCTTCCATACTCTTTGGCACAGTTTCTTTTAAGAATGATTTCATATTAGCCGCTTGATTAGCATAAAATACACCATTTGTTGTATTACTACTTGCTCCACCTCGTCCCATACTGTAAGGTGAACCTGTTGGAATACCCGCTGCAGTCGACTCTAAATCTGTTATATAATTACCCATAATACTTGATGCATCTATTGTATCCACTGATACATTAATTGATGCTGGTATAAGTCCTAGCAATGTCTCTTTTGTTACATTTGATAAAATACGAGTTCCACCGTCTGTTGCCTCATTATAATATTTAGCTGCTAAAGCTGCATTATAAAATTCAAAATAATAGTAAACAACATAATCCGAACTACTTGCACTATATCTATAGTATATTGGTTTAACAAAACTATCATAACGATCACTACGAGCCGCATCATAATAATATGTACCATCTTCAATATATGGTTTAAAATATTCTCTATATAATGGATTATTTTGAGTTTTTACTTCATTTTCTATTGTTCTAGCAAAAGCATCAAAATCCACTGAGCCACCTGTCTCAGATAATGTTACTGGGTTAGTACCATATCCTGGAATATACTTGGCTGGAACTAAATACGCAATTTGATTACCTCTAACAATCAATGAATCACCTGTAAGTACATCTGATGCTGCATATGGTTGAGTATAATCTGCACTTGCAGCATTTGTTTTTATATAAGCTGAACCTAATATAGATAATGATTTTAAATTCATATCCAAATCACAATTCTTATTATTTAATATAATTGCACTACAGTCATCGGCTACACTTTCACCTGTTATTTTTTCTGTTGAATAACCATAACCATGATAGTTTTGCATTATATCAGCATGAGCATAATCAACATTAAATAACATATCATTATGAACTAATAAATTTGTATCCGTATTTATCATATTCATCATTCTACTTGAACTATTACTTCCATTCATAATAATACTGTTAACTGCAAGAAATGTATCTCCAAATCCAATTTTTTGAGTAGTTGTACTACTATTTTTGTACATTCTCTTAATTGAAGTTGCCCCCCCTACTGTCCTAGTATCATATTTTGTATCCCCTAACTTATTTTTTAATGATGGTACTTTATCAGTAGGATCATACGTTCTTACACTACCAGTACTTTTACTATACATATGCCCCTGATAGTAACCATTATAGTCTGTTAAAATATTCATCTCAAACATAGAACTACTTGTATATCCATTACTTGGTACGGCTGGTGCTTGTGGTGTATTATTAGTAGCCCTAAGTTCTAAAGTCTTGCCTACATATCCATAATCTGCTAATGTTTTTAACTTTGCTGTACCACTTATATTCAAATCTTCTCCAACCCAGAAATTACCAATAATGGCTGCTTCTGAATTAGCAGCTGTTGTTTGAAAATTAGTATCCTTCTTTGACATAATTGCATATCTAGTAAACTCTGTATTTCTATCAAAATCTAAAAATTCAAAATTCAAGTCTGGTATAGTCATTTTTATATCTGTATATACATTATTAGTATATCCCATATCATTTGTATATGTTATACCTATATTTCTGATAGCTATAGAAGCTTGTGGACCAGTTGGTGTATCTACAATACTATAATCATATGTAATATCATTTGATCCACTTGCTACTTTTTGTGCTCCTACTAAAAACGTATCTTCTGATGGTACATTTGATACATAACTTGTCAATTTTAGTGGGTCTACTACTTGTCCTGATGCTCCCGCCTTTTTTATACGTTTAATAAATCCTTTACCCGAATCACCAATAACCAATTCTTTAAATTCTCTTTGTACATTATTAAGTGCTGTAATACGAGCATCTGAATCCATTGTATCTGATGCAAAATTTTGACGATAGGATGTAAGCACAGTAAAATATGAAGACATTATTTCCTTAGCCATCTCATTATGCAACCCTGTTTTTATCTGATCGATAATTTCTTCTGCAGAATAAAAGTTATTCTTAGCTTGATTATCTATAGCTTTTGTTTGATACCCACTAGAAGTAACCATAAGTACCAATGATGTAATTACCCCTACAAACCCAATTGTAGTTATTACAATTACAAAAGTTGAACCTCTATTAGATAATTTTTTAAAAAATCTCTTCATACTGCTCTCTCCTTTAACTATTCACTCTTAGATGCTTCATCATTAAAATCATTTACATCTATTCTTAAATAAGAGCTTGTAATGGTATCTATTGGAGTACCTCTAAATCTGTCTGCCATATTTGTTTTTGCTGGATACATAGCCACTTTAAGACCATATATTCTCTTCAACTTATTACCTGATGTTCCATAATCATTTAGCGCATCTCTAAAATTTATTTTAGAACCATCCTCTCCATTTGTAAGGAACATCACTGAATTCTTCCAATTATATGTTTCAACAAAAACTCCTGATGCATCATATGCTCCTTCAACTACACTCATATTCCACTTAGCACTACTATTTCCTGTAACCAACGCTATAGGAATATTTTCTGCTTCACCTGCAGAACCATTTTCTATAACATCCATATTAAATACTAAATTATTCGTTCCCCTAATATTATCATCACTTAATAGAACATATACATAATGAAGTCTTTGCTTCGAATCCATCGTTCTACTTCCTACATAATTCTTATCTACATGTATCATTGATCCACTAGAAAGAGTATATGTATACGTTATATTACTAAATATTTCATAAGAAACCTCTGGCGCATATCTTTTTTTAATATCAACCGTAACATTTGCTCTACAATTATTTGGATTAAAAGTTTCTCCCGCTAATGCTACTCTATCCTTTACCTCCTGTATAATATCCATTCCATTATATAAACCTGTTATATCTATAAGCCCCGTACCTGGAGACCCTATATTCACAATTTCTGGTATTACTTCTGCATTTAAATCCTCATAATCATTTGGATTTAATGTTATTAATGCATCATATTTCTCAATTCCTTCTTCTATACCATATATCCCAAAAATATATTCTTTTGCATTCTCTTTAACATCTGTAGATATTGTATATCCTCCACCAGATCTTTCTAATCTTGAAAAACCTTCAAATGTATAGTTATCTCCATTCAATATAGGAAAATTAAGAACATCTGGTGATTCTACAAAATGTTTACACAAATCTAATGTTGAATATCTTTTTACACCTTCTGTTATACTTTGTCCCAATAATGTTGCTCTTTGTCGTGTACTAGCTTTTCTAGTTACAACTGTTGCTCCTGATAAAGTATCTAGCATAGGGATTGATACAATAACTAGAACACTCATTGCAATAAGAATCTCAACTAAAGTAAAACCTTTATTATTCATTTTTTTATTGCCTTTTATTCTCTTCATTGTATCATCCCTCCACTAAACACATAATACATATCCTTTTAATTATGTGAGTAAAATCTTATTAATTAAATAAATTATCTCTTCCTAAATCCACATCAAATTTTGGTTCTTCGTAAGGTCTTACAGTTGCACCATAATATACTGTAAATGTAATTTCTCCTTCAACTGATGAAATAGTCTCACCTGGTGCTATAGTAATATTATTAATAGAAACTCTTGTTGGAATCTCTTGATTAAATAGATCCATCAACAACTTAAAGCCTTTATAATCTGATGAATAACGAGCTGTAACTGTTGCAGATGATATTTTACCTAAGCTCTCATCTTCCTTACCTTTTTCATCTTGAAAAGTGTAAAATACACCGTTATCTCTATAAGACATCTCTGTTAATCCAAAAGAATATTTATCTTTCCATAAATCACAAACAAATCTTATAGTTTTCTCTAATGAATGATTTGATGGAAACTTTTTTAATATATACTCTGTATCTGTATTCATCTTTTTTAAATCTTTTTGCAATTGTGGTTTATTTCTCTCTGCAGCTTCTAATTTAAGCACTCTTTGTGTTAACTCGCCATTTTCTGTCTTCAATTTATTTGTTTCTGTCTGTAATGATGAACCTATCAAATAACACACAACAGCAAGCACTACTGCTACTGCAACTTTAAGTATTGCCCTATCTCTTGATTTCAATGATGATTCTCTATTTGTATCTGCCATAATTGCACCTCCTACTCCTCAGTTTCTTCTTTTTCTTCTTTTTCTTCACCTTCACCAGTATCCTTTGTGATACCAAGTGCCTCCTCAATAGATTTCAACGAAGGAGTAAAGTTTTTGTCTATAAACAATGAATAATCCATTTGTCTTGGTGCTATAATTGCACTAAATTCGTAAACAACTACGCCTTTATCTTGCGCAACACTAATACCATTAACAGCAACAGATCCCACAAGTGTACACTCTTTTAAGTTTTTAACAAATTCACCTACTTGCTCAAAACTAGTTGCCTTTGCATCAATAGTAATAGAATCTTTTTGATATGTAAATGACTCAAATTTCGTACCTGATGGAATACAACCTTGAATTTCTTCAAAAAATGCATTAATCAAATAAGAAAACTCCATTGTACCTACATACACACCTTTTGCATTATTTAAACTTAGTTCTGCTCTTTCAATATCTGATAATAGTGTTTCTACACTTGCAAGCTGATTTTTCCTTGTTTTTAATGCTGAATTAGCAGCTTTATTGATAATGTAATTACCACCAAAGTAAACTAATATACCTACACCTATAATTCCGACTGCAATTGCGATTCTGTTAGCAAATACATCTGTTTGTTTGTTCTTCATATCTTCTGCGTATGCCTTTGGTACAAAGTCTACCGCATCGATACATGCACCTGCAACAACTATATAATCACTTTTTTCGTCGTTAGTAATTCCACAATTTTTACTAAAATCAACACCTATTACATTCTCTATTCTCTTTATTTCTGAGAACACTTCATTTTTAAATAAAGGCAAAATACCTTTTATTCTGCTTCCTATACCTGCTAAGTATATATTTTCTACCCTTTCTTCAGGGAACTTAGAAGTATAATAGTCAAGTACACGAATAGTATTATTAATTAAATAATTAAAAGCATCTGTCACTTGGTCTTTAGCTTTCATTTGCTTAATTTGTTGTGAATAAACGTCATTATTACTATCCATATAAGATAATGCCACATCGTCTATAGCACTTTCATTAAGTTTTGGATTAACAAGTGTATCTGATAGTAATTTATCCATGGCTGTCTTTCTATCAATGATATCAAATTCACCACATGCCATAGCTGCATCAACTACTGAGTTGACACCATATGCTACAGTTCTTTGAAGAAGTAAAACATTCCCTTTCATTATGTTAATTAATGTACTAGCTTCGTTTAGCTGCACAATAACATTTACTCCTCTATAATTCTGTCTTTTTAATACTTGGTATGAACTATTACCTGCATAGTCAATAGCTATTATTTGAAGTCCCATAACTTGTGATAGTTCATAATAAGTTTCAATTAAATCATTAGGAGCTGCTAAAACTAATATTCTTAGTTTTTTACCTTCAGCATCTGTTATTTCTTCTAATTTCTTATGTGTAATAACATATTTTTCAATTTCAGGGATTACAATATAATCCTTTGCATTGGTTTTAATATAATCACCAATTTGCTTATCTGGTAAGAAAGGCATATTAACCTCTCTGTTTGAAATTTTACTTGATGAAATACTAAAGATAACCTCTTTAGCTGTCATAAGTTTTTTCTGCATAGCAGCCTTAATAGAAACCGCTAAGATGTCTTTATTTCTAACATATCCATCTTCAACCGTTCCTTCTGGCGTATCAAAAACACAAGTATTTACAATTGTCTTTTTCTTTCCATTATAATCAATTTCACATATTCTAGTTGTTTGAACTCCAAGTTCAACACTAAGCACTCTTTTACTCGCCATAATTATCCTCCTAGGTATGTATTTAGTATATATCCTACTATAATGAGACTTTTAAGCAAAAAATCCCATATACCATTCGACTATTGTAGGTCCATATAACATTCCTACAAATACCCCCATTGATAAGTACGGTCCAAAAGCTAACATACTTTTTTCTTTTTCAATTACCATCCTAATACTATGGATAACAGAACCCAACATACATCCTGCTATAAAAGAAACAATTATAACCTTCCATCCAAGTAGCAATCCACAGGCAGCCATTAATTTAACATCGCCACCACCCATGCCACCAAAATACATTAAACCATATGTAAATAAACTTACGGCAAACATACCAATTACATGTTGCCAAAAGTTCTCATTGTCATAAATCGTCACAATTATTGCAATAATTAATATAAAGTAATTAATTTCTATTGGAATTTCATATTTTACAAAATCCACCGCTGTTAAAATTACTAAAGCTGCAATAACTAAACAATAAAAAAAACTTACAAAATTAAATTTATTAACAAGCACATTTACGACAAAAAGCACGCCTGTTATAAGTTCAACTACAAAATACCTAATATTAATTTTCTTTTCACATACTGGACATTTTCCTTTTACCAAAAAATATCCCAAAACTGGGACTAATGCTATACCTTTTCTTATGCATCCACAATTATATGTGAAATTTTTAAAATATAGATGTTTCTTTTTTCCTTTAGGTACTTCTTCGCCTTCTTCTAAGGCTTCCTCCAATGTAATTCTCTCAATAAATCTATCAATTAACATATTGGATAAACTTCCAATAATACATCCATATACAAATATGATTAGGAACTTAAGTATCTGAATTATATCAAGCATAATTTGTCCTACTTTCATCTTTATTTTATATAACCTAAGGATTGATTACTCAACCCTTAGGTTACATATCTTAAATATTCTTTTTACTATATACTAGAATGTTGTAGCAGTTTGTTTAGTACTCTTAGTATAAACTTTAATTTTTCCTAATTGAGTAGTTCCGCTTGCAGAATCTAATGCTGACTCTACTTCAATTACATAGTATTTCATACCAGTTTGTTTTGGAGCTTTTAAGCTTCCAAGTGAACTTGCTAATTCAGTTACTAACTTATCAAATGCACCAGTTCCAACCTCCATTGTAATGTTTGATCCATCTGATGGCATTGCATCAGCTGATGAGAAATCAACGTTAAATACAAGGTTTCCTGCTCCACCTGCTTCTGCTAATTGTTTGTAAACTGCTTCTTCTGCTAATGCAGCGTTAACACATGTTTCAATTGATGTACATGATGAATCGTCAGTTGATACTCTTGATTTTTCAATATACTTCATTAATTGTGGTGCTAGGGCAGCTGATAGTATTGCCATAATAGCAATAACGATAATTAATTCAACTAGTGAAAAACCTTTGTTATTCATTTTCTCTCTTCTCATAATACATTTCTCCTTTGCTTGTTAAATATAATTTGTTAATTGTTAATTATTTTATTAATCATGCTTGCGCATGTATTAATCCTTTAAATACATTGCTCGTAGTTTGATATTTTTTAAAGCTAACGCTTACTTTTGTTTGCCTCTATAGATTGTCCATCGCTGAGTACATTGTGAACATTGGTTGCATTACCGCCATTACAATTACACCAACTACTCCGGCAAGTACTACGATAATAATAGGCTCCATTGCTGCTGATAATGATTGAGTAGCTAATTCTACTTCTTCATCATAATAATCAGCACATTTTGTAAGCATTTCTTCAATGTTACCAGTTTCTTCACCGATTTGTGTCATCTGACAAATCATGGCCGGGAACAAACCTGTTTCTATAAGTGGCTGTGATAATGGAATACCTTTTGCTACTTGCTCTTTTGTATCCATTAGAGCTTCTTTGTACAATAAGTTATCCATTGTCTTAGCTGTTATATCAATTGCATCGATTAAAGACATACCTGCTGCCATTAGCGTACTAAGTGTACGTGAAAATCTTGAACAAGCAGTCTTTGTTACCATGTCACCAAATATAGGTATTGCTAATGTAATTCTTGCAACTACATGTTTTCCATAATCTCCTGCTGTAAAAGACTTATATGCGATTATTAATCCAGCTACAATACCAACTAGTATGTACCAACGATTTATTACAAAATCACTAGCTGCCATAACAAATCTAGTTATTGCAGGAAGCTCAGTACCCATATCGTTAAACATACCTACGAAGTTTGGAATAACCATTACCATCATTATGATAATAACTACAACCATAACTACAAGTACAACGCAAGGGTAAATCATTGCTTTCTTTACCATACCTTTAATTCTTGCATCTTTTTCAAAATGTGTTGCCATTCTATCAAATGCAATTTCCAAACTACCTGAAGCCTCACCGGCAGCAATCATGTTTATTAGGATACTAGGAAATTCTCCCGTTCTATCCATTGCATTTGCTAAGCTTTCACCTTTTTGAACATCTTCTTTAACATCCATAAGAGCTTGTTTTAATGTCGGGTTTACTGACTGTTCATATAACATCTCTAGGGCTGAGATAATAGGAACACCAGCTTGTAAGATACTAACAAATTGCTTACACAAAACACTAAACTCTCTTGGTTTTATACCTTTTTTCATTCCAAAACTAATATCTTTATCCAAAGCCGAACCTTGGTCAATAGATATTACGGTAAGACCTTCTTTTTTTAGCATCAATTGGGCTTGTTCTAAGTTCTCTGCCTCAACTGAACCTTTCTTGGTTTTACCTGATGAATCAAGGACATTGTATACGAAATTTGCCAATCCATCACCTTCTCGCTTTATTTAGTTGTGTTTATCATTTCCGTTTTACTCATATGTCTATGATAACACATTTTTTGTAAATTGTCATTAGTTCATTTACAGTTTGTTCATATTTTATTCATAATTTATACTTATATTTTTATATGTGCTTACTTATAAATAATAATTATATCAAATATATAGGAACTAACCCTCTTAGATTTTACTTTCTTATATAATTAAAATAGTTTCTTCATAAGACTTAATGGATCTTGTGCATAATTTATTGCCATTTCACCAGATATGTCACCTCTTGCATACAAATCATACAAAGCATCATCCATTGTAACCATTCCATCCTTTTTGTTTGTCTGAATCGTTGCATTAATTTGATGGGTTTTTTGTTCTCTTATAAGGTTCTTTATAGCAGGATTTGCTATCATAACCTCAAATGCAGCTTTTCTACCTCTTCCCGATGCATGAGGTATTAATGTTTGAGAAATTACCGCTTCTAAAACCGCTGCCAACTGTATTCTTATCTGTTGCTGTTGATGTGGTGGAAATACGTCAATTATACGGTCAATTGTATTAGCTGCTCCAATAGTATGTAGTGTAGAAAATACTAAATGGCCTGTTTCAGCAGCTGTTATAGCTGTTGAAATTGTCTCTAAGTCACGCATCTCTCCAACAAGTATTACATCGGGATCCTCACGTAATGCAACTCTAAGTGCATTCTGATAATTAATAGAGTCGAGCCCCATCTCTCTTTGATTAACAATTGATTTTTTATGCGTATGCAAATACTCTATCGGATCTTCTAGTGTAATTACATGATAGGGATATGTCTGGTTAATTTGCCCTATTAGGGCCGCTAATGTTGTTGACTTACCGCTTCCTGTTGGACCTGTAACTAACACTAGTCCTCTTTTTTTATGTATTAAATTAATCATTGAATTTGGTAAACCAAGTTGGTCAGGCAAAGGTATCTCTGAACTTATAAGTCTGATAACCGCTGCGAAAGTATTTCTTTGTTTAAATATATTTACACGAAATCTACCAAGTCCATTTATGGCATAGGAATAATCTACTTCACCACATTTTTCTAATATCGACCTATGATAATTTGATGTTATTGATAGTGTAAGAGCTTCTGTATCTTCATTTCTTAATATAGGATACTCTGGCATATCTACCAAATCACCATCTACTCTTACTTTTGGCGGAAGTCCAACTGAAATATGAACATCACTGGCTCCCATTTCATGTGCTACACCTAGCAATTCCTCCATTGTAACCATAGCATTATCTCCCTATATCTATTTCTCATAAATCTTCAATCAATTCATATTATAGTTCCTTATTATTCTTCAAATGATATTCTCTTCATTTCACTCATACTAGTTACACCTTGTAAAACAAGTTTTGCTGCTGACATACGCAATGTAGACATTCCTTCACGAAGTGCAACTTCTTTTATTTGTTCTGAATCTCCACCAGCTGCAATTACTCTCTTAATATTAGGTGTTATTGGCATAATCTCATATACACCAATACGTCCTGAATAACCAGAACCGCCACATTTCAAACATCCGTTAGGCATACATACCGCTACTTCTGCATTCTCTGGTACACCTAGCACTTCTTTTTCGAATGAATCTGCATATTTTGTTCGCTTACATTCTGGACATAATCTTTTAACAAGACGTTGCGCTATAACACCAACTGTTGCATCTGCAATCAAGTATGGCTCAATTCCCATATCTGCAAGACGAGAAATTGTAGCTGCTGCTGAGTTAGTATGTAGTGTACTAACAACTAAGTGACCTGTAATAGATGCCTTAACAGCAATTTCTGCTGTCTCACCATCACGAATTTCACCGATCATTATAATATCTGGATCCTGACGAAGTATAGATCTAAGTGCCGCTGCAAAAGTCATTTCTGCTTTTGGATTAACTTGTACCTGATTTATACCATCAATATTCGCTTCTACTGGGTCCTCTACTGTAATTATATTAACATCTTCTGTATTAAGCTCACTTAATGCCGTATATAATGTTGTTGACTTACCACTTCCTGTTGGACCTGTAACTAACACTATTCCATGAGGGTTGGCAAGTATTCCATCAAATTTATTCATCTCATCCTCTGTAAATCCTAAAGCTGATTTAGGTTTTGTAAGACCTTGTTTGGAAGTAAGACGCATAACTATCTTTTCTCCAAATACAGTCGGTAGAATAGATACACGGATATCATATTCCATTTTGTCTACTATCTGAGTTATACGACCATCTTGAGGTTTTCTTTTTTCAGATATATCCATACCACCTGAAATTTTAACTCTGGCTACAATACCATCTATTAATGATGCTTCATAACTCATAACCTCTTTCAATGTACCATCTACTCTAAATCTTACTCTAACTCTTTCTTCTAGAGCTTCTATATGTATATCTGATGTTCTCTGACGAACAGCTTGTTCTATAATTGTTCTTACAAGTACAACGATAGGCGAATTATCAATATTATCATTAACTGCTGCACTTGCTGCATCTTCCTCAGTCGCCTTTTTATGTTCTTGTCTTTCTTTTGCATACAAAGCCGCAACGTTTCTCGCTGCTGCTTCACCAAAATATTTATCTATTGCAACCCTAATATCTGTAGTTGTTGCAACTACTGGTTCGATTTGGAAATTTGTAATTATAGACAAATCGTCCATAGCCATAATATCCATAGGATCCGACATAGCTACTTTCAAAATATTAGGGTTAGTTTTATCAAATTCACATGGGATTAAACAGTATTTCTTTAGAATAGAGTCTTCAACAAGTGACAGAACTTCAGGCTCAATTTGGAATCCTTGTAAAGAAATATATTCGCATCCTAACTGTTTTTGTAATGCTTTAGCAATATCAATTTCTTTAATTGTTCCCATATCAACTAAAGCTTCACCAACACGCAGTTTCTTATCTCTACCGTATGCTAATGCCGCCTTTAATTGGTCTTCTGTTATGACCTTCTGTTCAATTAAGATATCACCTAATCTTTTCTTCTTTCTACTTAACTCCATATTAATCCTCCATTCCGAAGCGTTAATCGCTGAGGAATTGCGAAAACCCTTTTATATAAGATAATTCGCATTATACTCCTTCTATAATAATTCATTCCCTACATGAAAACTCTTGTATAAATTATATCATAATTACCATTTTTTAACAATTATTTTGGTAAAAATAGACAATATTTACTATATACTGTATTTCTTTTATGTGTAAGTAGTTTTTCTTTTATCTGCCTCATCAGATTTCTAGCACGTTATTAGATTTATCGGCATTTCTAATAAAACTTATTAGTTTAAATTAACATTAAATCGTAAACTTTTTATACAATTTTTTTAATGCTTTTTTCTCAATTCTACTAACATAACTTCTACTTATTCCATACCTTCCAGATATTTCCCTTTGAGTAAATTCTTTACCACTATTAAGCCCATATCTAAGATATATTATTTCTTTTTCTCTATCTGTTAAAATTTCTTCTATATAAATATATAATTGCTGTATTTTTTCCCTTATATCCATTTTCCCTATTATATCTTCATCATCCGCTTCAATCACATCAATTAAATTCATAGTATTTCCTGTATTATCTGTTCCAACAGCTTCATACATAAATATTTCTTTTGATGTTTTTTTACCATTTCTAAATTCCATAAGTATTTCATTTTCAATACATCTAGCTGCATATGTAGCTAATTTATAATTTTTATCAACTGAAAATGTATCTATAGCTTTAATCAACCCAATAGTACCTATAGATATTAAATCTTCCATATCATTTTCTTTAATATTATATTTTTTTACAATGTGTGCAACTAAACGCATATTATGTTCTATTAAAATGTTTCTTGCTTTCAAATCCCCCATTTTCATCTTGTTTAAGTATATTTTCTCATCTTTGGTGCTTAAAGGTTTCAGAAACGTATTCATAAAGTAAGCACCTCTTTAATACTTAAGCATTTATACTATTTTATGCATAAAGTATTAAAAAGGTGCTTTTCCCATTTGACATAATATATTTTTTATTTTATATATTTTCAGTTTGTATATAATTATATTTAATTTTTATATCATTAGACCTAAACTATGGTTCCTCAATATCTACACTTTGTCTTTGAATATACTCACTAGTAGATTTATAACCAATTCCATTTTTAAATACACCATTATTAAATTTATTATTACTTCCAGCATATACCCCTAGTAATATCATTGCTAATAATACCATTACTATAGCAATTCTATTCAAGGTTCTGTCCAATGACTTATATTGTTTTGTATATTTCTGTCGTTCTAATTCCAATTCTCTTTTTAAGACATCTTTCTTTTTTTGAAAAGATTTATCTATTTCTCCCATATAAGCCTCCTTATAATATAATTCTCCTTATAATATAACCTGATTTTAATATGGAACTCTTTATATAATTTCGTATAAATCTTTTACTTTCTTTAATTCTATTCTTTTATACGAATCAAATCATTAATAGATAGTTCTTTATCAAACTTTACATATATTTTCTGTTTAGGATGTGGACATGATTCCATCTCATTATAATCCTCATCATATATTTTTTCTACTTTGGTAGAAACATTGTCTCCGTTATTTTTCATTACTTCCACAACGTCTCCTACACTAAACTTATTACGTTGATAAAGCATACAATTACCGTCTTTGTCTATTTCCTGAACTATTCCCAAATAAGTATACTCCTTAATATATGTATTACTATCATATATCTGTGTTTCATGTGTAGGTTTTCCAAAGAAGAAACCTGTAGTAAATTGTCTATATGTGCATTTTGCTATTTCTTCTTTATAGTGTTCTATTTTGCTTCTATATAACTCTTCACTTTCAAAATAATCATCTATGGCTTCTCTATATGTTCTTGCAACAGATGCAACATATAAAGCTGTCTTCATTCTACCTTCTATCTTAAGGCTATCTATTCCTGCATCTACAATCTCTGGTATATGCTCTATCATACATAAATCCTTTGAATTAAATATATATGTACCTCTTTCATTCTCAAACACTGGCAAATACTCACCTGGACGAGATTCTTCCATTACATGATACTTCCACCTACACGGATGTGTACAAGCACCTAGATTACCATCTCTTCCAGTAAAATAATTACTTAGCAAACATCTACCAGAATATGAAATACACATAGCTCCATGTATAAATGTTTCTACCTCTAATTCAGGATCTATCTTACTCTTTATATCTTTTATTTCATCTATAGATAACTCTCTAGCTGTTACTACTCTTGTAGCACCTAATTTGTGCCAAAAATTACATGTTGCATAATTAACATTATTAGCTTGTGTACTTATATGTCTCTCTATATTAGGCGCAACTTCTCCTGCTATTTCAAATAGGCCTGGATCTGATATAATAAATGCATCTGGGCCTAATTCACTTAATTCCTTAAAATACTCTCTTGCTCCATCTAGATCTTCATTATGAGCTGTAATATTAGCTGTTATATATACCTTCTTCCCTAATTTATGGGCATATTCAATTCCTGTAGCAATATCTTCCATGCTAAAATTCTTTGCTCTAGCTCTTAAACTGTACATTTCTCCACCTATATAAACAGCATCTGCCCCATAATAAAAAGCAGTCTTAAGCACTTCTAAACTACTAGCAGGACATAATAATTCTGGTTTCTTTCTATTATCCATAATTACACTCACTTTCTTACTTATTTCTTTAATCTTTATTATTCTATGTTAAATCAAAAAACTACACAATTCTTCATATGTTACCTAATGCTTTACTTAATATAACTTATAGTTACTCCATCACCAATTGGTAAAACAATAGTATCTAATCTATCATCATGAGTTATCATATACAAAAACTCACGCATTCTACCATGAATTGTTCTATTTCTTCTAGTTACAGCATATCTTGATCTTGCTATTTCTCCTTCTTGTAAAACATTATCACAAACAAGGATACCTCTGCCTGATAACTTCCCAATTATGTCATCGAAATAATTATTATACTGCCCCTTTGCTGCATCTATAAATACCATATCAAAAGATTCCTCTATCTTAGATAATTCTTCTAAAGCATCGCCTTCTATTACCTTAATATAATTATTCTTTCCTGCACGCTCTATATTATCAACGGCTTCTACAGCCCTAGAATGCATTTTCTCAATAGTTATAATCTTACCTTCGTTTTCCATATATTCATGCATAAGCAATGATGAAAATCCCACCGCTGCACCAACCTCTAAAATAGAACAGACTTTAGAATTCCTAATCAAGAATCTAAGCAAATTCTGTGTTGGTCTTTTTATTATTGGCACTCCATCTTCTAATGCTTTTTTCTCTATTTCAAATAAATACTCAGGCAAATCTTCGTTCAAAGTACATATATACTCTTCTACAAATCTATCTGTAATCATCTATTATTCCTCCAAATACAACTTTACTACACTTTCACCTAGTGTACACCTACCATCAGCTGCATATCTTTATACATTAACCCAACTTCTATGCAATTATGTTTATTTCACAATAGTTAATAATTAGAAATTATACTTTCCTATGGAATAAAACTGCAAAAACAAAGAGTCACTTTGGACTCTTTATTCATCGCTCTCTGTATCCGTAGCACATATTGTTTCTATAATCTCACTATATGTCATATTATTAGCCAACTTATATGTGTTAGGCTTAATAATTTCTTGAGACAACTTCATTCTCACAATAAATGAATACTTGTTCATTATAAGTTTCTCTTTGTATAACTTATCTGCAATTACTACAGTATTATCTCCAGATTTAATCTCTATATTTTTCTTAACAGTAGCTTTCTGAGACACTGCAACATCCCCATATATTTGATATGCAAACTCATATGCCTTATCAGCAAATGATACTATTGCAAATATAATAACACCATACACTACTATATGAAGTATAAGTCTTATAATAGTATTCAAATATTCTGCATTCTCTTTGGCTCCAACGTTAACCTTAACTCTTTTTGAAACAGCCTGTTCTCTTTCCATCCTATTATTAACCTCCTAAACCAACCATATTAACTTTTAATTTATACCATATATATCCATACACATATATATTCCATACATAAAAGAAGAACGCCGAAGCGTTCTCTTTATTACCTCTATATATAGTATAACGAATTTTTACAAGAAATCAATATCTAAATTAATACAGTCTAGAATAGATGCATTGACTTGACGCGTCATTTTATTAAGTCTTTGCTCTGCAATCAAAAACTCGCTAACCAAATTATTATCTAGAATATATCCAAATTCTTGTCTTAAATTAGCTATATCATCTAGATAAGAATCATTATCTGCCATCTGAAGCATAAAACATCTCTTTCTATATTCATTCATGCCAACATATAATTCTTCATCCTGTTTAATCTTCTCTAACACTCTATGATAATGATTATATTCATTACTTGTTCTAATTGCTCTAATCAAATTTTTTGTGTTATATTCTACGTTATTCACAATAGTCCTCCTATACTTCCATGATTATAGGTAATATCATTGGACTTCTCTTAATTTGTTTCCATAAGAATTCACTAAGTACATCTCTTACTATATTCTTAATCTTACTCCAATCAGTAATATTATTATCAATACATCTTTGAAGTGCATCATATACGATAGATTTAGCTTCTTCCATTAAATCTTCCGCCTCTCTTACGTATACAAATCCTCTTGAAACAATGTCTGGTCCTGCAAGTATCTGATTTGTATGTTTTTCAAATGTTACAACTACTATTAATAGTCCATTCTCTGATAAATGTTGTCTGTCTCTAAGAACTATATTACCAACATCTCCAACTCCTAAACCATCAACATACACTTCACTAGCTGGAACTTTATCTACAATTGCACCACTTGATTCTGACAATTCAAGAACATCACCTGATGCTAATATAAATACATTTTCCTTATCAACACCCATACTTCTAGCTAATTCACCTTGTCTCATACGATGTCTAAACTCTCCATGCACTGGTATAGCATACTTAGGTCTTACTAATGTATACATAAGTTTAATCTCTTCTGCACAAGCATGTCCCGATACATGCGTATCTTGGAATATAACCTTAGCTCCTTTTATTGAAAGCTCATTTATTACCTTAAATACTTGTTTTTCATTACCTGGAATAGGTGATGAACTGAAAATAACTGTATCTGTTGGAATAATTTGAATCTTTCTATGTATACTTGATGCCATTCTTGAAAGGGCAGCCATTGACTCTCCTTGACTTCCTGTTGTTATTATAGTTATTTGATCATCTGGATAATTCCCCATCTGCTCTATATCAATAATAGTATTCTCTTTACATTTAATATATCCCAATTCTTGAGCTACATTAACTATATTAACCATACTTCTTCCTTCAATAACAACTCTTCTACCATACTTTTGAGCTGAATTGATAATTTGTTGCACTCTATCCACGTTAGAGGCAAATGTTGCAACTATAATTCTTCCTGATGTATTATCTGCAAATATGCCGTCAAGAGTCGTACCAACTGTCTTCTCTGATTGAGTATAACCATCTCTCATTGCATTCGTACTATCACACATTAACGCTAATACACCTTTTTTGCCGATTTCTGCAAATCTTGGTAAATCAATTGTACTACCAAACACTGGTGTATAGTCAATTTTGAAATCTCCTGTATGTACAATAATTCCAGCAGGCGTATAAATTGCAAGTGCAGCTGAATCTGCTATACTGTGATTTGTTCTAATAAATTCAATTCTAAAACATCCTAAGTTAATAGCATGACCATACTTAATAACTTTTCTCTTTGTTCTCTTAAGTAAATCGTGTTCTTTTAACTTATTATCTATAATTGCTCCTGTTAATTTTGTTGAATACACAGGTACATTAATTTCTTTTAATACATATGGCAATGCACCTATATGATCCTCATGAGCATGTGTAATAATAAATCCTTTTACCTTATCAATGTTATCTTTTAAATATGTAATGTCTGGTATAACTAAATCTATACCTAACATCTCATCATCTGGGAATGATAAACCACAATCCACTACTATAATTGAATCATCACATTCAAATGCAGTTATATTCATTCCAATCTTCTCTAGCCCGCCTAGGGGTATAACTTTTACTTTCTTCTCTGCGTCTTCTACTTTACTCAAAAAAGCACCTCCATAATTAATTTTATAGTAAGAACTTTTATGAAACTTGCTAGATTACACATTACAAATATAGATCCTCTCATCTATACTTAACAATTATTATAAAATTGTATATGCATTCCACTATTAAGCATATACCCGCTCACTAAATACACAAAACATATACTAATTACAAAAGCATTCCGTTTCATTCTAATTAGATATACATGTAATTAATTCGCACATATTGTCTTAAAAGCTGCTGCAGTTTCATCGACCGAAGTCATCCGTTCTTTTTATCTTAATTTATATTATAATGATATACACAACTATTCTTTTAAGCATTTTGTATATCAAAACTTTCTTGTATAATTTATATATTATAATTGTATATCAAAACCTTCATCTAATAATTCACCAAATACTTTGGCTACTGCTTGTAACTCTATATCATCTATAACTTCATCATAGACTATATCATCGTCATTATTCTTAATTTCCTTTAGAATAAATGCATCACTTTCTTCTTCATCATGAGCATCACATACTAATAAATAATTAATTCCTGTAATTGTAGTCTGTTCTAAAACTTCAAACGCTATTTGCTCATTATTCTCATCTGTAAACATAATTGTTTTTTTATTCTCTGCCATACTTTACATCCCTTTTTCTCTAAAATCCAAATAATTCTGTAATATAACTGTTGCTGCTACTTGGTCAACAACTTGGTATCTTTTCTTTCTGCTAATATCTGCTTCTAACATTGCATTGTGAGCTGCAACAGTTGTCAATCTCTCATCCCACATAACTACTTCTAATCCTGTACGCCTTCTTATCATATTAGCAAATTCTTCTGACATCTGTGCCCTTGCACCCAATGTATTATTCATATTCTTCGGAAGTCCAACCACTATCAATTCTACATCATACTCTTTTATCAATTCTTCAATCCTCGCTAAAGTACGACGTAACTTATTCTCTTCTTTTCTTCTAATAGTTTCAATCCCTTGCGCTGTAATAAGTAGTTGGTCACTAATAGCTACTCCTACTGTCACACTTCCATAATCTAATCCCATTATTCTCATATATCTATATCTCCAAAAAATCTCTAAAAACAATATCTTTAAACTCCATTATAAAGGATGTAACCTACATTACATCCTTTATAATTTTAATATAAAATCTGTATTCTGTATGCTATGAATTTCACGTCAAAATAATATTCTAACATATCAATAAAATATTCTACATCAACAAATTAGAAATTAGTATAATTAAAATCAATTATATCAATCAAATTAATTCAAAATAATTATCTCAAATTACGATTAATATAATTCTCCAACAATTCTTCTAAAATCTCATCACGTTCAACTTTCATTATTAAACTTCTAGCACCATTATAACTTGTGATATAAGTCGGATCACCAGACATAATGTAACCTACTATCTGATTCACAGGATTATATCCTTTTTCTACTAAAGAATAATATACAGAAGCCACAATGTCAGCCACACTTATCTCTTTTTCCTTCTGAACTCTAAAGCATTGAGTATTATTTATCTCTTGCATTAAAATCCCGCCTTTCAAACCATTTTTAGTAATTCTATCCCACACAAACTGCCTGTGGATTTTCCATACTTACATATAATAACACAATCTTATTTTACTACATTTTCCAATATTATTCAAGCTAGTTTTTATGCTTATTTTTCCATAGTTCTTTAAACCTATTATATAAGGATACCACAAATCATTTCATCATTTAGAAGTCCATTAATTTTAACGTCCCATATTGAATTACTAACATCAATATCTGTTTTTACCATTCCCTCTTCATAGCCTATTTCTACCACAACTTTCACATATCTTTCATTGTGTCCTACAAAATAATGTCTATCATTAAGTTGAATTTTCTCTTCAAACAACACCTTTTGTATTGTGCCTACAAATGAATTTATATAATTTTTGTGATTAATACTATTCATATCTAATAAAATCTTGCTTCGATTATTTTTTTCCACATCATTCACTTGATTTTGCATTCTTGCCGCAACAGTTCCCTTTCTTATAGAATATTTAAAGATATGCATTTCAGCAAAATTTATCTCCTTGAGAAATTTCTCTGTCTCATGAAATTCTTCCATAGTTTCACCTGCAAATCCCACTATAACATCTGTTGTAATTGCAGGATTATCATAGTATCTTCGAAGAATATCACACTTAGAACTATATTCTGCGGCTGTATACTTTCTATTCATTCTTTTTAATGTTTCATCACAGCCACTTTGTAAAGACAAATGAAAATGTGGACACACTTTATTAATTTTAGACAATCTTCCTATAAAATCATCTGAAATAATTCTTGGTTCTAATGACCCTAATCTAATTCGTTCTATTCCATCAATTAAAGCTATACTTTCTATTACATCTAATAAATACTCATAAACAAACCCTTTTGTTTTAGTTGTATTTTGTAAATAGTCTTGTTCACCATCATTTATCCTACTATCTGTATAAAGATTATGTTCTAATGTTTCTTTAATATCTAATCTATTGTCTAATACATGTTTGTTCATTAAGTTTTTATTTTTTTCAAAGTCCAATCCATAAGATGATATATGAATTCCAGTAAGAACAACTTCTTTATAACCATTCTTTGCTAACAATGCAACTTCCTCAATAATACTATCTTTGTCCCTACTTCTAACTCTCCCTCTTGCATAAGGAATAATACAATAAGAACAAAACTGATTGCATCCATCTTGTATTTTTATATATGCTCTCGTATTCTCTCCTGTTTGCTCAATAAACATATCTTCATAAACAACACTACCTTTTGTATCATTAATATCAATAGTATTAACCTTAGATGTATTTATCCTTGCTATATATTCTTCTACTATATTAACAATTTCACTTTTTTTATTATTACCCACTAACAAATCAACGGCTATATCTTCACTTACCTCTTCTGTAGAGGCTTGGACATAGCATCCTGTTGCAACAATCAACCCATTAGGATTCTTTTTTCTTGCCCTATGAAGCATCTGTCTTGATTTTCTGTCTGCCATATTGGTAACTGAACATGTATTTATTACATACACATCAGCCACTTGATTAAATTTTACTATTTCATATCCATTATCTGCAAAAAGTTTACTCATAGCATCAGTTTCGTATGAGTTTACTTTACATCCCAATGTAAGAAATGCTACCCTTTTTTTATCCATTTAATACATTTCCTTTCTATTTATCCTTACATAATTAATCAATTTCAATAATAATTTGTTTTATATCTACCATAATTATATATAAAATAGGCTTATTTTAGACCTTTTTTGTCGAAATATTGTATAGTTTTAAAGTTGACTTTTTTCACAAAAAATTGTACTATATACTCGTAGGATAAATCAATATTTTTATTAAATTTATTGTGTATGTATGAAAGGAGATTTTTATTATGAAACAAGTTACAATATCACTTAATTCAATTGATAAGGTTAAATCATTCGTTAATGATGTTACTAAATTTGACACAGATTTTGATTTAATTTCAGGTAGATATGTAATAGATGCTAAATCCATCATGGGTATTTTTAGTTTAGATTTATCTAATCCAATCAACCTAAATATCCACAATGAAGAAAATCTTGATGCAATACTTGAAGTTTTAAAACCTTACATAGTGTAATAAGATTTTAAAAAACCATGATGGGGATACATATCGTATCCCTTTTTTATTGCATAGAAAATTAAAGATAACTTATCATCTTTGTTCTTTCACAAAAATTTCCATGGAATACTACCTTATTTTTACTTAATTTAGTCATATATTTATTTCTATATAAAATTATAATTAATGGTAAAAACACACAAATTCGCAATGTGAATTTGTCTTCACATAACGAATTTGATGCGCATGGTTTTATTATTATTTATCTTATTTATCTATCTTTGTTATATTGTCTATTCGCCTGGCTTAATTACAATTGTCTCTACTGTATTAAGTGCAGTCTCCATAAGTTCATCTATTTTCTCTTCAAGATGTGTCTCTGATTTTTTAATAATATTCACATTAGGTTTTGTAACTGGATGTTTTGCAACAAATATTGTACAACAATCCTCATATGGTAAAACAGAAGTTTCAAATGTGTCTATTTTTTCTGCTATATCAATAATTTCTTGTTTATCAAATCCAATAAGTGGTCTATAAACTGGAAGTGTACATACTTCATTAGTTGCAGCTAAACTTTGCATTGTTTGACTTGCAACCTGACCTATACTTTCACCTGTTATAAGTCCTAAGCAGTTATTTTTATTAGCTAAGTATTCTGCTATTTTCATCATATATCTTCTCATAATAATAGTTAATTCATCATGTGGGCATTTATCATAAATATATAATTGAATATCTGTAAAATTAACTATATGAAGATCTATTGGACCTGCCCATTTTGAAACTAATCTTGCTAAATCTATTACTTTATCCTTTGCTCTCTCACTTGTATATGGTGGTGCATGGAAATATGTAGCATCAAGTTTAACACCTCTTTTTGCAATCATATATCCAGCAACAGGACTATCTATTCCTCCTGATAACAAAAGCATTGCCTTCCCATTAGTTCCTACTGGCATACCACCTGCACCTGGAATTACAGTTGAGTACACATATGCTTTTGTACGAATCTCTACATTAATTCTAACCTGTGGATTGCGTACGTCTACTGTCATATTAGGGAAATGTTCTAATAAATATCCACCCAATTCCATACATATCTCTGGCGATTTTAATGGATAATTCTTATCTCCTCTTTTTGCTTCTACTTTAAATGTAAATTCATCATCTCCATGAACATCCTTTACATACTTTACAACTTCATCTTTTAAATTCTCCCAAGTTGCATCTTCTATTAATACAACTGGCATAATTCCAGCTATACCAAATACTCTTGATAAAGACTCAACAACTTCGTCATAATCGTAATCTGTAAGAGCTTCAATATATATTCTTCCTTGCTCTTTACTTACTTTAAATTCACCTTCTACTAAATCAAGAGTTCTTTTGATTTGGTCTCTTAAGGCATTCTCAAATATATACCTATTCTTTCCTTTAATTCCTATCTCTGAATATTTCACTAAAAAAGCTTTAAACATCATATTCTTTCATCCTCTCTAACACTTCTTCAAATATATCACTCTATAATAATTCTCTGTAATCTTTATTATTTTACATTACTTCTCTTTACTAAACCAGTTTTTTATATATTTTTATATAATATCTCTTATACAAACTTAGCTAGTATTTATATATATATATATATCTTCTTGGCTAATATCTTTTATATCAACTTATCTAATATTCATATATCTTCTTGGCTAATACCTCTTATATCTTCTTAATATTGGTACTAATTCTTGTAAACATTGTATTGTATAATCAATATCCTCTATTGTTGTAGTTGATGCAAAACTAAATCGTATTGTGCTATCTAATAAGTTATCTTTTACTTTAATTGCCTTCAATGTTCCACTAATTGCTGGGTGATTTGACGAGCATGCTGAACCAGATGATACATACACACCTTTATCTTCAAGTGAATGTAGTAAAACTTCACTTTTAATTCCCTCAAAACTAGCACTCACAACATGAGGAGCTGTTTTCTTAATAATCTCTTCATCTAATTGATTCATGTCCACCGCATTAATAGTTACATTCTCTATCTTTAATAAACCTGCAATTAAATGTTTTTTTAATGCATACATAGTTTCAATATTCTTATCAAACTCTTCATACACAAGCCTTGTGGCTTCCCCTAATCCCGCTATACCAGGAACATTCTCTGTACCTGATCTGAATCCTTTTTCTTGTCCACCACCTAAGAATACAGTTTTTATTCTTGTCTTGTCTTTTATATAAAGAAAACCTATACCTTTAGGACCATGAATTTTATGTCCACTCACCGACATTAAATCTATATTACATCTCTTAGGATATATTTTATACTTACCAAATCCTTGAATAGCATCAACATGGAATACAATATCCTTATCATAATCTTTTATAGCTTGTCCAATTTGTGCTATATCTTGTACAGCTCCAACTTCATTATTAACAAACATAGTTGATACTAATATTGTATCTTGTCTTAACTTTCCCTTAAGATCTTCTATACTGACATGTCCCATATTATCCACTTCTAAAAATTCTATTTCATATCCTAATTCTTCTAAAAATAATAACGGATTATAAACAGATGGATGTTCAATTCTTGTACTAATAATATGCATACCTCTACGCTTGTTAGCCATAGCGGCTCCTATCAAAGCAAGATTATTAGCTTCTGTACCACCGGACGTAAAATATATTTCTTTTGAGTCAACTTTCATTAATTTACTTATTATATTTCTTGATTCTTTTAAATACTTCTCTGCATCATAACCTTTTATATGCTTAGATGATGGATTCCCATAATCTTCATTAAGCACATAATTCATCTTCTCCACAACTTCTATATGTGGTTTAGTTGTTGCAGCATTATCCAAATACACTTTCATTCTATCACCTTTTATAACTTCTTCTTATCTGCTTATCTATTTATCCTCTAAATTATATATCAACATAGACATAATTGCCAATCCTGCTGTTTCCGTTCTAAGTATTCTACTACCCAATGTTATCGGTTTACATCCTATCTCCTCAGCTAACTCTATCTCCAATTCATCAAATCCACCTTCTGGACCTATAAATATACCAATAGTTTGGTCTATTGCAATTTTATCAATTACCTTTCTTGTATAAGACATATCAGTTGCTTTTTCATATGGTAGAATAACTATATCCATTTCTTTTGCCATATTCAAAGCCTCTTTATAGCTCACCAATCTATGTACTTGCGGTAAAATTCCTCTTCGAGATTGTTTTGAAGCTTCATCAGCAATTGTTTGCCATCTATTAATTCTTGCCAACTCTTTTTTCTCATTATCAATTTTTACAATTGTTCTATTCATTACAACTGGAATTATCTCATATACTCCAAGTTCAACAGATTTTTGAACTATAAGTTCCATTTTATCTTTCTTGGGAAGTCCTTGAAACAAATATATCTTGTTATTTAACTCTGCCTTACATTCTATCTTTTTATCAATATCTGCTATTACTTGTTCCTTAGTAACCTCGCTTATTATACAATAATAATCCATTCCTTGTCCATCACATATTACAATATTATCTCCACTGACTAATCGTAATACATTCTTTATATGATTAACATCACTACCTTCAATTATTACCCTACCATCGTTAATATTAGCAGGTTCCACATAAAATCTATGCATACTTCACTCACCTAACATATTCTTTTTATTTATCTTTTTATTAAACAAACCTATCACTGCAACATTTATTAACTTATATTCATATTTTCATTCGTTGCCATAATCTGTACATAGTCTTTGCGCACCAAATTTGTTTTGCAAAGAAAAAACAAATACTGATACTAGTTGAAAACTAATAGCCGTATTTGTTTTATGATAGTTCTAATAATAATATATCAATTGATATTTTACTTTATCTAACTCATCTAAACTCATATCGCTCTCTGGAGTATCTTCTGTATCATCAACACCATCAATATCTTTTAAAGTTTGATTAAGTACTCCAACAGCACCCTTCAACTCATCCAAATCTACAAACTCTAATGTTTCATCTACATTATTATATAATGAATTATATAGTTGGTCAAATGTATATTCTTCATCTGAAAGGACTATTAATCGCATCTTCAAGCCTAACCCTTCTACCGTCCCACTTTCATCAAGTAAATATTTGTACTTCTTACCCTTATCTCCATAAGAATATTTCTCACCATCGAATTTTAGTTTTAATTCGCTCTCTAATTCCCCATCTTCATATATTTTTACTATAATGTCATCTTCTTTTTGTTCTGAACTTGTCACTGTTTTAAATTCAGTCCAGTGTTCTTCATTCTTTATTCCCTCTTCATTCATTTCAACCAACTTACTTTTATTAGATAGTAAAACAAATGCTATACTTATAGCTATAAATACTGCTACACATATAGATAATGTCTTAATAATATCTCTACTTTTATTAACCTCCTCTGAATCAACAGCGAAGAATTTATCTAAATTATCCTTAGATTGATCACTTAATTTTACTACAACTGGCTCATCAAACTCTTTCATAAAATCGTCATGTGTATCTGAATATGGATCACTTACATGTAATTCTTTATATGCTTTCCCTAATTCTTCATTTAAATTCTCGTTCATAACCTACTCCTCTTAAACAATATATTAATTTTTATTTTTTACATACATAAGAATACCAATCACCCATTTGAACAACTTCTATTATACTAAAACCATTAGCCTCTAAACGCTCTTTAACCTCATCTTTTTTTATATCGATTATTCCAGATGAAATAAATAGTGTTTTTTCAGAAATCTTATCCTTTAAAATGTCACTTAGTGGCATAATTACATCTGCCAAAATATTAGCCACTACAATATCATATGTAGTTATATCTAATTCATCAACCAAATCTTCATCTTCTAAAATATTACCTAAATAAACACTCATAGAATCTTTAGAAACATTATTCACTTCCATATTCTCATATGTAGCAGTAATTGCAGCTTTATCAATATCTACACCTGTTACATGTTTTGCACCTAATTTCAAACTAATAATTGAAAGAATTCCACTACCACAACCTACATCTAATATAGTTGTATTTTCCTTTATATATTTACGAAGTGCAGATATACATAATCTTGTAGTTTCATGTGATCCAGTTCCAAATGCAGTTCCCGGATCTATTTCTATTACTATATCATCATCTTTCTTATCTTGAAGAGTTTCCCAAGTTGGCTTAATTATAATGTCTTCAGCAACTCTAAAAGGTTTAAAGAAAGCTTTCCAATTATTAAGCCAATCTTTATCCTCTGTATCTTCAATTGTTATTTTTCCTTCTCCAATATCAATTCGAGTTTTTAAATCATCTAATCCTTCTCTAACAAGGCCAATAAACGCCTCCATATCATCAACTTTATTAGATTCATTATCACTATCTGGATTATTGCCCTTTACATCTACATAAAAATTCACTTTAGCCGTTCCATCATCTTCAGGTAATTCAGGTAAAAAGTCAATAAACATCATATCCTTCTCTTCTTGTGTCAAAGGAATATTATCCTCAATCTGTATTCCCTCTATTCCTAAATCATCTAACATAACATATATTAAATCAACTGCTTCTGTAGTTGTAATAATCTCCACTTTAGTCCACTTCATAACAATCCTTCTTTCCAATGCATAACATATAATCTTATATGTTATATATTTTAATATATTATATATAAGATTATATTATATACCCTATATATTAAACTATTATATAGCTTTACAATTCACACCCTAATGATTATAAGAGATTTCTAACTTTTTTTCAATAAATATTTACCTGAAGTTTTCGTGTTTTTCTCTTCTAGTGACAATCAAGGCAAACACTAATTTGTAGGTATCTATGGCCCCTGTCGCAAACAGGGGCCATAGATACCTACAAATTAGTGTTTGTTATGCGTATATTATAAAATCAATTTTTAGCTAATCTATTTACTGCTTCTAGTAATTCTTCCATTACTAACTTAGTATTGTGTGTTTTTTCTTTATTTTCCTTTGTTAATTCATATGCTTTATTTGCATGTCCTGTTGTATCTTCTGTAGATGTTGCTAAATAACTTACATTTTCACTTATTACTTTATTATAATCTACTACCTCTTTTGCCTTATTTAATATTTCTCTCATATTCACATCTAGATGTTCTATCTCAGCTCTCATTACATCGAACTTATTCATTGTCTCATCTATTGTCACATTCTCTTCATTTACAGCATATACAACTTGTTCTACAACACTTCGTGCTTGATCTGCCTTAATTTCTAAATCTTTTACTATATTATCAATATCTCTTGTCAAACCACCTGTTTCATCTGCAAGATTTCTAATCTCATCTGCAACTACTGCAAAACCTTTTCCTGATTCACCAGCTCTTGCACTTTCTATTGATGCATTTAATGACAATAGGTTTGTTTGCTCTGATATTTCATTTATTCCTTCTGTTATTCGTTTTACTTCATTAACCATACTACGATTAGCATTAATAAAGTAATCGTACAACATTTAACTACATACTTATTGGCATTCTTCTCTTCTTGTGATATTTCATTATCTAACATATATTCCATATTTTTAGCCTCACTTGATATAATTTTATTTAAATCCACTATATATTTCGACTATACTTTTATTAATGCTTATATGTAATTTTAAGCATTCTTTATTAACATCACAATTCTAAATATATCAAACTAATTATTTAAATTTTTCTAAGCCAATATTAATTTCTACCTTTTTTTAAAAACATATAAATAACAATCCAGGTCAATGTTATTTAATCAATCTATTATCGACTATATAACATTGACCTGTTTTTATGTTACTTAAGTTTATATATTCTATACATATTAATTCTAGAATAATTTTCCTTTTTTCTTATTTTTCTTACTTTTATCTGTTTTATCATCAGATACTGCTGTGGTATTACCTGTTACAGCATCGTCATACTTACGAAGTAATTCTTTTTGCTCAGCTGTAAGTTTTGTTGGAACTTGAACAACAAGTGTTACATAATGATCTCCTCTTACTTGCTTATTACGAAGAGTCGGTATACCTTTAGACTTAAATCTAACCTTAGTATCACTTTGTGTTCCTGGTTTTATAGTGTATAGGATTTCACCATCTATTGTATTAATTCTTACATCTGCTCCAAGGGCAGCTTCTGCAAATGATATTGCCTTAGTAGAGAATACATCATAACCATCTCTTTGAAATACTGGATGGCGTCCAACATTCACTTCTACAAGTAAATCGCCTCTATCGCCTCCATTAATTCCTGGTTCACCTTTTTCTCTAATTCTAATACTTTGACCATTATCAATACCTGCTGGAATTGCAACTTCGATTTTCTTTCTCTTCTTTACAAATCCTGTTCCATAACAATCTGGACATTTATCTCTGATAATCTTTCCTGTACCACCGCAATCTGGACACGCTCCAACAGTTCTAGTCATACCAAATAAAGATTGTTGCGTCATAACAACTTGACCTTTACCGCCACACTTTGAACATGTAATTGGAGATGTACCTGGTTTAGCACCGGTACCACTACACTTAGGACAGCTATCTTTCAAATCAATATCAATTTCTTTATCTAAACCAAATGCAGCTTCCTCAAATGATATATTGACAACTGTTCTTACATTAGCTCCTCTTTGTGGCATGTTAGCACTACGTCTTCTTGATGAACCTCCACCAAAGAAATCACCAAATAAGTCACCGAATATATCACCCATATCCATACCACCAAAGTCAAATCCACCGAATCCGCCAGCACCACCGCCGCCATTTTCAAAAGCGGCGTGACCAAATTGGTCGTATTGGCGTCTTCTATCTCCATCGGAAAGTACGGCATAAGCTTCTTGTGCTTCCTTAAACTTAGCTTCTGCTTCTGCATTATCTGGATTAGCATCTGGATGATACTTCTTAGCTAATTTTCTGTATGCTTTCTTTAGTTCGTCATCTGTTGCAGTTTTGGAAACACCAAGCACGTCATAATAATCTCTCTTATCTGCCATTAAAATCTTCCTTTATATTCATTCTTATATTTCTTTATAATCACCGTCAACTACATTATCATCATTAGCTGCCTGTGAAGTAGCTCCTGCATTTGCAAAATCTTCTGGATTAATTCCAGCTCCTGCTGCACCAGCTGCTCCGCCTGCTTGCTCATACATTTTACTGAATAATGCTTGAGCGCTTTCCATTAATTTCTCTTTAGCAGCTTTAATATCTTCAACTTCTGCTTCTGACATAACTTCTGGATTAGCTTTTTCTACTAAATCTTTTAAGTGATTTAAGTCAGCTTCAACACCAGCTTTATCGTTAGCATCTAATTTATCTCCAACTTCTTGTAATGCTTTCTCTGTTTGGAATACAATTGAATCAGCTTCATTTCTTGTATCAATTGCTTCTTTACGTTTCTTATCTTGAGCTTCATACTCAGCAGCTTCTTTTACTGCTTTATCTATATCTGCATCTGATAAGTTAGAACCAGCTGTAATTGTAATGTGTTGTTCTTTTCCTGTTCCTAAATCTTTAGCTGAAACATTAACAATACCGTTAGCATCAATGTCAAATGTAACTTCGATTTGTGGAACACCTCTTCTTGCTGGTGGTATACCATCTAATCTAAATTGTCCTAATGATTTATTATCTCTTGCAAATTGTCTTTCACCTTGAACTACATTAATATCAACTGCACTTTGGTTATCTGCTGCTGTTGAGAAGATTTGGCTCTTCTTAGTAGGTATAGTAGTATTTCTTTCAATAAGTCTTGTAGCTACACCACCCATAGTTTCAATTGATAATGAAAGTGGAGTAACATCAAGTAATAGAATATCTCCTGCACCAGCATCTCCTGCTAACTTACCACCTTGAATTGAAGCTCCTAAAGCAACACACTCATCTGGGTTAAGTGTCTTAGAAGGCTCTTGACCAGTTAATTGTTTTACTTTATCTTGAACTGCTGGTATACGAGTTGAACCACCAACTAATAATACCTTGCTAATCTCTGAAGCTTGAAGTCCTGCTGCTTGAAGAGCATCTGTAACAGGTCTTGCAGTTCTCTCTACTAAATCATGAGTTAACTCATCAAATTTAGCTCTTGTTATATTTAAATCAAAATGCTTTGGTCCTTCTGCTGTTGCAGTAATAAATGGAAGATTAACATTAGTAGTAACTGCTGTTGAAAGCTCTTTTTTAGCCTTTTCTGCAGCTTCTTTTAATCTTTGTAATGCCATCTTATCTGTAGATAAGTCTACACCTTCAGCTTTCTTAAATTCATCTATCATATATCTAGTTAACTTATCATCAAAGTCATCTCCACCTAGTCTGTTATCTCCTGATGTTGATAATACTTCAATAACTCCATCACCGATTTCGATAATTGATACGTCAAATGTACCACCACCTAAATCGTAAACCATAATCTTTTGCTCATTCTCATTATCTAAACCATATGCAAGTGCTGCTGCAGTTGGTTCATTGATAATTCTCTTAACTTCTAATCCAGCAATTTTACCTGCATCTTTTGTTGCTTGTCTTTGAGCATCATTAAAATATGCTGGAACTGTAATAACAGCTTCTGTTACTTTTTCTCCAAGATATGCTTCTGCATCAGCTTTTAACTTTTGTAAAGTCATTGCTGAAATCTCTTGTGGAGAATACTTCTTATCATCTATTGTTACTCTATAATCAGTACCCATATGTCTCTTTATAGAAGAAATAGTCTTATCTGAATTAGTTACAGCTTGACGCTTAGCAGGATCTCCTACTAGTCTTTCTCCTGTTTTTGTAAATGCAACTACTGATGGAGTAGTTCTAAGACCTTCTGCGTTAGAAATAACTACTGGCTTACCACCTTCCATAACAGCTACACATGAATTTGTTGTTCCTAAATCGATTCCTATGATTTTACCCATATCTTTCACCTTTACCTTTCAAAATTTTCTCTATTAAAATTATCTTTATATTTATTAGTTAGCCACTTTATTAGCTATAACTTTGTTATCTTTATAATTGCTAGTTTATTTAAACAATTTTATTAACTATCAGTTTATTAATTAGCAACCTTTACCATACTATGTCTTACAACACTTTCCTTATACATATATCCTTTTTGAAGTTCCTCTGCTACTACATTCTCATCCATATCCTCATCTTCTACATGCATAACTGCGTTATGAAGATTAGGATCAAATTCCTTACCTTGAGCATCTATAGCCTTAACACCTACTTCTTCTAAAGAAGTTATCATATGTTTATATATTTTATCTACACCTTGAACAAATGGTGTTTCTTTCTCATCATCTGTTGCTGCATCTAATGCTCTTTCAAAATTATCAACTACTGGAAGTATCTTCTCAACTATACTTTTTGCTCCTATCTCAAACATCTGAGATTTCTCTTTTTCTGTTCTCTTTCTATAATTATCAAATTCCGCCATACTTCTAACTAGCTTATCTTTTAATTCTTCGATTTGCTCATCTCTTTTATCTTTTTTCTTATGTTTCTTTAATTTAGATACCTTCTCATCTTTTTTGTCTTCTTTTGTTTCTGTAGCAGTCTCTTCTTGTGTTTCTGCCTTTACTTCAGCTTCTTTATCAAGTTCTTTATTGTCTTGTGTATCAGCTGTAATCTCTTCTTGTACATCTTTCTTTATCTCTACATCCTTATTGTTATCTGACACTTTAGTTCCACCTTTCTATTTATTTTGTGTCTTTAAATATATCATCTAATTGACCTTTTAGACTTTGCAAAGCTTCTACAACTTTCTCATAGTCCATTCTCTTAGGTCCAATAATACCAACCTTACCATAAACTCCATCTTCTAACTTATAAGTAGCTGTTACTAATGAGCAATCTTTCATAGAGTCTATAGAACTTTCGTTACCAATATATACTTGAATTCCAGTCTCTTCTTTTGATGCTGTGTCATCATCAAGCTTATTAGATATAAGTTGTGTAAGCATATTCTTCTCTTCTAACGCATTCAAAATCTCTGATGCCTTTTCCTTATCACTCAGTTCAGGATACTTAAGAATATTAGTTGCTCCACTTGTATATATCTGAAGTTGATCCTCTTCTTCTATCACACTAGCTATTTCATCTAGAATTCGTTCTATTAGTTCTTTATGTTCTCCTGCTTGTTGTTTAAGTTTCTGAATAACCGAAATATTAATTCCTTCTATTCCTAATCCTTGTAAAAAAGTATTAAGTACGATATTAAGTTTAAGTACTATCTCCTTATCCAAATCTACAGGCACATCTATTATTCTATTCTTAACAATATTATTATCCAAAACAATAACCATAAGAAGCTTTCGCGTGTCAAAATCGGATAATTGTAAAAACTTAACCAAATGTTTCTTATACTGTGGTTTAGTTATCATAGATGTGTAATTAGTGTCTGTTGCAAGCATCTTAGCTGCTGTCTCTAAAATAACTTCTAGCTTATCAGCTTTCTCTAGCAACTTCTCTCTTATCTCGCTTACCTCAGTCTGCTTTTCTTTAAGCATATCATCTACATAAAATCTGTACCCTTTATCCGATGGTATTCTTCCTGCTGATGTATGTGGTTGAACAATATATCCCATCTCTTCAAGATCAGACATCTCATTCCTGATAGTTGCTGAACTTAGATTCAAGTCTGTATACTTAGATATAGTTCTGGAACCCACAGGCTCACCTGTCTCTAAATAATTCTTTATTATAGCATTCAATATCTTTCTTTTTCTCTCATCTAATTCCATACTATCACCCACCTTTGTCGATTTACCTCTTATTAGCACTCTTTCAAATCGAGTGCTAACACTAAAACTAACATATCATCTTTCGGTAACTTTGTCAATACATTTTATATCTATTTTTTGTTTTTTGTTATTTTTTATTCACTTTTTAGTTTCAGTGCATAGCAATTTCTAATTTTCTTGATTTCTTGTCATTTCTCGGGGTACTTTATCTCTTTTTTCTACACACTCTACCTCTTTTGTACCCAGGATTTCTTAGACTCTTGCCATTTCTCGGGGTACTTTATCTCTTTTTTCTACACATTCTACCTCTTTTGTACCCTGGATTTCTTGATCTCTTGCCATTTCTCGGGGTACTTTATCTCTTTTTTCTATATAATACAAAAGTTAAAACAAAAATATAGGTTAGAATTCTTATTATATAATTCACATATAACAATACCTCTCCGTAAACAGCACATAATAAAGGGATAGAGTATATATATTTAATGGTGTCTGAACACCTCGGTCCTTAGCGACTTCAAGACTTGCGCCGAAGGAGCTTAGTACCGCTAGGTGTGACGTCAAGTGAGAACGTCCATTAAATATATATACTCTATCCCGTACTAGTGCGTCACTATAATTAATCCGCTTTTAGCTTTCGGTAAATGTCACTAGAATAAACGCATCTAAAACTTGCAGTAAACTTCTCTAGCATAAACGCATCTTAAACTTACAGTAAACTTCTCTAGAATGAACCATAATTAAAAAATTCTTAGCCTACAGCTTCTGGTTCATATGCATCTTGTAAACTAGCTTCGTTTACACTTCCATGTTTTATTAGTAAGCTTCTCCAGTTTAGAGATGCTTTTTCAGTTAACGCTGTATCAATATATGTATCTGTACTCTTAATATATAACTTTACATTATTTACCTTTAAAGAAGATGCATCTTCGTATGAGTCGCTAATTGATATTTCAAAGTCATAGTTTTCTAAATTATCTTTTGAAATTCCTTTTACTACATTACTTAAGTCAATGTAAAAGCTACCTTGTGCATTTTCATTGTATGTTCCATCAAATGCATTTACGCCTATATTTTGGAATGTTGTTGAATAGATAAATGGTACTGGATTATAATCTCCGATTACTTCTCCTGTTGCTCTATCTTTTGCTAAAATATTTACTGCAACTTCTCCTGCATTATCTGTAGCCATATCTATATTTAAAAATACATCATTATCTTCTTCTTTTACGTCTACCTTAAAACCAATAATATCTACTAGTCCAAGTTCTCTTTCATAACTATCTAGATTTACATTTTCTGAACTAGGTACTGATGAAACTCTATTGAGTGCATCGTATGACATCCATATAAATCCATTATTATCAAACTCTGTTCCCCATGAATTTGCTATTTTAAATGCACCTTTTTCGCCTTTTTCAACACAACCATTTTGATTAATATCTACCCAAATATCATCATTAAATCCTACTATTGTAATTCTGTGTGTTCCACTGTAATATCCATCACATCTTGTTACAATAGTTTCTCCAACATATGGGTCATTGTCCTTGTTCCATTTATTAGGCTCAATTTCTTGTCTTTGCCAGTTATCTGATACAGTTGTTGCTGACAACACTTCTCCAAGAACCAATGCTTTTTTAATAGTATCTAAATCCACATCATCATTACATGTTATAACTGTATCATAATCTCTATTCTTTATATCAATATTGTAAAACTCAGAAACTTTATATTTACTTGCTTCTAAGAAATTCTCTTTTGTAGCGTGCAAATCTCTTATATTCTGCCAATCATTAGTTGTATCTATAGCAACCATATTAGATGGCACAGCTCCCACCTCGGATAATACTGCAAGAACATCTGAATAATATGTACCTATATTCTCTCCATCATTTACCATGTTATAAACCCATGATGGTGAAAATGTATTTTCTTCTAATTTTCCATTACGATTTAATGCCTTATTCACTGCATAAGACATTTGATAATATACACTTGCCCAAGCAGTACAAGAACCTAATTCACCTTGACTTTGTATATTAGGAAAATATTTTAATTTACTATTATCAACGGAAGATATTCTTATAGGCAATAAGTTTCTCATATAAAAACTTTTCCTATTTGCAAGATACTTTAACATTTGAGTCGTAGAACCAATCTTAATAACTGGTGTACCAGATTCTGAAAGTTGTTGTGTTAGCATATCTACATTAATATCAGCATCAGTTGTTACTGATGGATTAGCAGCTCTAAATGTCTTATCATTACTTTGTTCTCCTGTAGCTTCTTGCACAACACTTTTGCTTACACTAGAATTCTCTGCCTTATTAGCATTGGCCATAATTGGCTGCATTGCCACTGCACACATAGCTAAAAACGCAACTAAAGAAACCCCAAATTTCTTACTAAATAACATCATCTTATAATCCCTCCAAATATACTTTTAATATATGTCCTACAACTACCACATTGTAAACTTTACATATATTAAAGATGTTTGAAATCCAGTGAACATGGATTTTCAAATATTTTTATAACCCCTATAACAATATTATATTACACTAAATCCAAGTACTCAAATAAACTTTGTAATAACTCGTTTATATTTTCTTAACATTTTTCATTATTTATACAATTATATCCTGCTTTTTCCCTTTATATATGGCATTTGTATATATAAAAAAAGAATAAAGTCATCCAAAACTTTATTCTTTTTTTGTTTATTTTATATGAAACAAACAAAAACTCCTCAGGAGGGTGCACTCAAATTCGTAAAGTGTTTTTTGCTTCGCAAAACGAATTTGGCGCGCAAAGATATCAAATTCCTCACAAATTTAAAATATTTAAAACCAGTAATGACTTGTCATCTTTATTCATTAATAAAATCCACAAAAATAGTATTGCACACATCTATACCTTCATCTGACAAATACATTCTATCTCCTTCCACAACAAGAAGCCCCATATTAATATATTTATCAATTACTGTTCCATATGTATTATACATATTACTTTCTTTAAATAATGTATTCTCTTCATTGTCGCAACTTATATTCTCACCTTTATAACTTGTAATAGTACTTTCATCTTTCGTATTAAATTCCTTTGCATATGAACTTATAATATTATGTAATTTTTCAAATTTACTAATGCTTACTCCTTCAATTCTTCTCAAACCTAAAAACATATACTCTTCTTTTAACATACTAAATGTAATTAAATCAACATCACATTCTAGCTTCTGTCTTAAACTAACACTACCTCTCTTAGCACCTGATAATATATCTTCTTGGCTATTTAATATAGCTATATATTCATTTATATTATTAATTTTATTAAATCGCTTTGCCACTATACTATCATCCATTAATTCTATAAATATATTTTTTATTTTATATTTACTAGAAAACACATTATTTATCTTATTATATTGTATATTATTTTGTCCAGTATTTATTGTATAATTTTCTTTAGTGTCTACCATATTAATTACATAAGATGACGCACCTAATCCTAAGCCTAAATATGATTTTGTAACATCCCAATACCTATTATTATGTCTACTTTCTTTTCCTTCCATAGCATAATTAGATATTTCATATCTTTTATAGCCACTATTTTCTAATATTTCCTTAGTCATATAATACATCTGTCGTTCAGTATCTTCATCTACAAGTTTTAAACTATCTTGTTCTTTATAAAATGGTGTATTTTCCTCTATTATAAGACTATATGATGATATATGTTCTGGTTTAAGTTGTATAATTCTATTTAAAGTTTCTCTATAGCTTTCAACTGTTTGATTAGGTATAGCTGACATAACATCTACACTTATATTATCAAAACTTTCTGCCCTAAACATTCTATATGTTTCCAAAAATTCTTCATAATTATGAATTCTTCCTAACATTTTAAGTTCATCATTATGCGTACTTTGAAGTCCAATACTTATTCTATTAATCCCTACTCTTTTATAGGCACTAACCTTATCTTTTGTAACTGTTCCTGGATTAACCTCTATTGTTATCTCTACATCTTCTAACACATTAAAATGTGTTCTCACTTCATTTAATATTTCTTCTATATATATACCATCTACACAAGAAGGAGTTCCTCCTCCAATATATATAGAAGAAACTCCTTCACTATTATCTACACTGTATAATTGTATTTCTTTTTTTAAAGCTTCAATATATGCTTTTTTCATATTATCATCTTTATTAAATGACAAAAAATCACAATATCGGCACTTTTTTACGCAGAACGGTATATGAATATATATTCCTAAATCTTTCATATACTACCTCATCTTACAATCTATCTAACTACTTATATATTATACATCTTATAGCTATTAATCTTTAACTGCTATTAGTTCTATCTTATATATTACACCGTTGTTACTCTATGTCACAATATATCTATAAATCATAAATGCTCTATTCTATATTATCTAATTAATGTTATTCTTCATCAAGCTTAAGAACACTCATAAATGCCTCTTGTGGAATCTCTACGTTACCAACTTGACGCATACGTTTCTTACCTTCTTTTTGTTTCTCTAGAAGTTTTCTCTTACGAGAAATATCTCCACCATAACATTTGGCTAATACATCTTTTCTCATAGCCTTAACAGTTTCTCTAGCAATAATCTTGCTACCAACTGCTGCTTGAATAGGTATCTCAAATAAATGTCTTGGTATTTCTTTTTTAAGCTTCTCGCACATTTTTCTTCCACGCTCATAAGCTGAATCAGCATGCACTATAAATGATAACGCATCTACTTCTTCTTTATTAATAAGGATATCAAGTTTAACTAATTCTGAACGTTCATATCCCTTCATCTCATAGTCAAATGATGCATAACCACGAGATCTTGATTTTAATGCATCAAAGAAATCGTATATAATTTCATTAAGTGGCAATTCGTATTTTAATAAAGCTCTAGTTGTCTCTATATATTCCATTCCAAGGTATCTACCACGTCTTTCTTGACACAATGTCATTATTGCACCTACAAATTCTGTTGTTACCATTATCTCTGCATTAACAATAGGTTCTTCCAAATAATTCACTTGAGAACTATCAGGTAAATTAGATGGATTAGTTATGTCTATTACTGTACCATCAGTTTTATGAACCTTGTAAATAACACCTGGTGCAGTAGTTACCAAGTCTAAATTATATTCTCTTTCAAGTCTTTCTTGAATAATCTCCAGATGCAATAAACCTAAAAATCCACATCTAAATCCAAATCCAAGAGCTACTGAATTCTCTGCTTCAAAATTAAGTGCTGCATCGTTAAGTTGTAACTTCTCCAATGCATCTCTTAAATCAGGATACTTAGCCCCATCCACAGGATACATTCCACAGTAAACCATTGAATTAACTTTTTTATATCCTTCTAATGGTTCTGCACATGGATTTTGTGCATCTGTTACAGTATCCCCAACTTGTGTATCTTTAACATTCTTTAAACTTGCAGTTATATATCCAACCATACCTGCTGACAATTCATCACATGGTAAAAATTGTCCTGCTCCAAATATTCCAACTTCAACTACATCTGCAGTTGCTCCAGTTGCCATCATCTTTATCTTTGTTCCAACCTTCACAGTACCCTCTTTTAATCTACAGAATATAATAACACCTTTATATGCATCATATACTGAATCAAATATCAATGCCTTAAGTGGACCAGTTGCATCTCCTACTGGAGCTGGTATCTTATGAACTATTTGCTCTAAAACATCTTCTATATTAATACCATTCTTTGCTGATATAAGTGGAGCATCCTCTGCTTCTAATCCAATTACATCTTCAATCTCAGCCTTAACCTTCTCCGGATCTGCACTTGGCAAATCAATTTTATTAATTACTGGCATTATCTCTAAATCATGATCTAAAGCCAAATATACATTAGCTAAAGTTTGTGCTTCAATTCCTTGAGCTGCATCTACTACAAGTATCGCTCCCTCACAAGCTGCCAAGCTTCTAGATACCTCATAATTAAAGTCTACATGTCCCGGAGTATCTATTAAATTAAATATATACTCTTGTCCATCATTGGCCTTATATATAATACGAACTGTTTGAGCTTTTATTGTAATACCTCTCTCACGCTCCAAATCCATATTATCTAGCACTTGAGCCTGCATCTCTCTATCTGTTAACAATCCAGTTTTCTCTATAATTCTATCTGCCAATGTAGACTTACCATGGTCTATATGAGCAATAATACAAAAATTTCTGATTTTACTTTGATCTATTGTAGCCACTGTGGCACCTCATTTCATAATTTTAGTATTTCATTTTTCTAACTTTCTAAATTACCATTTCACATTATACACTAACATCTTTGTTTTAACAATTAAAATTTCACAAATAATGTTTATATTTAGCCATCTAACTTACTATCTCTCTATCACATTGAACTATACATCAAAAAAATATAAGTCAAACTAAATTTATCCAAACAACTTCACAATCAACATCTCTACACCTATCTGAGGATCAATTCTTCCTGATTTAGACTTTTCTTCTATCTCTAAACAGTCTTGCAAAATCCTATGTAATCTATCTTTATTAAATTTCTGTAATTGATAACCATATTTCTTCAATGCAAATGGTGGTATACCTATATTAGATGCCATAGTAGAACTATCTACTCTAGCGCTATTTCCTAAACTAATTTTATATAATATATTATAATGCCTTGTAATTAGACTTAATATTTTTATTGGTGATTCTTTAAGTGCTATTAAATTATTATATAATATTAATGCTCTATCCTTCTTACCAGATGCTATACAATCTAGCATATCAAATATTTTATTTTCCAAAGTAGCAATACATATTTCATCTATTTCCTTTTTAGTTACGACTTCTAAATCTCCTACATAAAAACAAAGTTTTTCACACTCATTATGAATAACATTCATATCATAGCCTATCTTACCAAGCAAATAACTTATATCTAAATTAGAAATTTGCTTACCATTTTTCTTAATTTCACTTTGTACAAATGCCATTAATTCAGTTTCTGTAAGTCCATTCATTTCTACTATGTATCCATTTTTTGATACATACTTGTATAATTTATTTCTTTTATCTATAGCATTCTCAACAAATACAAAAAATGTTGTATCTGGTATTTCTTTTAAACTGTCCGCTAAATCACTTGCTTCTTTAAATAAATTTGAATCCTCTATAAAAACGATTCTTTTATCACTAAAAAACGGCATGGTATTAGCTATAGAAACAATCTGTTCCACATCTACTTTATCACCTGCATAATAAGAATAATTCATCTCATCTGCTCCATTAAGTAAGCCATCTTTTAACTTTTTCTTATATAAATTTTTCATATAATCATCGCTACCATATAACAAATATATATTTTTGTAATTATTATTCTTAATATCTTCTCGAATAGTCTTCATTTCTAATACCTCTTTAATTCTTTCCATATGATTTTATCATTATAAATACTATTTTTCAACATTCACTATGCCCTATAACAAAGGTTTTGTTAACATTTTTTAAAAATTATTAATAAATTATTAAAAAAGTGTTGTTTTTTTATAACAACTATGTTATACTTAATTCATGAGGTAAATGGTGTATAATTTATACAGGGGGTATAAAAATGAAAAAATCAAAATTAGTTTTTGGAATCTTAACAACTATGACATTAGTTTTCTCAAGTGTAGCTACTTGCTTTGCAGATGAAAGCGTTGTATCTAAATCTCAAGATAATATCACAGTTACAAAAAGTGCAGAATGGACAACTATTGATGGAAAATCAACTGACGCTAGTGGTAATCCATATGCAAAAATAAATTTTAAAATAGACACTACTAATGCTACTACAGAAATAACTAACACTATTTCTAAAGGTGGTAATACAGATATAGTAATGTTACTTGATGACTCAGGTAGTATGAGTGGAACAAAGATTAACAAATTAAAAACAGCTGCAGCTTCATTTATCGATGAAGTAACAAACATTCAAGATGTTGCTGTAAATGTTGGTATATTCTCATTTGCAACAGGACACAAAGAATTATCTAAATTAACTAGTGACGCAACTGTATTAAAGAGCAAATTAAATACACTTAAAGCATATGGTGGTACTGAACTTTATTCAGCAGTTCCAGATGCTCAAAAAATGATTCAAGCAAGTACTGCAAAAAATAAATTCTTTATAATCTTAACTGATGGTGAAGTTTATTCATCTTCAAAAACTGTTAATTTATTAAATACAGCAAAAACAGAAGTTGCTGGATTAAAAGTTATTACTGTAGGATATGATGCTGGTACATCAGGAGATAAATTCCTTAAAGAAGTTGCTACAAAGAATGCTGCAGGACAACCAATGTTCTACGATTGCTCAGTAACATCATCAAGTATTGTAACAGACTTAAAAGGTGCATTTGAACAAATCACAGAAGAAGTAAAATCATATGTAGTTGGTAATTCATTAGTAGATGCTATTCCAAAGGAATTCAGTATAGTTGATGGAACAATTCAAACAAATGACACTAATCTTGTTGCTGAAGTAAGCGCTGACAAGAAATCAATTAACTGGAACTGGGGCGAGAATAAATTAGAGAAAAAAGTTTATGAAATGAGCGTTATTACTGTATTAGACAAAGCTCAAGTACCTGAAGGAACAACTAAAGTATTCACAAATGGTACTACTATCGATGTAACTGCTGATTCTTCACAAAGTGCTGTATTCTCATATGGTTCAACAAACAAATTATATTTAAACAGCCCAATACTTTCATTAGCTACTGAAGGCGATGACGAAGTTGAAGTTGAAGAGGAAGAAGCTCCATTAGCAGATAACGCTGATCAAGCTGACGCAGAAATTGATTCAACACCATCAACTGGTGATACATTAAATAGCATGGTATTTGTAATCCTTGGTGTATGTGCAGTTGCAGTAATCGGATCAGGTGTAGCTTTAAGTAAAAAAAGAAATAACTATTAATTAATATATAAGATAGGAGGCTCCGCGCAAGTGGAGCCTTTATTATATGCTGTATACTGAGAGATTTAGATACAATTATATTTCACTTATTACTACTAATAATATTTATTATTTCTTAAAATTATTAATAAAATATTAAATATTTATTGCGTTATTTTTATAGTTATGTTATAATTAATTCATAAGATGATAAACGGTTATATATTTCAGGGGAGGAAATAAAATGAGAAGATCAAAATTATTTATTGGGGGATTATTAACAATGACTATGATTGTAGCAAGTGCATTTACTAGCTTTGCAGATAATAGTGTTGTTAGCAAAACACAAGATAATATCACAGTTACTAAATCAGCTGAGTGGACAACAGTTGATGGTAAATCTGAAGATTCAAATGGCAATCGCTATGCTAAAATAAATTTCAAAATTGACACAACTAAAGCTACTACAGAAATTACAAATACAGTTTCTAAAGGTGGCGACACAGATATAGTTCTTATTCTTGATTCATCAGGTAGTATGATTGGAAACAAAACTACAAAAATGAAAGAAGCAGCCAATAGCTTTGTAAATGAAGTTCTTGCAATTCCTGATGTAAAAGTAAATGTTGGTGTTGTTACTTTCTTTGAATCATCAAAGGTTCTTTCACCACTAACTAATTCAAAGGCAAACCTAAATAAAGCTATTAATGACTTACAAAATAACGGTGGAACTAAATTAGCACCAGGAGTAAAAGATGCCAACAATATGTTAAGAAGCTCACAGGCTAAAAATAAATTCTTTATTATATTATCAGACGGAGAAGTATTTGATGAAGCTGCTGCACAAAATGCAATTACTGACGCATTTACAACTAATCCAAGCTTAAAAGTAATAACTATAGGCTATGACACAGATACAAAAGCAGAAAACTTCTTACGTGGAATATCTACACCTACATCAACAGGTACAATGTTCTACACTGCAGATATTCAATCATCATCTATCGTAAGTGACATCAAAGGTGTATTTGAGAAAATTACAGAACAAGTAACATCTTATGTAGTGGGTAACTCATTAGTAGATACTATTCCAAAGGAATTCAGTATTGTAGATGGAACAATTACTACTAACGATACTAATCTAGTTGCAGAAGTAAGTGAAGATAAAAAGACAATTAATTGGAACTGGGGCGACAAGAAATTAGAAAAGAAAGTTTATGAAATGAGCGTTATTACTGTATTAGACAAAGCTCAAGTACCTGCAGAATGTAAAGAAGTATTTACAAATGGTACTACTATCGATGTAACTACAGATTCATCAAAAAGCGCTATATTCTCATATGGTTCATCTAAAAAATTATACTTAAACAGTCCAATTTTATCATTAGTTGCTAATGATGAAGTAAAAGTTGAAGATGAAAAAGCTCCTATGGCTGATAATGCAGACCAAGCAGATGCAGAGATTGATTCTACTCCATCAACTGGCGATACATTAAACAATATGGTATTCGTAATCCTTGGTGTATGTGCAGTTGCAGTAATCGGATCTGGTGCAGTAATGATCAAAAACAAAAGACGTAGTTTCTAAGGAAAATGAATAATAAACTAGGGCGTAATAATACGCCCTAGTTTATTATTCATTTTCTTTAGAAAATTTTACTCAAAAAGATATAATAGTCATAAGCAAGAATTAAAATATAAAACTCTTGCGGAACATTTTAACGGAGACGGTGGGATTCGAACCCACGTGCCTGTTATGGCAAAACGATTTCGAGTCGTTCTCGTTATGACCACTTCGATACATCTCCACTATAAAATCATATTACTCCTATTGGGAAAAAAAGTCAATATTAAAGAAAGATTACAAATGTTGAATTTTTGTTAAATATGCACAAACCCAATAAATGTATAAAGTAATATTTTACCTTAACCTTACTTTTACTTACATTAACTTGAAATTTATGATATATATTTATATTAATTGGTTACTTTTTATATGAATAATATTAATAGATGACCAATATTTTCTGTCAATATGGTAATATTGCATAAAAATAAGACTTATTACCGATTTGACTTTAATTTTCATACATGTTATATTATAAACAAGTTAATAATAACAAACAAAAACAATTAAATATAAACATTATAATTTAACATTAATAATATAAACTGTTGAAGCACAAACCCAATCGAGAGATTGTGAAAAATAGCCTATTTAATTATAGAGAAAACGCTTCAGCAGTTTTTTTATGCTTCGAAAACAAATAAAACTTTTCTTACTTATTATTACAAATAATTTTTTTATGTCGAAATTGATTAATGTATAAAAATTTTATTTATATAATACTAGGAGAAAAAAATGAAGAAAAAAACATTGCAAAGCTTGCTTATAGGCTCTGTAACAATCTTTGGTGTAACACTCTTTTCATTAAACACAAAGATTAATGCATATGCAGAACAAAGTGTTCTTATGGGACTTATAAGTGATACAACCCAAGCAATATCAGAAAATCTAATGACGAAACCTAACGATTACTCTATTTATTATGGACAATTACATTCACATAGTGATTATTCAGATGGCAAAGGTACGGCTGTTGAAGCATATGAACATGCAAAAAACAAAGCAAAACAATTAGACTTTTTCGCACTAACAGATCATTCCCACAAATTTGACCATCATAAAGAAGGTAATATAAAGAATGGTGATTCTAGTTCAGAATGGGTCCAAACTAAAAAGTTAGCAAAAAAATATACTTCTAAAAATTTTATTGCATTATGCGGATATGAAATGACTTTCAACAATGGATTAGGACACATCAATACATTTAATACTCAAGGATTTGAAAGTAGAAATTTATCTATATATAGTGATTATGAAACTGGTCTTCAAACATATTATAATAAACTTGTAACTGTACCAAAATCACTATCTCAATTTAATCATCCATCTGAAAAATGGGGACATTTTAGAGAATTTGCATTTTATTCAACATCATATGACAGTGTTATAACAAACGTTGAAATGCCAGGATTCCATAAGGTTGCTGATAGTGGTAATTATTGTGATTACTATAACCTTGTATTAGATAAAGGATGGCACGTTGCTCCTGTTAACAATCAAGATAATCATGATAAAAACTGGGGTACTGTAAATGATAAACGAAGCGTTATCCTAGCAAAAAAATTATCAGAAGATTCTATATATGATGCTATGAGAAATAATAGATGTTACTCTACTGAAGACTATGATTTTCAACTTAAATATACGCTTAATGGATATATAATGGGATCCAAGGTTAATATATCTCGTATTGGAGAAAATGTTAATCTAAGTATTGATTTAAAAGATCCTTCAGATTCTAAAATTGGTAAAGTTGAAGTTATTGTAAACTATAACAATGTTTTACATACAGAATATATTTCGTCAAATAGTAAGGTTTTAAATCTTACATTCCCTGCAAACTATTCTTACTATTATATAAGAATCACACAAGACGATAAGGATATGATTGTTTCAGCTCCAGTATGGATTGGTTATTATAAGACACGTGAAGGATTTACAAAACCTACATATGCACCTTCACCTACTCCAACACCAACTCCAACAGCTACACCAACTACAAGTGACGCACCTGTAATAATATCTGGAGCACCTACAAGTACTATAACACCTACAACTGCAGAAGCAATAATTACCTCTGCACCTATCGAGACAACTAGCGCACCAACTGAGGCACCAGCTGATACTGACACTCCATCACCATCAGCTACTGATGCTGATACACCAAAGCCTTCATCCACTAATACTGATACAGCCACTCCAGCACCTACTGATGCAGATACAGTTAAACCTACAGAAGTTACACCTGAAGAAACTGAAAAACCTGCATTAAATCCATCAGATGACACAAGTCACGATGACGGTAGCGAGGTAGTAGTTGAAGATGATGATGCTTTAGCAGAAGATGCAGTTGTATCACAAATTGATTTCGAAGGACAAAGAAAAGATTTAGACGAATTAGATGATGTACCAGCAACTGGCGATTATTCTATGTTCACTGGATTCTACATCCTACTAGCATTATCAGCTGCTCTTGCATTAACATCTACTATTCTATTAGTAAAAAATAAAACTATAAAACATTAATATAAATGTCTGAGAAGTTTAACCTTCTCAGACGTTTTTATTATGTATGTTTTTATTATATATGTTTTTATACTTACATATAAATCATAATAAAACAAGAAAAAGTCTACAAAGTAGACTTTTTCTCTATATAATAAATTATGCAATATTGTTAACAGCTTTTGTTAATCTAGAAACTTTTCTAGCTGAAGTGTTCTTATGATAAACACCCTTTGTTGTAGCTTTATCAATCACTGAAATTGCATTAAGTAAATTTGCTTGAGCAAGTTCTTTGTCGCCGGCAGCCACAGCAGCGTCAACTTTCTTTATAGCAGTCTTTACACCTGATTTTATAGCTTTATTTCTAAGAGTCTTAGTCTCTGTAACTTTGATTCTCTTCTTTGCTGATTTAATGTTAGCCAATTCAATACACCTCCATCGTATTAATGATTACCTGTTTCATTAAAGCCGGACACGGACAGTCTAATGTAAACATCTTTTTATATATTATTATATTCTTAGTTGGTTGTCAATACTTTATTTAGAATTTTTGCAAAGGGAATCATTGCATATTTAGCTTCTAACACTGTATTTTTGTTATTTCCAACTTCTACTAGCATATACCTCTTTGCAAGATGCATATTATATCTATATCCTTTTAAATATATCTTCTTTGTGAAGCCTGGAAACATCTTCATAGCCTCCATTTGCATATCTAAGCTAAATGCTAAATTATACTTTAAATTATTATTAGGAATCTCTGTTCTTGGCCCTACATTACTTCTACACACGCCATTAAAAAACATCAATCTCGCTACCTTTATATTATCAATATTGGATACAGTCTTGCTACTACCCGAATCTCTATGTAAATCTATTACTACTTCTATTGATGGATTTTTCTTTAGGATTTTTTTTATTTCAGGCAGTGCTGTATCATATGCATTGCGGTTCCACTTATTATTTACCACATCAAATTTGCGGTCTTCATGAATTACATTATAACCGTATTTCCTTTCTAGTAAATCTGTCAAATAATCCCCTACGCCTATTACGCTATCTCTTCTTTTATTACTACTATCTGCATATTTTTCAGAACCATGTGTGTGATATATTAATATTTGTGGTTTATTATTTGTTTTAGATTTCAATCTATTATTAATTCCTAATAATAGATTAGGTTTAAATATGCTTTTATCAATACTTGTACTACCATCGACGGTATAAAAATTCTTTACCATATAAGAAGTACTATTTGTCCCTTTTAACTGTTTTATAATACTATTATTGTTTTCTTTGGTAATAGCATCTTTTTGTTTCTTACTAGGATTATATGACATAAGTTTATTTTCAATATTTCTCATATTTTCTTCAAATATTTTATTATTTAACTCATACTGATTAGCCTTATCTTTACTGCTTGTATCACTTCTTTGATGACTATACTTTTTGTAATTAGATGAATTTTTATCTTTGCTTGCATTTGCAAAATTCCTAACTTCCTCAACAATAAGATTATCATATTTATCTACTGCATTATAGACTAAAGTTAATGCTTTATCAATATCACTTTCTTCATTATTTCTCTTTTGCATTGTTGCTATACTAATCACTTTATCTTCTGTTAAATATCTATCACTTTTTAAAATTTCATTGCATACAATGTTCTTTATATTTTTTCCTATCCATTGCTTTGTTTCAATTATAATTATCTCTCTTGTACTACCTGTAAAAAATAATGTAAATAGCTTTACAAAAATATATATAATCATAATTACTATTGCTGACTTTGTAATAAAATTAAAGCCCCTACACTCATTATTTTTCCCCTTTGTTATCCTTATATCTATAAAACCACCACCATATATTCACTTAAGCTATATATTTCTAAGCTTAATATATATATATGATACCACTTTCTTTAATATGCGTTTAGTTTATTTATTAAGAGCTAAATTTATCCCTTTTGCAACTATTTCACTTGATTTTTTTACATGTACATCTACTACTTTAGATGTAACAAACATATTCTCAATGTTTTCTTTTCGCATTTTCTCTAAAAACTCATTTATTTCTGACTCTTTACAACCTTCTCTTACTAAAAAGCGTTCTACAATATCATTTACAATAGAATATGCATCTACAACTGTTGGAATACCTACTGCTATAACTGGTACGCCAACACTTTTATTACTTATCTCTTTTCGATTATTTCCCACCCCTGAGCCGGGTGCAATACCTGTATTAGTTAACTGTATTGTATTATTTAACCTATAAACACTTCTTGCGGCAAGAGCATCTATTACAATTACTAATTCTATATTTATTTCCTTTACCAATGCCTTTACTATCTCACTTACTTCTAGACCTGTTTGCCCCATAACTCCAGGTGCCAATGCTGCAATACCTTTTTCTGTCAAAATGTATCGCGATACATCTATCATATTAACAACATTAGGACCTAATGCATCAGGAGTTATTTCAATATTCCCCAGTCCAACTACTAAAATATTTTCTACATTTAATTTCCTATGGATGTACTTATCACTTTGCTTATCTTTATTTTTAGTAATATCTTTTGTTTTAATTTTAGTTATATTTTTATTCTGACATTCTCTGCCTTCAAAAAGACTTTTTATAAGTCCCCTTAATTCTTTTGATATTGCCATAATCAACTCTTCTTCATCATACTTATAGCTATCATACACACCAAGATTTTCTATTGTTATATATTTCCCCTTTTCTCGCCCCATAGCCATTGCCCCCTTATCATTAAATATATTAACAACGGTAGTTTTTATTGTGCCTTTATCATTATGCATTTCCTTAATCTCCACTCCCTCTATCTCTACATTATCTTCTTTATACTTTTCCCCTATTTCCATTGCCAAATCTGTTCTTATATATTTATTCATTTTCACCTCTATTATCCAAATACACTGCTAACATTTTCTTCAAAATACTTATTACTATGTTACTACTCATACATTTACATAATTTTTCTAAATCTTATACATTATTAATTATATATTCTCTATTTCTATTACCACATAATGATATTATTATTTACAAAGCAACTCATTATACTTATCCACCATCATTGAATAAGACAGCTTTTTTCCATCTGTTCTTAAATTTATTGCACCATCTTCTTTTGTACAGCACATATACGAGCCAACAATAGCATATCTTTTAAAAATCTCCTTATGGGGATGTCCATAACTATTATTCTCTCCAGCAGATATTAATGCTAATTCTGGTTGCGTAGCCAATACAAATTCTTTACTCGAAGAGTTTTTACTCCCATGATGTGGTACCTTTAAAACATCTATATCTAGCTCTCTACATTCAATTTCCTTAGTTATATACCTTTCTCCATCATCTTCTATATCTCCTGTAAAAAGCATATTAAAACTTTTATAGGTCATATATAATACCATTGAATTAAGATTGTTATTAACATTATTTTGGCCTTTTTTCTCCAACTCTATTCCATTTGGATATAAACATTCTATTTTAATTTTATCTATATTAATTTTATCACCTTTATTAAATTCAATAATATTTACTTTTTTCTTATTAGCTAGCTTTTTAATTATTTTATAGTTTTCATTATCTGCCATGTGATTAGTAACTAATATGTTTTTAATTCTAATCTCATTACTACTATCTTTAAGAATCTCTATTACCCCACTAGTATGATCCGAATCCATATGAGAAATAGCTACATAATCAATTACATCTTCTCCTTTATATTTAAGAAATTGCTTAATCTTATACTTATATATCTCTTTTTCATCACTACTACCACAATCAACAAGTATTACTTTACCTTTAGGTGTAATTATGCTTATACATTCTCCCTGACCAACATCTAACATAGTAATATCCATAGTTCCTTTTATATTAATATTGTTAATTATAAATAATAAACTCAAACCTGAAACTACACATAATAAATATCTTTTCTTATTCTTTTTATTTACCTTTAATATAACTATCATAGTTATTATCAATGCATAGTACATAATATTAAAACTTATACTTGTATAACCTAATACTAGATTATCTATACTTAATCTCTGACAAAATGTACCTATCATTTGATAAAAGTCTAATATATTTCTGACACATCCACTTGTAAAAATAGCCATATCTAGCCATATATACGATATAAGAATCCCTATAATAGTCATTGGTATTAATAAACTCACCAAAGGTATTACAAACAAATTTATAGCCAAACTAAAGGATTTTATTTCATAATATGAATTTAATAGAACCGGCACAATCAATAACAATATACTTATTCCTGATATTATCCCCTTTATTACCCATTTATATATTTTATTTATAATATCACTAACACCTATTATTACTCTATAATCATCTATCTGTCCCGTAGCTTTAACAATATACTGTTTTGTATTATTCTCTATATATTCTATTTGAGGACTTATATACCCGTACAATATTGGATTTACATATATTATACTTATTACAGCTAGATAGGATAATTGAGTTCCACTATTTTCTATCATATATGGATTTTGAATAAGAATTACAATAAAACTAACACAACATGAAGTTAACATATCATAGCTTCTGGAAAAAAATTTGGCAGCCAACATAAATAACATCATTACAACCGCTCTATTAGTAGATACACTAAAATGTGTCATTAAACCGTACAGAAGTATTATCCCCATTGTAACTATACTAGATATATAAATGTCTATCTTACATCGCATTAACACCCTATATATACACATACCAAGCATTGTAATATGTAACCCGGAAATAGCTAATATATGGGTTATTCCTGCCTCTGTATATTTATCCTTTATATCTTCATCTATTAATCCTTTATCCCCTAAAATCATAGCCTTTAACAAACCAGCATGACCTTTAGAATTACTACCAAATATTAATTCCAACTTACATGCCATAGAACGACTAAGATTGTGTAGCACTCTTTTTACTGTATATAAATAAGAATTATTCTCTTTTATAATTTTATAAGATTGAGCTATCACCTTATATCTATATCCTAACTGTTTTACATAATATTTGTACTCATTAAATTCACCTAGATTGGAATTAATAGAAAACCATTTTATACTCCCTCTAATAACCACACATTGGCCAATTTTAAGTTCTTTAACTCCCTTAGATTCTCTTAAATCCCCATTATTATTTTTATATATATAATTATTTTTATTTATATAATTCTTTTTATTCTCATAATTATCTTTATTAACTTGAATATCTTTACAAACATTCTCCTTAGAAATATAAACTAATACCCTTCATTTATACTTATTCTCAATGTTCTCATATAAATACAAATTACTCCCATCTATGTTATCTTTCTCATATACCACACATAAATTTAATGTCACACCATAAGTATTTTCTTTTTCTTCTATACGTTCTATTACACCTATAACATCAAAACTATTATCAATATTATTCTTATTTAATATATCATAATTATAATCTCTACTATTATATATATTAACTTCTTGTGATTTTGTGCTATGAATATAGCATGTGAAATATCCTAGAATTAAAGGAATTATAAATATCAACATATTTTTGTTTAAAAATAAACCATTATAAATTAACTTGTTATCATTTACCCTATTATTATTACAATTATTATTAATTACTTCATTATGAACATTTAAACTATTAGGAATATAAATTTTATTATAATTATTGCATTTGTAACTACCATAATATATCTGCCATATAATTATTCCACTTCCTACTACCATACAACATACCTTTATATCCCTATAAAGGTAACAAAACACCCCCAATAAATAAAATCCTGTAAACCACACAACTGGTCTTCTAACTTTAATAACATTCTCTCCTTTCTTATCCTATAATGTTATTAATCTCATATAGGGAACTATTCCCCATATGAGATAATATCATAATTTCTTTCTAAAAATCCGCCTAAATTAGCATATTCATTAAATATTTCTTTAACTTCACCATTAACTGTTATTCTTACTTGATTAACTGTATTAAGCTCTGTTAACGAATTAACTATGGAATATATTACAACATCTTCAGATACTCCATCTCTTCTCTCTAAGAAATCTTCGCTAAAATCTATGTAACATACTTTATTATTAATTGCCACTCTATTAATCCTTGTAGCCGGATTAATTGTTCGATAGTAACCTAACTTATCAGTACCCTTTGGTCCTTCAATTATTTTACTTATAATTACTTCTTCCTTCATCTGTGTTCCATCTGATTCTATATGAACATTAAGACTTCTTAATTTCTTACCTGTTGAATCTGCATAATATATCTTAGCTTGTTCATCAACAACAGTATCTGCATCATCACCTATAAGATCTCTAAATGTATCTTCTGACATATCTCCTATTTCTTCTTTGTCTATAGTAAGTGCCTTACCATTAACTTGAAATCGAACATAATCAACTTCATCAACTTGAATAAGCGTAAATACAATTGCAGCTCTTTTTAGCACTTCTTTCATACCTTTTAAATTAAGATAATTATCATCAAATGTAACTGTCAATATATCTGCTTCTAAGGTATATGTTGCATACTCTACATCTGCTGGAATAACAGCTGCTTTAGCATCTGAATAATTCCCTTCTTTTAATTTAATGATTAGTTCATTAATAATTGTATCTGTATCTTCTTCGTCTATATTAACATAATCTGATACAATATCTGTTTCTTTTGCATTAGGATAATAAACTTTATAATTACCCACTTTTTTTATTTCAAGTGCTTTGTCTTCTTTCCCACAACCACTCAAACTTAAACTACATGCAAGCAAGAAACCTATTATTATAGTTTTTATATAATATTTTGTCATAACTCTCTCCAATATATACTCATTATAGTTTGTTGTAACCTAGTAGTATTACTTGCTTATGGTATATAATTAAGTGGTATTCTTATTGTAAATGTTGTTCCTGCCTTTTCCTTACTATATACTCTAATAGCTCCTTTATGAAGAATTATAACATTACGAGTAATAGAAAGTCCAAGTCCTGAACCACCTGTGTCTCTTGACCTTGCTTTATCTACTCTATAAAATCTCTCAAATATACTTCCTTGACAATCTTCTGGTATACCTACACCTGAATCTGCAACTTTAACATAGAAGAACTTATGGTCAGCATTAAGCGATACTCTAATCCATCCATCTTCGTAGTTATATTTTATTGCATTCTCTATTAAGTTAGACAATGCTAGAGATAACTTAACTTCATCAACCTCTGCATTAACAGGTCTAAAACTCTCAAATACTATCTCTATATTACGCTTAGCTGCAAGTGGTCTAAGCCTCTTAAGTAACATCTCTAATAGTTCATTTATGCTAATGTTAGTTATATTCAAATCAGTTGCTTTCTTATCCAACTTAACCAATGCCAATAAGTCATTGATAATCTTATTCTCTCTTTCTAACTCATCTGATATATCCACCATAAATTCTCTATATAACTCTGCTGGTACATCCTCTTGTGCAATAAGAGAATCTGCAAGTACCTTAACTGATGTAATAGGTGTTTTTAATTCATGAGACACGTTAGAAACAAATTCTTGTCTACTACTCTCTAGCTGTTCGATACGTCCAAGCATATCGTTAAATGCATCTGATAGCTCCATTGTTTCTGTAAAATCTGTGACTGGTTCTATCTTATCTAAGTATCCTTCTCTAACTTCACCAATAGACTTAGCAACTTTTCTAAAAGACTCTGATATAATTCTTGAATAATACCATGCTGTAAGCAATACAAATATAATTACTATAATAAATATAACTATTGATTTTTGCTTTAACAATTCGCTTATTACACTAATGTTCTCATTAGAATATGTCATAATTAGCACGCCAAGAATATCTTTTGTCTCTGCATTCTTTATTGGCGATATATACTCTGTATATATCTTATCCTTCTCTCCAACATATTCTTTGCCTTCATTAATACAACCTATTATCTCATCAGATATACCATACTTTCCATCTTCTATATCTGACATATTAGAATCATATTTCACTTTTAATTTATCATCGATAACAATAACTCGTCCATCATATAATTGAGCTACTGTCTTCATGCTATCTATATCCTCTAAATCAGAAGCCGCTAAAATATCCTTAGCTATAACTGCATAATTCTTAACTTCTGCTAATTTTTGTTCCTTTGCATTACTATTATATACACTTAAAATGGCTAACAACAAAAATATAATAGGTACCAATCCAACCAATGTTACAACTATAGATAAATTCACCTTTATACTCTTGTACCATTTTTTAATCTCTTTCTTCTTCTTTAATTCAAACCAAGCCAATGTTGCTCCTCCTGTTTGTCATAGTTTTATATAAAATCCACATAGTATTATACCACGATAACATTTCTTAGTAAAGGAAAATTTATACATTATTTTACACCTTTACTGTAATTTGAGCTATCGCTCAAATTAATAAGGTCCCCTGTCGAAAAGACAGGGGACCTTAGAAACCTAAAAATATCTTGCTAATGCTAAATATCCTGCAGGTTCTTTTGCAATTGTAATATCTGCCATATTATTTTTTAATGTTATTGGTTCTTCAACATATGAATCTGTATAATTGTTATCTTGTTTAGTAAATACTTTAAATGAGTTGATTACTGATTCATTTTGTTGTGATGTACTTGCTATTTCAAATTTCCATTCATAATCATCTACATTATCTTTTGTTACATTTTCTACAATATTTGATAAATCTATATAAAATTCTCCATTTGCACCATCTTCACTACTATTAAATGGATATGCTCCCATACCTCTAATCATTGCATTTGTAAATGGAGCTGGCTCATATTCTTTTTTCTTACCATCATCTGATGTTGCAGTTACTTTTACTGTTAATGACTTCAAATCATTTGTTGTTACATCTAATACTGCATAGCAATCATTTTCCACATCATTTACAGCTATATTAAATCCAATTACATCAAATATTCCAGCATCTCTATTAGGATTTATTGTTGATCCTTCTTCTGCTAATGCAGACACTCTATTAATTGCATCATATGCCATCCATACAAAACCTTTATTATCAGACTTTTCACCATATGAATTAGCAATCTTAAATGCTCCCATTTCTCCTTTATCTACAACATTATTCTCATTGATATCTACCCAAATATTATCATTATATCCAACAATTGTTATACGGTGTGCACCTTTTACACTTCCCGTACAATCTGTAACTATATATTGTCCTTTATATTTTGAATTTTCTTTAACTCTCTTATCTTCTTTAATTTTTGTTTTATTCCACTTGTAAGAATATGTTGTTCCTGTAAGAACTTCACCCAACGCAAGTGACTTTTTAATTGCATCTAAATCTTCATCCTTAGGCGAATCAACTACTGGTGTTTCACTATTTCTCTTTAAATCTATTGTATAATATTCATCTACTCTATATTTACTAGCCTCTAACCACATTTCTTTACTTGCCATTACATTTCTAACATTATCTCCGTTAACTTCAGTTATTGCAGGAACCTTTGACATAGGAACAGCTCCTATTTCTGAAAGTACTTTTAAAATATCTGCATAATAATTACCATAGTTTTCACCTTCATTTACCATTGTATATATCCATGATGGTGAAAATACATTTTCTGTGCTAGCAGCATCTCTATCAAGCGCTTTATTTACTGCATAAGACATTTGATAATATACTGTTGACCATGTTGTACATGAATTTAATGTTCCCTGATCCATTATAGGTGGGAAATACTTAGACTGTGAGTTATCAACTCTACTTGGTCTAAATAATTTTAATTCTTTTATCTTTGAAGGTGATGCCAAATATGTTAAAACATCATTTGAATCATCTAGATCAACTACATCTGTTGTTGCCAAAGTTTCCTCTAATAAATCAACAGATATACTTGCGTCAGAATTAACCGCTGCAGTTGCAGGGTCCTCTACTAAAAACTCTTTATCTACTTTTGAAATTTCAATTGTTGCAGTTGGCTCTATAGCATCTGCATTGGAAAATATAGGTGTTGCTACTGCAACTGTAACAATTAAACATACTACAATCATAATTGCTAAATAATTTCTTATTTTCTTTAACATATATTATAATCCCCCTATTTTTCTAAGATAAGAATCCTTGTTTATCTCACCTTAGACTTACAATATACAAACTTAACCCTCATATATATATTATATATAATTGTTACAAACAGGTCAAATAACTTATGTTTAGAAAGTTTATATATATTTTATACTTTTAGAAAAAAATACCTATTACATACATATAAAGTATATAATAGGTAATATTTTACTTTTATCCACCATCTATAATTGTCATTAATGCGAATTACAACTCTTTATTGTAAAGTATTAAATTTTCATTCTTAATATTTTTGTAATATTTTATTAATACACATGTATTCTTATTATTTTTTATCTGTCGTATTAGGCTCATTGCTTTTATGTGCATCATTCTTTTCATTCTGATCATTCTTTTTATTTGAAGCATTGGCATCACTTGCCTTAAAACTTTCTATTATACTATCAAGATAATTACTTTCATTAGTAGGATTATTTAAATTAACTTCATTAGATAAATAAGGAGGATTCTCATTATTATTCTCAAATTTTTCATTAGTTTTATTCTCCTCATTACTCTTACTTGCTTTATTAATGCTATTAGTTCCATTGCTTTTATTAGTTGTATTATTACTATTAGGTTTTACCTCTTTTGTAGCACTTATACCATCTTTTATAGCTCCATTAGATATAACCGTAGTTGACGGAGTTGCAAGCACCTCCTTATCATCATAACTATCAACTTCTATCGCTTTAGTTTTTATATGTTTACCTTCTTGTGTTTCCTTAGGTGTTTTACTACATCCTACTACCATTACTAGAACCATTAAAATACATATTGCAAATAACTTCTTATTCATTGATCATTTCTCCAAAATAATAAAATCCTTTACATTCATTAAGTTTAACACTTACAATTTTACCTATTAAATCTTTATCTCCCTTAAAATGTACTAATAAATTATTAGACAAACGTCCAGTTACTAATTCATCGTCATGATCATTAATTTCTTCAACTAAAACATCTTGAACTGTACCCTCTAACATATTAGCTCTTTTAGCTGATATATCTTGTACCACTTTTAACAACCTATCAAATCTGTCCTTAACTATATCGTCAGGAACTTGGTTATCATAACTAGCTGCTGGTGTACCTGTTCTTTTTGAATATATAAATGTATAAGCACTATCATACTCAACTTGTTTTACAATATCCATAGTTTCTAAGAAATCTTCTTCTGTTTCTCCTGGAAAACCAACAATAATATCAGTTGTAAGAGATATATCTGGATTTTTATCTTTTATCTTCTTAACCAACTCTAGATATCCTTCTTTTGTATATCTTCTATTCATCTTCGTAAGTATATCTGTACTTCCTGATTGTACTGGCAAATGTAAATGATTACATATCTTCTTAGATTTAGACATTACTTCAATTAATTCATCTGATAAATCCTTTGGATGTGATGTCATAAATCTAATTCTTTCTAACCCTTCAATTTGTTCAATTTTCTCAAGTAAACCTGCAAATGTTATATTCTCATCTAAATTCTTACCGTATGAGTTTACATTCTGTCCAAGAAGCATAATCTCTACTACACCGTCTTTCACAAGGGATTCAATCTCTTTTATAATATCTTCAGATTTTCTACTTCTTTCTCTTCCTCTAACATATGGTACAATACAATAACTACAGAAATTATTACATCCATACATTATATTCACACCTGTTTTAAAGGAATACTTTCTAACACTTGGTAGATTCTCAACTATCATAGTTGTATCTTCCCATATATCATATACTGTTTTATCTGCATTAAATGCCTCAAACATAAGCTCTGCTAGTTTAAATATATTATGTGTACCAAAAACTAAATCTACAAATCTATATGATTTCTTAAGTTTTTCTATTACCACATTCTCTTGCATCATACATCCACATAATGCAATCATCATATTAGGATTCTTTTCTTTTAATTTCTTTAAATGTCCTAATCTACCATATACCTTTAGATTAGCGTTTTCTCTTACTGTACATGTATTATATAATACAAAATCTGCCTTTGCATCCTCAACAATTTCATATCCAATTTCCCTTAAGATTCCTATAATCTTCTCAGAATCATGAGCATTCATCTGGCAACCAAAAGTTGCCACACTTGCTACTAACTTACGGCCCAATGTGCTTTCTTTTTCCTGTATCACATTCTTTAATTGCTCCATAAAGTAGTATTGTCTAGCTGGCTCCTCTATAGGTGCTCCATTTACAATCTCTATATATGTTCTATTATTCATTATAATCACGTTCCCTAACTTCCTATATTTGATGTTATTCATTGTTAATGTTACAACTTCAAACCCACGAAAGTTATTATAATATAGGAAAGCACATAATTCAACAATTGTTTATATTATATAATCGAAGGCTCAATTATAACTTTTGTTATTGCATAACCTGTATTATTATCTGCTGCCCTTATATACACAGTATATGTAGTTTTCACTTGTTCCTTAGTAGTTTTTTCATATACTATTTTCACATTTTCTTTTTCTTTATCACTTGATACATAAGCATATGTATCTTCTGTATTATTTACACACACTTGATACAAACCATCTTTATAATATACTGTCGGATTATCAGAATTAAGTTCTGGCATATATATTCCTACTTCAACATCAAATGCATCCATAAATACATCATTTACATCTGTAGGCGCCACTTCTAAAACATCAAATTCCTTTCCACCTATTGTCTTTTTATTTAACACATATCCTTCTGTTTTTATTTTAGAAAATGCGTTATAGATAAAGTTTCCTTTATTTTCATCAGATATAACGTCACCTTCATTATAGTTAAATAATCCTGGAACTAATTCTAAAATTTCATTTTTTATTTCATCTGTAAACTCTATTTTTGTGCTAGTCATTTCTAATTGTTTTTCTTCTTTTTCAGCTAAATCTTCTAGTTGTGGCTGTGCAATACCTTGATCCTTTTCTTGCAACTTTTGCCCAATATCATCAAATTTGGTTAAATAAACAAATGACACTATCGCAATAAATATAATACATATAATTATTCTTATTACTTTACTTTTTTTAACCTTTTTATTTTTTTCAGCAATTTTTTCCTCCACATCAACATTATTATTGTTATTAAACTTCACTAAATCTTCCTCCCTATTTTATTCTAATATTTCATTCATTATTATACAATAAGAGCCTTACCTATTACCATAGGCAAGACTCTTATTTAAGTGTTATATAAGAATTTTTTAATTTTTCCTTATAAGTATCTGCTTGTTATTTTTATAATTAGTATCTTCTAAATCTTCTAATTAAAGTAGGTGCTACTGATAATAACATTGCAAATACTGATGCTCCTAATAATGTATATATTAAGTTTAGATTTGTGTTATCAGCTGTTGCTGGAACCTCATCTAATTTATCTGCTGAATCTTCCTCAACTTGATCAACAACCTTTTCCTCAATCTCTGGAGCTTCTTGCTTTTCTTCCTCTTGTGGAATTTCTTCAACTGGTGGGCAAGTTGGCTCTTCAGTTACAACTGGACATGTTGGTTCTACTGTCACAACTGGACATGTTGGCTCAACTGTTACTCCTGGACATGTTGGTTTTACAACTGGACAAGTAGGTTCTACTGTTACTCCTGGACATGTTGGTTTTACAACTGGGCAAGTTGGTTCTACTGTTATTCCTGGACATGTTGGTTTTACAACTGGGCAAGTTGGCTCTACTGTTACAACTGGACATGTTGGTTTTACAACTGGGCAAGTTGGTTCTACTGTTACAACTGGACATGTTGGCTCAGGTGTTACTACTGGACATGTTGGTTGAGTAGTAGGCACTGGTGTTGGAACTGGAGTTGGCGCTGGTGTTGGTTTTTGTGTTGGTGCTGGTGTTGGCTCAACTGGTTTCTTTTCTGTCTTTATCTTAATTGTAAATTCTCTACTTATTGCATTTTCATCGTAATCTAATGTAGCTTGTGGTTGTCTTGATGAAACTGATACATTCCAACAAACTATTTTACCTTTTGATGTAGGTGCTTTTGTTATCTTAAATGTCTTTTCTGATGTAAACTCTGATGTTGAAGTAAGAATTATCTTCTCACCTTCTACTTTTGCAGTTACACCACATGGTAATGATGATGTATCAACTTTAACTGTATTATTTGCTGAATAAGATCCACTCTTATATTGATTTGTTAAAGTTAACTCAAATTTCTTTGTACAAGCATTCCATTTCATTACATTATTTGTTTCATGTACATATGATGGTGCTAAATCTTGGAATTTTACCTTTTGGTAAATATCTTGATATTTTGTTTTAATTGCTGGCCATGATTTAAAGAAGTAATTCTCTAATTTTGTTCTATTTGTATCATTGCTAAAGTTTCCTGATCTTATGATCCAAATCAATGCTTGTGTTGAGAAGAAATGATTTGTATCTGCTTGTGTTCCACTTGATACATTGTATGATTTTGAATTAAAACCATATAGCATTGCATAATTGATTAATCTTGCTTGAGTTGCATCTATTTGCATATCTGCACTTAATGTATCACTATTTTGAGCTAACTTAGCCATATCTATACAATATGATGTAGTATAATTGCTCTTTCCAGCTTCTTTTATAAACATTGCATGATGATATTTTGCTATAGCACTTCCTAATAAAGACTGAACTGATGTATCTTTGTTTCCAGTTCTTACTATTTCCATGTTTTGTGCTATCTTTAATGTAGAACTTGATGAGTGGGCTGCGCTTGCTTTATTGCCACCTGCTGTAAATACTGCTTGCATTGCCACTACTCCTACTAAAAAGTATGACATAAATTTTACTATTTTTTTCTTCATTAATAATTCCCCCAAATATTTATTATACCCCTATTTTTTTACTATTTACTATATACCTATATCTATCTCTACATCTATATGATATAGAGATAGATATTATTTACTTAACTAGATGTTTTCTCTTCTTCTCTTAATTACTGTTATTGTTCCTAACCATACCATTGTAAGTGCACTTGCAGCTAATAATTGGTATACTAATTGAAGATTTGATGAATCTGCTGTCTTTGGAACATCATCTAATTGTTCTTCTGCATCAGCCATTGTGTTTTCTTTAATTTCTACTTTTTGCTCTTCTTCAACTGGTTCTTGTTGACATCCTTGATCTTGTGGACATGTTGGTTCTTGTACTTCTGGTTGTACCTCTGGCTCTTGAACTTCTGGTAATACAGATGGTTGGCACTCTGGTTGTACTGTTGGTTCTGGAGTTGGCTCTGGAGTTGCTACAACAGGTTTAGCTTCTGTCTTAACTTTTAAGTCCATAACCTTTGCGATTGGATCTTCATCGTAATCTAATGTGATTTGTGGTTGTTTTGTTCCGTTTCCATTATCCCAAGCTACAACTAAACCTTTTCCTTCTGGTCTCTTGAATAATTTGATTGCTTTTACATCTGTAAATTCTTCTGTTGATTCTAATTTAATGTTTTCTCCTTCAACTGTTGCAGTACATCCTGCTGGAAGTGAAGTAGTATCTACTTGTAAGCCTGCATTTGCTGAATAACTTCCTTCGATTGCTGTATTTGTTAAAGTAAGTTCAAATTTATTTGAGCATGTATTCCATTTCATTACATTTTCTTGATCTGTTACATATGATGGTACTTGATTTAAATAAGCTATTTTCTTAAGCATTGCTGCGTCACATCCGCTTACGCTACAAGTATCTAAAGTTCCTTTAAACTTGTCTTCCATTATAGCCCATACAACTTGTTGTGTTTTATTCCATTGTGAGTAATCTGCTGAAGTAATTTGACTTTCTGTAGTATTCTTATGGAATCCATATAAGAATGCTGCGTTTAATAAGAATGATTTTGTAGAATCGATGTTCATATCACTTGTTACACTATCATTATCTTGACAGTATAATGTTCTTGAAATACAGTAGCAAGGTGAAACTTTATCTGTTCCAGCTTCAATAATAACTCTAACTCCACTTACATGTTTGATAGTTCCTGTAGCTGAGTGTGCTGCACCTGCTCTTCCTGCATCATTAAATACAACTTGCATAACTAACATTGCTACTAAAAATACAACTAAACAACTTTTTACATTTCCTTTCATGATTTATGACCCCTTTCATTTAAATCCCTTGTTAATATATATTTATTATATAACAACTTTAATAGTTTGTCTACATCTTTTTAAATATTTTGTAATATTTTCGTAAGAATTATTACTAATAAATATATTAGTCCCTCTGATAAAACGTGCAAAGCTTGAAAACAAGCCAATCACAGCACTTTTCAATAATGCTATAATTGGCTTATTTTCTTTAATTATTTAATATTTTTACTATTTTATATTAACTTTTTATCATAATTCTATCCGTTATTAATCTACTTTCTTACTTGTCCTTCGCCGAATATTACATATTTATTACAAGTCAATGCATCTAATCCCATTGGCCCTCTCGCATGTAATTTTTGTGTACTAATTCCTATTTCTGCACCAAATCCATACTCAAAACCATCGGTAAACCTTGTAGATGCATTTACATAAACGGCTGCAGAATCTATTAATTTATGAAACTTATTAGCATTATTATAATCAGATGTAATAATTGATTCTGAATGTTTTGTACTACACTTGTTAATATGCTTAATAGCTTCATCTATATTCTCTACTACTTTAATAGAAATAATTCTATCAAGATATTCTGTATAATAATCTTCATCAGTAGCTTTTTTTATGTAAGATTGTTTTTCCTTTGCTATATCACTTATATAATCATACATGCTTTCATCTACTCTAAGCTCTACTTCCTTTTCTGTTAGCACATCTACTAACTTAGGCATAACCCTTTCTACCACACTCTTATGTAAAACTAAAGACTCTGCTGCATTACATACTCCTAATCTTTGAGTTTTAGCATTGTCTATAATTGATACCGCCATATCTACATCAGCACTTTCATCTACATATATATGACAATTGCCAGTTCCTGTTTCTATTACTGGAATAGTACTATTTCTTTTTACTGTATCAATTAATCCCTTGCCACCTCTAGGAATAAGAACATCCACATACTCATCTAACTTCATAAATTCCTTTAAGCTTTCTCTATCTGTGTCTTCTATTAAGTTAATGCAGTTATTGTTAATTCCACTTTCATCTAATGCCGCCTTTATCATTGCAACAATTGCTTTATTAGAATTAATTGCATCTGAACCACCTTTTAATATTACTACATTAGACGTTTTAAAACATAATGCAAATACATCTGCTGTTACATTAGGTCTTGATTCATATATTACTCCTACTACACCAAGTGGAACAACCATTTTGCCAACCTTTAAACCATTCGGTCTTATTTTGACATCTTGCATATTACCTATCTTCTCATCTAAATCTGCTACTTGTCTTATACCACTTGCAATATCTTCTATTCTCTCTAATGTTAATGATAATCTATCTATTAAAGATTCTTTCATTCCTGCTGCATAAGCATTATCCAAGTCAATCCTATTCTGCTCTAATATAAATGTAGCATTTTTTACTAAATAATCTGCAACTAAATTTAAAGCCTCTACCTTCTTATTATAACTAAGTGATAACATATCTTCCTTGGCTTCCCAAGCAACTTGTCCCATACTATTATACTTATTCATATATGCCTCCAATTTATAATATTTTATTTGCCTGTACTATAATTACAAAACGCTTCAATATCATATGTATCATATTATATAGAAGCGTTTTAATTTACTAAACATTATAATTCAATTAGTTTAAATCTTTATCTTTAATTTCTTTTTTAGACAAGTCTGTAACTGAACCATCTGGATTCAATATAGATACATTCTGTAATGTACCTCTCAAATTACTACGAATAGCCATTATATACTCTTGTCTTAATTGTTGTTGTTCTTCCTTCTCCTCTGGTGAAAGTCCACTTTCTTTTGATTTTCTATATAATTCATTAATTCTTTGTATCTTTTCCTCGTTCATATGTATCCTCCATTTAACATTTTAAATTCTTATACCAAAATATATTCTACACCATATGTAAATATTTTTAAATACCTAATTATCATCTGTAGCATAAAAATCATATGCTGGTTTTCTACCACTTCGTATTTCGTGATTATAGTAGTGATCAATTAATCCAAATGACTCTAATGGTGAAACCTTAAATATGGCCTTTCCTAAGAAATCATCTCTATTTATTGAACCAACTGAACTTGCTCTACTATCTTGACTATTATTCCTATTATCGCCCATACAATAATATTCATCAGTTCCCAATGTAACATTATTATGAGTTACGGAATATTCATCTCCAACCATTGGCTCCCAGCCAAATACATCTGTATTAAGTCTTTTCTCGTCTATATATATTTGACTTTGCTGTATATCAACATATACTTTTTCACCAGGTAATCCTATAATTCTCTTTATATAATATTCATATCCCTTGTCTTTCTTAACAGGGAATACTACAACATCATATCGCTCTGGATCTTTTATCTTATAGGATAACTTATCAAGTAAAATAACTTCCTTATTATGAAAATTATATTCCATTGAGTGCCCTTTAACAACTGTTACTTGCCCTACATAACGTATAATCAAAAATGCCATTATAATTGCAAATGCAACACATATTGCCAAACTAATTACATCATTAAATGTAAACAACTTCTCTTCTTCATCAAATAATTGATTTCTTACTACATATATATCATCAAAAACTATATCTTGTGTCGGCATTAACTTATCGTCATACACACCTTTTCTAACATGATATCTAGACTCAGTATCTATAGCTCTATAAACACTATGATCTTCATCTATTTCTTCAGCATAATAGTTGTCATATCCTAGTTCCGACATATCTATGGCAACAGTTTTATTATCATGAGAGTCCGACTTATAATTTTTTCTATATGGAATATCTTTATAAACTGTTTCATCACCATATTCTGTATCTACAAATAGAGAATCATCATAATTATTAATCTTTGGCGATTTCAAATTATTATTTGTTCTCTTAGAGCTTTTTTTATAATTTGTACTCGGATAATCACTTTCTAAAGAGCCATATAATAACTCATCGTTCATATTGGCATTAATTTTATTAGATATTGCATTAACCGATACATCTTTTTTTATTTCTTTATCATAAAATGTATAATTAGACTCATTTGAATACTCATTGCCATAATAATCATCATAACCATAGTTATTATCATAATTACCTTCATTATTATAGTTATAATCATCAAATTGTTTATCTCCACCTATAAATTCTGCCATTAGGTTCTGACCACCATAACTGGTTTGATTGAGTAAACTCCAATTAGAATCTTGATATCGTATATTATTCTTTTCAACCGGAACTGTATAATTATTATTGGCAGTATTCTCATAAAATTCATTCTGATTACCGTAATCATTGAGGCCATTATACATATTATTATATTGTTCATCATATCTATTATCACTCATATATTGGCCTCCTTTCTAACATTACAGTCAAAAATTTTTATAATTAACTAGTAGTCTGTTAACTATTATTCATCAGTCAACATTTATTAATTATTATTCAGATTTCTCTATATTTAACATTGATTCTGTATCATATGGTATCTCTAATGAAATATTTCCTAATTTACCGCTTCTAAAATCATCTATAAGAAAACTTGCAGCTCTATCTAAATCGTATGTATCACCTTTTGTTTTACAACATCTTTTTACTGCAATTTTTTCTAAAATATCTAAGCTATCTTTTGTTTCATCAGCATCATATATCTTAGATAGTACTCCTTGATAATTATCGACAAGAAATTTAATTAAAATAACTGATAACTCTGAGATATTAAGTATTTCCTCTCTAATAGAACCTATTAATGCTAGTCTAATTCCTACTTCTTTATCTTCAAACTTAGGCCAAAGAATTCCTGGTGTATCTAAAAGTTCTACGTTCTTATTAAGTCTTATCCATTGTTTACCCTTTGTTACCCCTGGTTTATTACCTGTTTGAGTACATGCTTTTCCTGCAAAACTGTTAATAAACGTTGATTTACCAACATTAGGTATTCCTACTATCATAGCCCTAACTGGTCTATTAATAATGCCTCTACGTCTATCTCGCTCAATTTTTTCTTTACATGCTTCACTTATAATGCTTGTTACAGTCTTAACGCCCTTTCCTGACTTAGAATTAACAATTGTAACAAATGCTCCTCTATCCTCGTACCATTTCTTCCAAGCTTCTGTTTTACCATTATCCGCCAAATCAGCCTTATTAAGAAGTACGATTCTTGATTTATTTCTTGCAATATCATCAATATCAGGATTTCTACTACTAAGAGGTACTCTAGCATCTACTAATTCAATCACTACATCAATTAATTTAATATTTTCCTGCATCATACGCTTAGCTTTAGTCATATGACCTGGATACCATTGTATATTCATAATTATCCTCCATTCCAAATATATATCCTCTACCCTATATATTAATTCTAGCCTTATATATATTTAGTTCTAACCTTCTATATATATTTATTTTTGACCTTCTATATGTATTTAATTCTGGCCTTCCATATTCTCTATTAGATTTAATTTACTAACAAAACCAAAAGGTTTCAATCTAATCCATGCCTTCCCAACTATGTCACTTTTTTTAACATTACCAATATTAGCATATCTACTATCTTCACTATTAATTCTGTTATCACCTAATACAAAGTACTCGTCCTTACCAAGCTTAATCTCTTCATCAGCAAGACCAGCATTAAGTGCTTCTGTAACAAATGCAATCTCTTCAAGCTTTTTATCATTAATATAAACTGCTCCAGATTTAATTGATACTTTTTCTCCAGGTAATCCAATGATTCTTTTTACATTGTAAAAAATATGTTCTTTTCCCTTTTGTTCAAACACTATAACATCGTGCCTTTTAGGATCAGTTATCTTATATACAAATTTATTAATAATAATCTGATTATTCTTCTCTAATGTTGTATTCATAGACGAATCAGTAAGGGTAGTCTTCTCAAGAGCAAATCTTGTAATTAAAAATGCTGCTAGTATTGCTCCTAAAATACATGCTGCCCATATAATAATTTCCCTTATCATTGCCTCTCGTTCTTTACTTGTTTTTTCATAATCAAACTTCAATTCCATAAACTATCACCTATTATAAATTATTGCACAACCATCTTAAGTTCTCTCAAAGACGTCATAAATCATTGCAAAAAAAGACTATAAAAGGATTCACTCTATGTGTAGTCCTAGTACAGTCTTATCTTGCTCGTACAATTATTACTTAACTAATTCTTTAACCTTAGCTGCTTTACCAACTCTTTGTCTTAAGTAATTTAATTTAGCACGTCTTACTTTACCACATCTAACAACTTCAATTTTCTCAACGATAGGAGAATGTAATGGCCAAGTCTTCTCAACTCCAATACCATTAGATGTTTTTCTTACAGTAAAAGTCTCCTTAATTCCACCGTTTTGTCTCTTAAGAACTGTACCTTCAAATACCTGAGTTCTTTCACGGTTTCCTTCTTTTACCTTAGCGTATACTTTAACAGTATCACCTACATTAAATTCTTGCACTGATTCTTTTAATTGTGCATCTTCGATATTTTTAATAATTTGATTCATATGTGTGACCTCCTAAATATTTAGATGTTCTTATCACCTATAGTGATAGAGGACCATCGTTTTTTCACAACGTACAAATTCTAACATATTCCCTTATTAATTTCAATCCTTTTTTTATATATTTTGTAATTTTTAAAAGTGGCTGTAAAAAACTACCCAAACACCTAAACAACGTAAGTCCAAAAACAAATAAACTATATTTTAGTGATATTAGTGAAATCTCAGCACTTAATGAGCGCAAGCAATCTTAATTGCGTAGTGCGAATTTAGTACTGTTAGATGACACTATTTAAGCCGAAAGGCGTTCACTAAAATATAGTTTATTTGTTTTTGGGCGTATAATCTAATGTAGTTTTTTATAGCCACTTTTGACGTATCTTTTTTGACATAGCTTAACCTCTATTGATCTAATACAAAAGGTTTCTTTTTCTTTCCTGACATAATATCATCATTATAATGATGATCAATAGGCCCTAATGATTTTATAGGAGAAATCTTAAATATTGCCCTTCCTACAAATGCATCTCTCTTAATAGGTCCTACTCTAGTTTTTCTACTATCTTCACTATTGTTACGGTTATCTCCCATACAATAATACTCATCATCACCTAATACAATATTATTAGTATCTACTTGTTTACCATAACCAGATAATTTTTCCCATCCATATACATCATCTAGTTTCTTTCCATCAGCATAGATTTCACTTTTTTCTACATCTATGTATATTTTCTCTCCTGGCAAACCTATAATTCTCTTAATAAAATACTTGAAATCCGTACCACTACCAACAGGGAATACAACTACATCATATCTCTTTGGATCTTTTAGACGATATGTCAACTTATCAAGAACCAAAACTTCCCTATCATGGAAGTTATATTCCATAGATGGTCCATCAACTGTTGTTATCTGACCTGCATATGTATTTATTAAAAATGCCATTACTATAGCAAAACCTACACATATAACCAAACTTATAATGTCATTAAATCCAAATAATTTTTCTTCTTCTTCAAACAACTGATTCCTTACAACATACATATCATCAAAGGTTATATCTTCTGTTGGAATCATTTTATTGTCTGTTGTCCCGCTTCTATTAAAATATGATGCATTTGAATTAATTCTACCATATGAGTTATTCACACCTTGGCCACCATAGTTATTATAGCCACTACTATCAGAATTATTATTCACATTATAATTATTGTTATTATTAGCAAAACCACCATTGCCAGATGTTTCAAACCCATCAAAAAACATATCTGCATCTAAATTCATATCCATCTTTGTAGATATATCCTCTATAGACACGTTATCTGAATTGCCATTCATATTAGACATATTCATATTATAATCATATGCCATGCCTTGATTACCATATTCATTACCATTATACTCACCGGCACTATTATATCCATTTGGGCCATATTGATTATAGTCATAATTATAACCATAGTTATTATCATATCCATACCCATAATCATATCCCCCATAGTTACTTGAGGAATTACTATAATCTATTTCATATCTATCGTCATACATATATCCTGCATTATCATCGTAATAATTATATTCATTATTAATATAATTATTCATATCATAATTAGCACCACTGACAACATCCCATTGTGAATTTTGATATGCCATATTGCTGTCCATAGGAACTGTATAGTCATCTTCTGAATAATAATTATTAGGGTTATTAAAACCGTTATTAAAGCCATTATACATATTATTAAATTGTCCATCATAATTATCTTTATCGTCCATATAATGCCTCCTTTACGATTTATTCACTAACGTTGTTCTAATTATCTTCGTCCACTTCTATTAATCTTGCAATACTGTTAAATGTATCCTCTGAGAATTCATCTATTAAATAATCATCTCTATACTCATCTGTTTTATCTGAATCATTCATTTCAATAAGAACTGATTCATCAACTAAAAATTGTATTGCTTGTTTATGATTTATAACTTCTACCTTTGTAAATGAACCACCGAACTCACCATCTAATGTCCATTCAATTTCTTCATCACATTCAATAGATAAACTTGATGCTTTAAATTTATATATGCTATTATTTCTTGGATCTGATAATAGCAATGAATTAATTATTTGTTGTAATTCAATTAAATTCTCAGGCATCTTTGCCACCATTACCTCAAATAGGCCATCATCTAATGCAACATTCTTACCTGTAATACTCTTAAATCCTCCTACTGAATGTGCATTACTTATCATACCAAAAATAAATTTATCTTCTATTATATTATTGTCATATTTTATTCTAAGGTTATATGTTTTGATATTGCTTAAACTTTTTGCACCTTCCAATAAATATGCAGTTCTTCCCATAAAATTCTTAAAAACCTGATCTGTTGAGTATGAAACTGCTGCAAACAATCCAAAAGACGCTACATAATGAAAAAACTTACCATTAAATTCTCCTATGTCATATGGAAATGGTTTTCCTATAACAACTGACTGGGCTGCACTAATTCCAAATTTTGAAATTTTGAAATTCATAGCAAAATCATTAGTAGTACCTGTTGGAATAAACCCTATCTGTGGTCTACTTTCTTTATCTAATGGCATTATTCCATTTATTACTTCACTTAAAGTACCATCTCCACCAGATGCAACTATAATATCATAATCTGCTCCCTTTTCAGCAGAAACCTTACTAGCATCTCCTCTACCTTTTGTAGAGTGGATAGTCACTTCATAATCAGCATTCACAAACAATTCTATTATATCAGATAAAACTGATTTTATCTTTCCTTTTCCTGCATTAGGATTATATAAAAATAATATATTTTTCAATTTTATGCCTCCATTAAATTGTCTTATTATATAATTTTTATCTTATAGTTTATTATTCTAACTTAATACGCTCTAATTAATCTACTTCAGGAGCATAGCATCTCCAAAACTAAAGAATCGATAATCATTCTTCTTAGCTTCCTCATATGCATTCATTATGTTTTCTTTAGATGAAAGTGCTGATACCAACATAAGTAATGTTGACTCTGGCAAATGAAAGTTAGTTATCAATAAATCTAAAACTTTAAATTTATATCCAGGATATATAAATATCTCCGTATTATCCTTCATTGCACGAACTTTCCCATCATCTGTTGCAGCTGACTCAATTGTACGACAACTAGTAGTACCAACACATATTATACGTCCACCGTTCTCTTTTGTATCATTAATTATACTTGCTGCTTCCTCAGAAACCTCAAAATACTCTGAATGCATCTTATGATTTGTAACATCATCTACTTTTACAGGTCTAAAGGTTCCAAGACCAACATGTAATGTTACTTTTGCTATTTTTATATTCTTTTCTTTGATTTTATCTAATAATTCATTTGTAAAATGTAATCCAGCTGTTGGTGCTGCTGCCGAACCATTATTAACCGCATAAACTGTTTGATATCTATTCTGATCTTCTAGCTTATGAGTAATATATGGTGGTAATGGCATCGTTCCTATCTTTTCTAATATTTCTTCAAATATTCCTTCATATGTAAACTTTATTAATCTATTACCTTCTTCTACAACATCTACAATCTCACCGTGTAAAAGTCCATCACCAAAGGATATTTCATATCCTATCTTTGCTTTTTTTCCAGGCTTAACAAGACATTCCCAAACATCTTTGTCTACACGTTTTAGCAACAAAATCTCAACATGTCCACCTGTACCAACTCTATTACCGTAAATTCTTGCTGGAAGAACTCTTGTATCATTCAATACTAAACAATCTCCCTCTTGCAAATAATCAATAACATCTTTAAATATCTTATGTTCTATATCACCAGTTTCTTTATCCACTACCATTAATTTAGACATTTCTCTTCTAGCCAATGGATCTTGTGCTATAAATTCCTCTGGTAAATCATAATAAAAATCTTTTGTTTTCATCCCAATTAAACTCCATTCCAATATCAACTACTACCATTAATTATTTTGTGCGTGGCTCAAACACTCTCTTTTTAGAATTTCTTTTCTTCTTTTTATTTTTAGAAGTAGCCATACTTACAAAATGTCTTTGTGAATCTAATTTATCTTTATCATCAACCTTTTCCTTGATATACTTACCATCTGGTTGCATAACATGAGCTCTCTCTGTATCCAATAATTGTTTTGCCATTATATCTAATAATTCATCTTTTAACACTGTATCTTCTACAGGAAAAAGAATCTCAACTCTTTTATCTAGATTTCTTGGCATCCAATCGGCACTGCCCATATATATCTCTGTATCTCCATCATTGTGGAAAACAAAGATTCTTGAATGTTCTAGGAATCGACCTATCAATGAACGAACTCTTATATTCTCACTTACTCCAGGTATTCCCGCCTTCAAACAACATATACCTCTTATTACAAGGTCTATTTGCACTCCTGCAGCTGACGCTTCATATAACGCCTTTATTATTGACTTATCACATAAAGAATTCATCTTAGCTGTAATAGCTGCTTTCTTTCCTGCAAGTGCATTATCTCTTTCTCTATTTATTAAATATATAAATTTATCTCTTAACCATAATGGCGCTAGAGCTAATTTATTCCATGTTAATGGTTCTGAATAACCAGATAACATATTAAATACCGCTGTAGCATCTTCTCCTATAAGATTATCACATGTAAACAATCCCATATCAGTATATAACTTTGCTGTTGAATCATTATAGTTTCCTGTTCCTAAGTGAACATATCTTTTTATGCCATCTTCTTCTCTTCTAACTACTAAAGTTATCTTACTGTGAGTTTTTAGACCTTTCAGACCATAAATAACATGACATCCTGCTTTTTCTAGTTTCTTTGCCCATAAAATGTTATTTTCTTCATCAAATCTAGCCTTTAACTCTACTAATACAGAAACTTGTTTTCCGTTTTCAGCAGCTTGTGCAAGAGATGCTATAATTGGTGAATTACTACTAACTCTATATAAAGTTTGTTTTATAGCAAGTACATTTGGATCCTTAGCTGCCTGTCTAACAAAATCTACTACAGGCTCAAAAGAATAATATGGATGATGTAAAAGTATATCTCTCTTAGCTATTTCATCAAATATATTCTCATAATGTTCTAATCCTTTTACAGGTTGTGGTATAAAAGGTTCATTCTTAAACTCACTATATCCATCTAAAGAATGTACTTTTCGTAACACAGTCAAATCAAGGGGCCCATCAATATAATAGATATCATCTTTTTGAATACCTAACTCTTTTATTAAGATATTTATTAGTCTCTCGTCTATTCCATCTTCTACCTCTAATCGAATAGCCTCTCCCCATTGCCTTTTTCTTAATTGTTTTTGAATCTCTATAAGCAAATCTGCCGCTTCATCTTCATCTATTGTTAAATCTGCATTTCTCATTATTCTATATGGGAATGCACATATAACCTCATAATTTAAAAATAGCTTATCTATATTCTTTTCTATAATTTGTTCCATAAATATAAATGTTTCAGCACCTTCTACTTCAGAAGGAATTTTAACAAATCTTGTTAACATTGATGGAACCTGTACTGTTGCAAAATCATACTCCGTATCAGAGTCTTTATCATATAACAATGCACATATGTTTAATGAATTATTTCTAATAAGAGGAAATGGTCTTGATGAATCCACTGCCATTGGTGTAAGCACTGGATAAATTTCCTCTCTAAAATATTCATCAACAAAAACTTTTTGTCTATCTGATAATTCTTCATGAGATTTAATAACTATTATATTATTCTTCTCTAACATAGGAAGAAAATTATTATAAATCTCGTATTGTTTATTTACCAATTCATGTGTCTTTATACTTATAGCTTTAAGTTGTTCACTTGGTGTTTTACCTGATATATCTTTTTTATTATATCTTGCATTAACCATATCCTTTAGAGATGCAACTCTTATCATAAAGAATTCATCTAAATTAGATGCAGTTATACTTAAAAAATTAATTCGTTCAAATAAAGGGTTCTCTTCATCTAAAGCTTCTGATAAAACTCTATAGTTAAAAGAAAGCCAACTAATCTCCCTATTTACATAATATTCATCATTGTCCAAATTTAAATTTTGTTTTTGTAAATGTTCACGATCCTTTTTCATAGTCATGCTTCATTCCTCCAACTAAATCATACTAATAACACCTTGTTACTTATAACATTTTTTTATTCATCTATAATTTATATTAAAAAAACAATATATTTATCTATATCCTATATCAAACTATAATATATTTAAAATAACAAATCACTATATTTTCATTTGTACAATTATGTAAAATATTGTAAATTCTCATAACACAATATTTGTATCGGAGTATTAGTCCATAAATTTTATAATTTACGTAAATCTTTATTATTACAATTACATTCTTTCTGGAGCTTCAAATCCTAATAAATCAATTGATGTATTAAGGACATCTGCAACTAATGTAATTAACTTTATCCATGAATTTCTTTGTTTAGTATCATCATTTGCCAAAATCTTATTCTCATGATAGAACTTATTAAATGCTTCTGATAATTCATATACAAATTGACATATTCTATGTGGAGCATCATCTCTATATGCATTTTCAATTGTATCAATAAATTTCGTCAATGCTAACATTAAATCTTCTTCTGATTTTGTACTAGCTGCACTAATCACTACATCTGCCTGAAGTTCTCCATTCTCTTTAAGATTCTTAGCTAAAATAGACTTAATTCTTACTATCGTATATAGAATATATGGTCCTGTATTACCCTCAAAAGATGTAAATCTCTCAACATCAAAAATATAATCTTTTGATGCTTGATTAGATAAATCGCCATACTTAAGTGCTGCAAGACCAACCTTAGAAGCTATCTGTCTTGCTTCACTCTCTTCCATATCTCTATTTTCCATTATTCTATTATAAACACCATCATTAATTTCTTTTATTAAGTACTCAAGTCTCATAACTCCACCGTCACGAGTCTTAAACGGCTTACCATCTTTACCGTTCATAGTACCAAATCCTAAGAAATCAAGCTTTGCATCTTTCTTTATAATCTCAGTTTTCTTTGCACATCTAAATACTTGTTCAAAATACAAACTTTGTCTTTTATCTACTACATATTTAATTGTATCAGGATTAAATAATTTAACTCTTTCTACAATTGTAGCAAGGTCAGTTGTGTTATATAAAGTAGCTCCATCAGACTTTAAAATCATACATGGTGGCATTTCCTTAGTATCTGTTTCTTCTTTAACATCTACAACTAATGCACCCTCATCTAAATGAGCGTGTCCATCTGCCTTCATCTTCTCTACCATATCTGGAATATACTCTTGTGCATCACTTTCTTTTCCCCACAAATCAAAATCTACTGATAAACTAGTATATATTCTCTTCAAATCATTAATAGATACATTTATTATATGCTTCCACAAAGCATAATATCCTCTTTTTTTATTTTGAAGTAAATATGTAGCATTCTGTGCTTCCTCTTTATATGCCTCATCCTCTTTAGATTTAGCATTGGCACAAGGATAAATTTCCTCTAAATCGCTCATTGTAAATGGAGCTTCTTCTGGATATTCTCCTTCATAAGAATCATCAAAATAAATTAGATCTGGTTGACGCTTCTTAAGCTCAGTAATAATTAATCCCATTTGTAATCCCCAGTCACCTAGATGAGCATCACCAGTCACATCATTACCAACAAATCTATTAATTCTCTTAATACTTTCACCAATAATTGCAGATCTTAAATGTCCTACATGAAGTGGCTTAGCAACATTAGCACCACCAAAATCTATAACAACTTTGCTAGTTTCACCATCATTAACATATCCAAACTTCTCATCTTTAGACATATCTTCAACATAACCTGCCAAAAAGTCTTTGCTTATATTAAAATTAATAAATCCAGGATTAACAACAGCTACATCTTCTAGCATTTCTTCATCTTTCAACACTTCAAGTACATCATTAGCTATCATAAATGGTGCTTTTTTATATTCTTTAGCTGCCATTAATGCTCCATTACATTGATATTGGCACAAATCTGGTCTATTAGAAATAGACACCACACCATATTTTTCATCATAATTACACTTTTTAAAAGCTTCCATTACCTTTACTTTTATAACTTCAGTAATCTTCTTCATAAATCTCGCCCTTTCAATATTTATCCATACTTTTTCACAATCCATTTTAGTATATATTTTAACTTACACAATGTCAAGATAAAACGAATGTCTTCGACATTCGTTTTATCTTATGGCACTTTATATTTCCCTTTCTAGCGGAGCCTTAGTAAACTTGCAGTAAATTTCACTAGAACAGCATAACCATACCTATAAGCCTGCGGTAGCAGGCTTATAAAACTTACAGTAAACTTCACTAGAAAATCCCCAACGGCACAGACGAAGACCGCCCTCGTTAGAGGACGGCCTTCTAATGGGATGTAGTATAAAAAAATTAACTAACAAGCTTGTTCAATATGGATATGATTTGACTTGGCTCAAATGGCTTTGCAATAAAATCTTCTGCGCCATATTTAACCGCTTCTATTAATTTGTCCTTTTGACTAGAAGCTGAAACCATAATAACCTTAGCTTCACTATCAACTTGCTTAATCTGTTTAAGAGCCTCAATTCCATCCATAACTGGCATTGTAATATCTAATGTAGTGATATCAGGATGATTAGCAATATATTTTTCAACGGCTTGCTCACCATCAGTTGCCTCATCTATTATTGTATGCCCTGCAGACTCTAGAATATTACGTAACATTCTTCTTGACGTTCTTGAGTCATCAACTAGTAGTATATTTGCCATATCAATTTCCTCCTTCTTAGATATTACTTAATCATTATATCGCTATCTATACTAATAAGCAGATTTACCTTCTTTGAATTAACTATAAGTGGTATTGAATAAAATCCTTGTTCTGATACAAGTTCTGCATCTGTATAGAATAATGGTGGTAACATATCAATATTAACACCTTCGTAACTTAACTTAGATGCAAACAATCCGTTAATACAATTTGTAAACTCACAAACTGCATCATACACATCTTCATCAACCTCGTCAAACTGCTCTTTTGTATACGGAACAGCTATTGATAAAAGTGCATCATCATCACCTTCAAATCCAATGAATACATCATGATCACCTTTTACACATTGAGTTGCAAGATGTTGGAATCTTCTAGTTTTAACTAATTCTGCGTTATTAAATATAACTCCAGAATCAACAAATCTTATAATATTCCTTATTGCTAAAGAAACATATTCTTTGTAAAGTGGCTTTTTAATGTTGATAAATAAATCTGTTAATCTATCAATATCTCCACTCTTAAATGCTTCTATATCTTCGTCTGTGAAATCATTATCCGCTTTAAAACGTTGAATATATGTTTCAATTTCTTCCATAGTTGCTAAATTCTTCTCTGTTAAGTTTTGAATAAATAACAAGTATGGATTACCTTGTAAACTAATAATCTTATTAACTTGCTCTGGAGTTAAATAGCCTTTTTCGACAGCAATATCACCAAAACGTTTATCCAATGTAACCTGTAACATATTTATTTCATAAGTTTGTCTTGCTGTAAGCATCTTCTCTGAAACCGCTATTAATCCCATCTTAACACGTGAAGACTTTTGTGATTTTAATATTGAATCTAATTGTTCTTCTGTAATAACACCGTTCTTTACTAAATAATTACCAAAAAAATGTCCGAACATGGCTAACTCCTTTCAGTACCTCTTTTAAATTTATAATACACCAAATATTTCCAAAAATCAACAATATAATACAATTTAATTCTTTAATAGGGACTAAATTATCATTATTGTTTTTAATTTTTAGTTATATTTGACTATTTATTAAATTATTTCCAGTGATTTTCCTTTTTTCGGAAAATACTCTATCAAGAAATTTATCGGAAACAATAAAAAAAAAATAACCTATATATTTATAATTATTACTAATAACTCTATTCATTTCACTCTTATATAAAAAACATTTAAAATCGTAAACAAAGTAAGCACCAACCAGAACAATCTCTAATTTGTCGAGCTCTAGGGCCTCTGTCATTCTGACAGAGGCCTAATTAATTTTGAGCTTCGCTCAAAATTCGGGTGTTTTTTTAGCTCCGCGAAAGTTTTAGACTATTATGCTAGTTTCAAATTTAAGAGGAATATAATATATTTTTCTCACCGCTTGCGCTCCGTTGCAAAGCGTAACGGTCGTTAAGTTCATACTTCGCATAATTTATGCTCGTATTCACTAAACGCCGAC
>SVEH01000042.1 GCA_015057455.1 Lachnospiraceae bacterium | reverse complement strand
GTATGTAATCTTTCTTCAGATACATTTCCAATTGTACTAACGAAATATCCATCACTCCAAAAAGTTCTTTCTTTCCAAAAGTATCTACTTAAATATTGTGAATATTTTTTCCATATATGATAAGTAGTATAACTTTTAATTATAGAAACAACCCTACTAATAGATTGGGTTGTTTCCAACTCTATCATATAATGAATATGGTCTTTATCTGTTTCCATATATCTAATTACTATATTATGTTTTTCGCATATTTGATTAAAAAAATTCTTAATATCATCAGAAATATTCTTAGATAACAATAATTTTTTTCTATATTTACATACGAATATAATATGATATTGCAATAAAAATTTATGTCTATTTTTTGTATTCCATCTAGTCATAAACACATTATACAACACAAACACATGTTTGTAAAGACATTTTTCTATGTTTTTAATTTTTTACTCACTTAACCCATAGTCTTAAGTCAATGGGATTGCGTGAGTTTTTATTTCAAACCAGCAGCCTTATATAATAAATAATATGAATATATCGGAATATATAATTCCCAACCTTCTCCACCAATTTTAACTGCAAATTTCCATAACATTACCAAAGAAAATATAATATAAATAAGACTTAAATATATAATTAATTCTAACATAATCCCACCCCTTAATACCCACTATTATACATATTTTTTATAAAAAGTTAAGAAAAAAGCATACATTTATTCATTATTATGTATACTTTTATTATTATTAAAATTGAATTCTCTCTTCTATATAAGATTTAACTTCTTCTAATTTTAATGTTACTTGTTCCATCGTATCCCTATCTCTAATAGTAACAGTACCATTATTCATTGTTTCATCATCAATAGTTATACAGAAAGGTGTACCAATCGCATCTTGTCTTCTATATCTCTTACCAATAGAACCAGATTCATCATAACTAGTAGAAAAATATTTACTTAAATCTCTATATATTTCCATTGCTTTATCAGTATGATACTTCTTAACTAATGGTAATACACAACATTTATAAGGTGCTAAATATGGATGGAATTTCATAACTTCTCTAGTATCATTTTCAGATACTTGTTCTTTATTATATGCATCACATAATACCATTAAAACTGTTCTCTCAACACCAACAGACGGTTCAATAACATAAGGAACATATTTTTCATTAGTTTCAGGATCTGTATATAACATACTAACACCAGAAACATTTTGATGTTGTGTTAAATCATAATCAGTTCTTGAAGCAATACCCCAAAGTTCTCCCCATCCAAATGGGAATAAATATTCAATATCAGTCGTAGCATTACTATAAAAACTTAATTCTTCTTGAGAATGATCTCTAAGTCTTAATCTTTCTTTTTCTATTCCTAAATCTAATAAATAATTAAAACAGAAATCCTTATAATACTTATGCCATTCTAACTCAGTACCAGGTTTACAGAAAAATTCAAGTTCCATTTGTTCAAACTCTCTTACTCTAAATATAAAGTTACCTGGAGTGATTTCATTTCTAAAACTCTTTCCTACTTGACCTACACCAAAAGGAACTTTTAATCTCATACTTCTTTGAACATTCAAGAAATTAACAAATATACCTTGAGCAGTTTCTGGTCTTAAATATATTGTTGCTTTCGCATCATCTGTAACTCCTTGAAACGTCTTAAACATTAAATTAAATTGTCTAATATCAGTAAAATTAGACTTTCCACATTTAGGACATGGAATATTATTTTCTCTAATATAATTAATCATTTCATCTTGAGTTAAAGTATCCCCAAGTCCACTCTTAGTAAAATCATTAATTAAATTATCTGCTCTATGTCTACTATTACATTCTTTACAATCGATAAGTGGGTCAGCAAAAGTTTTTAAATGTCCTGATGCTTCCCAAGTTTTAGGATTCATCAAAATTGCACTATCAAGCCCAACGTTATTCGTATCCTCTTGAACAAATTTCTTTAACCAAGCTTTCTTTACATTATCCTTAAGCAAAGCACCAACAGGACCAAAATCCCAAGTATTAGCTAAACCATCATATATTTCACTTCCTTGGAAAATAAATCCATATTGTTTACAATAATTTACCATTTCCTGCATTGTCACTTTTTCATTTTTCATTTTTATCATCCTCCCAATAATTATTTTATATGAAAGAAAAAGAGAAATTCCTAAAAACGTAAAGACGACTACTGCCGCGGTTCCACTTTACTTATTCATAAGAATCTCTCTAAAATACATTGCTGATAGGTTGCCAACCCCGTCTTCGCATCAATAAAATAATTTAAATAGATTATAACACCTTTTTCTATTCAAAGTCAACACCTATTCTCTTATATTATATCTAATTTATATCATATTATTCCTAATAATTTTATTTATACATAAATTATAATCTATAAAATTAAATATCTAACAAAAATTATCACTTTACTTATTTGATAATTTTAATAATTCTTCTTTTTCTATTTCTTTAACTGATTTTTTCGGTGTAGGTAATTTCTCAGGCATCGTTCCACCAATCTCCTTAATCGCATTTCTAACAGCTCTACCTACATTATAATGAGTATTAGTTGCAATTCGCTCATCTGGTATTTCTTGTTTTTCTAATAAAGCATCTGTCTGGGTTATTCTAAATATATTTGCACCTAATTCAACACTACCCATATTATCTAAAATTTCTTCCCTATATCTTAATTTTTTTCTTTTTGCTATATCATCAGCCATTTCTCCATTATACAATCCTTTATATCCAGCATTAGTAAATTTATCGAAATTTTTAACACCTTTTTCTTTTGCGATTCTGTATAAAAGTTTATTTCCATCTCTTGTTTGTTTTCTTCTATATAATCTTTTTTCATCCTCACTTAGTCTATTATATTCATCTTCTGTCAATTCCATTTTTCTGGTTTGTATAGCAAAATATGTTTGTCCTAAAGCTACAGCCTTAAATTTTGGATTGGCATTTTGTACTATTAAATAACAAGCATAACGACTTAACTTATAATCTATGATTAGTTTAGTAGTTTTACCTGCTACTACGATTTTGGAGTAAACTCCAAAATGGGAATTAATATTGTTATTACTTTGAGAACAAGCAACTTGTGCTTTTTCTATTATGTTTGCAAACAATCTCCATTCTTTATATTCTAACATTTTCTGAAGTTCTCTAGCTTCCCAATATTCACATCCATTTTCATCAATATGTTTTATTCTCTCAAACATTTTTTATTATATTCTATTACATCACTCATTAAAATTCTCCTCTATTCTAACATTCCTATTATTAACCCACATTTTATTCCTACTAAAGCGTTATGTCTTGTTACCTTAGTTTACTCTTATTACTAAAAGTCTTCCCCTTTCATATTTATTTTGCCCACTACTTAGATTATTAAAAATATATTTGATACATATCCCCGTACTAAGCAAGGTTAGGCATTAATATCAATTATAATTTTATCAAACATTTGTTCATAAGTCGATAGTTTTTTATCAAAAAAAGAAAGTTAACTACTAGTAAACAAATATCTATCCACATAAGAAAATAAAACATCCACCGGCATAGCCGGTGGTTTTTCTCAGTCGCCTATAAGGCTCACTTTCTGGCTTCGCTTGAAAGCACACCCACGATTCGCCAATTGCAGATACTATTTCTTATTACCCGTAAACG
>SVEH01000007.1 GCA_015057455.1 Lachnospiraceae bacterium | reverse complement strand
CTCTATCTGTTTCTCTGAGATATCTGTGCCTATCCATTTTGCACCATAGCGATACATATTCCTAGGAATAACTCCTGTTCCAGTACCTATATCTAACACATTTTGTCCCTTTATACACAGTTTACGATTTACTATCTTGTCATAAAAATCCTGTGGATAAATATCACGATATTTTGCATAATCAGATGAAGTTTTTCCCCAATCAAATGCTTTTCCACCATCTATTTTTTTATCTATTATCTCCATAAAAACCTCCGGCAACTTCAAAGTTGCTCTATCAATGCTTTTTTAGTTTCCATCATATCTCGTTCAATCAGCGGACGCATACTGTCCTTATACTTTGATAAATCGGCTTCTTGAAAACATGATAATATTCTCGGAATATATTGTGGCTTTGCCACTCCCACCTGTGCAAGAGCCTTTATACATTGTCTCGCAGTAATTGGTTTATCGTCCGTAACATAGGAAAGATAATCTGATATTATTGCATCAAAACGGTTCTCATCGTCCCACTGTGCATTAGCCGAAAGAATATACAACACACGATTTCTTACTAATGACTTTGGATGGTTAAGTAGGGACGCAAACGCATCAAAAAATTCATACCATTCATCAGTATCTCTACTTTCGGATATGATTTTATCAGCAATGGCACAAGCATATTTATCATCTTTTGCTGTTAGTTTTGCAATTATGTCCTGCATTAAAACTCACCTCCAAATTCAAATTTATCTATATTATATATTAACTCGCTCTCCTTGTCATCATCTATCATAAAAGCCATGCCAACGGCATGACTTTCAATTCTAATTCATATTCTTACTATTCTCCATCTTATCTTCTTGACCTACACTAAACTGTCTTCCCTCATGGTCCATCTGATAATTCTTCATATATATCAACTTCGATATTGGTACTATCTCATACCCCTTCTCTTTCAATCCCTTTATTATACTATCCAATGCCTGAGCTGTATACTTAGCCCCATTATGACATAATATTATTGAACCATTTCCTAAATGCTTATGATTTATTACAGTGTTTATCAGATTATCTACTCCATAATTCTTCCAGTCAAGTGAATCAACATTAGATACAAAAGTAAAGTTTTTTATAAAAAAAGATACTGTCATTCAAAACAGTACCTTTCATTATCCTCTATAAAAACCTTCTTTACTATATTCTGACCATTTTTTATACATTTCTTTATAGTTTTTCTTTATAAACGCTTGCAGTTTTCTAATCGTTCTATCATTTACTATTCCCTTTTCTTGTACTACAGTATCCCCATTATCTTTTACAAAAAATTTAGCTGAACCTTCTTCTGTTAATTTTCTATCACTTGCGTGTACATGCATACATTCTATAGTACAAAAAGATGTAAAATATAAATAATATCCTTCAACTTTAAATTCATAATATTTAGGCATTCTCTACCTCCAAAAATTCTCTGTTGTTCTCTAAATACTCTTTTACAATACTTATCTCTATATCATCCATTGTTGTTTCTATAACTATATCTTTATCATTAAAAGTCAAAGCTTTACTTGTATTATTAAGATTTAATACTCTAATATTATTTTTCTCACAAGTAAAAGCATAACCATTAATAATCATATCTGCATTATCCGCAACTTGTTTTATATCAATCATACAAAACACTCACTTTCTCAATATTCTTTAAAAAATCTTCCACATCAATATATAAATTTTCCAATATAGGCACTAAATCTATATATTCTTCTTCCTCATATGAATTATGTTCATACTTTGTCATTACAACAATATAACCGTTATCCCATTCTTTTATTTCAACATATCGTTCAAGTGAATATGGTGCAATAAATCTAATAACATATTCATCATACTTAAATATTGTATAACCATTACTACTACTTAAATAAGCTTCTGTATTATTCATTTATCCACCAACTTTCTTACATTTATATTTTTATTATACTTTAAAAGCAAATAAATTCCAACTATTATTACAGCTCTGAAAGGTAAATCTTTTTTTATCTCATTTAGCTTTAAGTAAAAGTATTCGTATAATTGTTTCATAAAATCTGCTATTTGTTCCATTATATAATGGTTCTTCTTGATTTATATTTTAACCATAAACGTATTCCTCTAGATGAATTATATGAACAGGCTAAAACAAAAGCTAACTTAATTCGTGCTCCTATCGCATCTTAATCTACACAGTTTTCTCCATCTGTGTTATACTACTTACAAAATGGAGGTTTTATTTTTAATTCCTCCGAAGGTCGGAATTTCCTATTACATCAAAAAAGATACTGCTCAATTGAACAGTATCTTAATATCGAGTAACATAAAATCACTAAACACAATTAAGCCTATATACTCATTTTAAGTTTTTTAACATCTTCTATTTCATTATCTTTTTTACTTTCTTCACTAACGATTGAAATAGTAGTTATTCCCTCATCAGTAATTTTTAAATAATCTTCTGTTTCATATTTTAAAGTTTCATAATCCCTCTTTCCACTTATTGGACTTGTTGGAAATTTATCTCTTAATTTATATGCATAAGGAACTGCCTCTGGGTTAATAAATTCCTCCTTACATTCAGCATTAATAACCAAAAGTGCCTCACTTGATAATTCTTTTGCAAAATCTTCTAAAACAATATGAGCAACTGGAACTACCTTTTCACCTATTGTTAAACTAACTAATTCACATTCCTTAACATACTTATTACTTGCAATTTTATTTTCTATATCAAATAAATATATTATATTTCCATTAGTGTCAATAAACGAATCCGTACCTCTTCCTACGACTCTATAAACACCTTCCGCATCTACTGTAGCTATGTCACCAGTATTTCCCCAAAGAATACCATCTTCATCAACTTCAAAGAACTTTTCAGTATCCTCTGGATTATTCAAATAACCTTTCATAATACAAGGTGTAGATATTTTAATAATACCTTTTTCATTAACACCAACTGGCTCATTTGTAATTGGATTTACAATTTTAGCTTTTATAAATGGCAATAACGTACCCGATTCATTTGTTCTATTTTCAATATCAATATTAAAGGTTACCATAGTACTAAATTCACTCATACCATAGCCTATAATTAAATTACCTTTTGCACCAGCATTTCTTATTTTCTCATTTATTTGCATTGCTAATTTTGTAGGAACTGGTTCCCCACCTGCAATTGGCATTTCTAAAAATGATAAACTGCCATCTTTAATATCTTTATTTAATAAACCTATATAATGAGCTAATGAACCTGCCACTAGTTTAGGTTTATATTTCATCAAATCTTTTAAAAATGTTTGCGGATTATAAGCAGGTTGCATAATATTCACACATCCAAATGCCAATGGAGTATTTATACAATGACATAAACTTGTACCATACATAGGTGGAATTAATACTAAATTTCTATCTCCAGCTCTTGCACCAAAACCATCTTTAATATCATACATTGATATCATGTTATTTAATGCATCATTAGTTATTACAACACCTTTAGGATTACCTGTAGAACCACTTGTAAACACAACAGCAGCTTCTTTTTGTTCTGTATATTTAGGTGAAACTATTTCTTTTCTTGATTTAAAACCTAATTTATAAAATTCCGGATATGTAATATATTCAACACCTGATATAAGTTGTTCCTTTTTTAATTTTTTTCTTCTTACTAAAATTTTATACAAAAGCGATGCATACTCTGTAATAGATGAAATCATAATCTTCTTAATATTAGTACTTGCAATAGCATCTTGTAACATAGGATAAAATTTGTCCAACACAATTAATAGTTCCGAGCCTGTCTCATTAATATATTTTTTACTATTTACCTTAAAATAATTTGGGTTAACTAATTGGGCAACAGCACCAACTCTATTTAATGCATAAAAATGTGCTATACTATCAATTGTACCAGCCATACACATAGTTACTATATCACCATTTTTAACTCCTAATTCAATAAAACCTTTTGCTAATGTATCAACTAATTCAAAAAATTCTTTATATGTTAATTTACTTCCAAAACTTTCAAAGGCAACTCCATTTAAGTTATTTTCATTTCTTTTTACAATATTCTCGATAACCGTACTCTCTGTTTTTTTCATTAGTTTATTTCCTCCTAAATTGCTAAATAATTATTAATTTAAACTCATCTATCTTTCAAGAATTTCTACTATTTCTCCTATATACATTTCATGAAAATCTTTATCAGGATAATTATTTTTAATTATAGTTTTATCTATAAATCCACTCTCTTGCAAACGAGACTGATATAACTTTCTACACACAATAATCTTTTTTACCTCTTTAAAAACACTGTATCTTTATAAAATTGTTGTGTAAGCCCTACTTTCCCAACTTTATCACCATTTCTTCCCGAATGCAACCCTAAATAAGAAAGTTTTTCCTTAAACTCTTCTTCAAAAAAAGAGCTTTAAAAAATGATTTCTCTTTTTTCACAGCTCCTTTCTCTTCACTTTCCTCTCCTACACTAAACATTCTTACCTTATAATCCAACTTATAATTCTTTACCCAGAACCTTAACTATTTAACATTATTTTTTGTTTTTTTAACACATAACCACTAATAATAAACCACTACTTTTCTTTATATTTTTTCTATTTAGTTTTCCTACAAAAATTTTACCCTAGCCTCATAATATTTTCTACAAATTCCCTATCTACTGCATTAGTTGTAACAACATCTACATGACATCCCAAACCATGTTCAAGATCATTTACAAAAGAAAAATATTGAATCAAACTTCTTAATTTACCTTTTTCTATATAAATATCCACATCACTATTCTCATTAGCATCACCTCTTGCATATGAGCCAAACACCCCTACTTTACTAACTCCATATGTTTTAGCTATTGGAATAACTATATCTTTTATTTCTTGTAATGCATAATTCAAATAATCACTCCATTAAACTGAAAGTTTCAAGTAATTATCGCTTTGCATTCTTTAAAAGTAATATCCCTTTTATTACCAATAACAAGAATGCCACAACCACTGCATATGCTTCTCGTGTTACCGCTAAAAATAACACTAGAGCAATACCCAGTATCATTGATATTCCAGTCATGGCTGGGTTATATTTTTCACTTCTAAATTTTGCAAACAGCAATTTTATGATTCCTAATATAACAAGTGACGCATACATAATCCAAAATAACAAATAATTCAATTCTGTTGTCTGAGTGTATGCCCAAAGGTTTACTGAATATATATATCCATTCACCATATTAGGATAAAGAGGCAAAGCTATCAGCATAAAAGAGCATACATCTATCATTCCAAATAATATGTCGCACATATTTTGCAAGTTTGCTTTATTTTCTTTTTCTGCAATAGAAAGCAATCTGTCACTTGATAACAACTCGTCAATTGTAACTGAAAAATAGCTTGATATTTCCTTTAATGAATCAATACTTGGATATCCTCTTCCAGATTCCCATTTGGATATAGCCGTTCTGGATACATATAACGCTTCTGCTAATTCTTCTTGCGTAAGTCCTCTGCCTTTCCTCAATTCCTGTAATTTTTCATGAAATTCCATTACAGAACCTCCTTAACTTTTTTCTTTATAACACAACAAAATACTCGCTTTGTAGATACAAAACAATCCCAAACTGAGCATAATAGAACCAACAATATCCGTCAACCAATGTACACCAGAAATCAATCTGCCTAATACCATAAAAGCAGAAAAGCAAATAACAAAAAATTTTATAATCCCTTTAAATATTACACTTTCTGACCTACGATTTACTTGATCGATAAGCGTGGGCATTACACAAAGTACAAGAAGCGTGGTTGATGATGGATAGGAAGCCTCTAACAATCCTTCAATAAGTATTGGTCTGTAATTGATAGGTATCATCTCAAAAATAAGATAACCCAATATCACTATAACGTAATATATCCCTAAGAAAATAATGTCGTAGTCCACTTTAAGAAGGCTTCTTCTTTTAAGCAATTGAACAAATCCAATCACACCAAATATCATACAAATAAAAAAAGGAACAAGCCCCAGCCAATCTGTGATATTATAGATTTCCATATGCACACCTGTTAATTTATGAAACCAACAGTTAATCGTTGCAAACCCTATATTCGTTCCATTTACTCCAAGTGACTGCACATCTACCTTTTGTATCAATAATGTCCAGATAATGAATGCTCCAATAAATATGCTCCCTAAAAATAATAATATTTTTCCATTTTTCTTCATTGTCGTCTGTCCTTTCTCTTTTAGTTCTGCCAATAGGCTGATTTAAAAGTAGCAAAAGACATTAAACACATAAAGAAACGCAGTGTCACATGGGTGATACGATTCGTATCACCCATGAAAACACTCCTTCTTACTCGTTTACCTAGAAAATTTGTCCTGGAAGTTTTAATTTTTCTTTATGTGAGAATCCCTTATCAAATGCTTCCGCTTCTTCTTCATTCACAAAATATCCTTGTGGCGGAGTATACTCACCCGTCACTCCACTTAAATATCCTGGAATCAATTCCTTACAAAGAAAGAATGATGCATCTGCATCTTTAGGTAAATCATGATAACGAATACCAAACTCACTTGCAAACGTGAATCCACTTTTTCCATAAAAGTTAATATTACCTTCAAAACACAATGCTCCACATCCAAGTTCTGTAGCTTTTTCCAAAGAATAATCCAACAATTCCTTTCCATAACCTTGTCGTTTCAACTCTGGCGTAATGCAGATTGGTCCCATTGTCATAATAGGAATATCACGCCCATCATCTGCTTTGATTATTGCACGCATAAACATATTTTGCCCAATCAACTGCCCATCCTTCTCCATTACGAAATCGAGTTCTGGTACGAATGCTTCATCATCCCTTAATTGATTAAGCACATAATGTTCCAAGCAGCCTGGTCGATACACATTCCAAAACGCTTCTCTTACTAAGTTTTCTACTTCTCTGTATTCTTCTTTTCTTTCTAAACGTATAATATAGTCATTTTTATTCATTAATTTTTCCTCCTGATGATTGTTGACCGCAATACTGGGAGGTTACGATTTGATTGTTTTCATAACCTCCCAGTTACGCTACAATCTCCAAGGTGTTGTTTTTTCTCAAACAGCAATCTCCTTTAAAAATAATATTTATATTCAAGCCTTTCGGCTGAATTAACAGAAATGAAACTTCTAATTTGTCTAACTGTTCTATATATTGGAATTGTTATTAAAAAATTCAAGTTTATCTATATTATATATCGACGCTATCTTCTTGTCATCATCTTCTCAAAAAAGCCATGCCTACGGCATGACTTTCCACTCTAATTCATATTCTTACTATTCTCCATCTTATCTTCTTGACCTACACTAAACTGTCTTCCCTCATGGTCCATCTGGTAATTCTTCTTATATATCAACTTAGATATGGGTACTATTTCATACCCCTTCTCCTTTAGTCCCTTTATTATACTATCTAGTGCCTGTGCCGTATACTTTGCTCCATTATGACACAGTATTATAGAACCATTACCTAGATGCTTATGATTTACTACAGTATTAATTAAATTGTCTACTCCATAATTCTTACAATCAAGAGAATCATCATTAGACACAAAAATAAATATTTTTTATTATAAAAAATTGTCTTCGACTCCTCAACTCCCCTCCCCCTCATTCATAATGAGAATTAGGGGTTTTATTTTTTGTCGTTTTATATCAAAATGGTCCTATGAATCATTAACCTACTGCACTTTTTTATTAATATAATATATAATTTATTTATGATACTTTTTCAATTTATATAATATATTTATATATCTTTTGTATTATTAGAAACTTTTTCATAATATATCTTTACTAAATAAATTATAAGAGGAATAAACGGTATCCAAATGTTTATAATACTTAATATTACTCCTAGTGTACTCCTTCTTTTTATAGAATTTGCAAACATAACAATTGTTATTCCTATTACAACTAAAATATAAATAAAAACTAAAAGTGTCTTATTATCCAAAAAAATTTCCTCCAAACTATACATCTCCTATTCTAGAACCATTCAATTTTTTCACTTTTATATGCAACCCATGATTGTGTTAAATCCATAAACTTAAATGATGGTGACCATTTTTTTATTTTTACTTTTGATTCAATCTTCATTTTATATTTAGCTAAACTACCTAATTCTATGCCTCCAATTGTAACATTAAATCCTTTAACCGTATATATACCAACTGCATTAATTGATTCTCCTACTTCATTAGCCACGGTACTTCCATCAGCCTTTGCAGTGTCACAACTAATATCACAACCTATATGATCATAAAAAGAACCATCATCATAAACATCATTAAGTACTAATCCCTCATCTGAAGAAATATTGTATGACATTCTCAACCTAATTTCTAGAGTATCTTTTTTATGCTCTTTCCTAAAAATAGAGGTGAATCTTCTAGGGCCATTTTGCTTTGAAACCTCCTCTTTAAATGACTCAACCTTCTTCCAACCACGTGTAACTGACATATTTTCTGGTTCGTCTATTAACTCACAAGTTGTTTTCCCATAATCCGTATTATATGTTTTCAAAATCTTAGTAGAACCATTATTAGATACAAAAAGCTTAGTTGAATCATCTGTCTCAAAATTTTCAATACTATTAAAATCATTAATTATCTTACTTAGATCATTAACCCATTCTTCCATATAACATAATTCTTCATAACAATATTCTATTATAGCCTCTTTTGAAGAACGTTTCAAAGTATTATTCAAGATGTCATTATCTGTTACATCATCATTTTTTGATAATTGATTTTTTATATCTTCTGCTGTAAAAAACTCTACTTCATCTTTTGAATTTAATTTAATATTATCAGCAATCTCATTTAGCTTTACCATTATTTCATCATTATCCCAACAAGTACTATCCCCTTCTTGATTTTTCATTGTTTCAACATTTAAATCCTTTATATCTTGTGCCTGTACTCCAATATTTCCCGTTACACATACTCCTACTATACTTACCAACGCCATAGATATAGCAATGATTTTAATTACCTTATTTTTCATTTAACATATCTCCTTCTCTTAATTGTAATTATTTATTCTATTCTAGAACAACGCCATTATATATTTATAAAATTACCTTGTCAATTTATCTATTTTTATTTAATTATTTTTATTTAATTTTTATATATAATATAAATTCATATCTATTATTTATTAGAGTATTTCTTTATATCTTTTGTATTCTTTTACATCTACTAGTATAGGTCCTATACTTGCTTCAATTATATCAATATAAATTTCCATAACCTTTAATACTCCATATAATAACACATTTTTAAATACTTAATTCAAATTTATTTGCAATATATATCTTTTTATCCTATGTATCATCAACTTTTTCTCTCCTACTCAAAAAAGCCATGCCAACGGCATGACTTTCCACTCTAATTCATATTCTTACTATCTTCACTTCCCCCAGTAACTTCAAACTGTCTTCCCTCATGGTCCATTTGATAATTCTTCTTGTATATCAACTTTGATATCGGCACTATCTCATACCCTTTTTCTTTCAGCCCCTTAATTATACTATCTAGTGCCTGTGCTGTATACTTTGCTCCATTATGGCACAATATTATAGAACCATTTCCTAAGTGCTTATGATTTACTACTGTGTTTATTAAATTCTCCACTCCATAGTTCTTCCAGTCGAGAGAATCAACATCCCACTGAATACAGTGATATCCACATTCATTTACTGCATCTATTACATCATTATTATAATCTCCATAAGGTGGCCTAAAAAGATTCATTTCTTTGCCTGTTAATTCTTTTACTTTATTATGTGCCTTCATTATCTCATCTCTACACTGTTCTTTTGTTAAAGTAGACATATGTTTATGATTTTCACTATGATTTCCTAAGTCATGCCCTGCTTTAGCTATAGCTTTTACATCATCAGGATATTTTTCGATCCATTCTCCTGTCATGAAAAAAGTTACACTCACCTTATTCTTCTTTAAAATCTCTAATATTTTAGCTGAATCAGTATTTCCCCAAGCCGCATCAAAACTAAGAGCTACTTGATTTTTAGGTGTATCAACACAATAAATTGGAAGTTTCTTTGGCGTAAATGAATTATTAAAAGTCTCTTGCACTTCCTCATTTTTACTCATTAACGCAATAATAATTAATGCTATGGCACCTATTATTAAAAATAATTTCAACTTATTTTCACTCATAAAAAAACTCACAATATTTTATTTTATATAATATTATGAGTTTTACGTTATTATTCAAATTTTTTATTATTTACAGTAATTTATTCTTAACAATATACTCTGTTAACTCACTACCTATTTTACTATGATACTCTTCTGTTGGATTAACATAATCATATGTGGCATAACTTACATTATTTAAACTTAATGGCCCTTCACTATTGGCATCATATATATTACATCTATATATATATGCTACCGACTTTATTGCATCAACATAATCTTGTAATGTACATCCCACCTTATTTTTCTTAAAATTACAATTAACATTTATTTTATTTATATATTTCCCTCTGTAAAATGGCGTTATTAATAATACCTTTGCTTTAGGATTCTGTTCTCTTATTATTTTTATAATATAAGATAATGCTCCATAAAAAGTATCTGTTGTCTCATCTACTATGTTTCCTAGTATAGTACCTATTTCATAATCACTACTTCCAATTGCTAAACATACCAAATTAGCGTCATTAAAATATTTCTCTCTATAAGAGATTTTCTTTGCTATTGTACTTGCCACTTCGTCTGGTGCTGCATTTACTTGTATATTAGCCCCCAATAACTGCCCTACTCTAGCTGGATAAATCACTTCTAGATAACTCTGACTTGCAATTCCTGATGTAGTTGAATCTCCCTCAAATATAATATTTTCCCCTCTATATTTTCTATTTTTTAATGTAATTTTACTATCACATTTGCTATATACTCTACTATTTGTAGTATTCTTATAAGCTCTAACTGTATAGTACTTATTATCACTATATTCCTTACTTCGTATTACATATTCATTACTATTCTCATCTACCGTATTAATTACTTTCCAACTCTTTTCATCTGCATTTCTACTTAAAATCTCATAACCATCTGCATATTTTACTTTATTCCATTTTATATTATTAACTGACAAATTAGATATAATAGGTGTTTCTAAATAACAAACACCCTCTTTATCTACTTTACTATACATCTCCATATTATTAATATTCTTATAAGCAATAACTGTATAAAATGCATCATTATATACACAATTATTATAATAATTTTTATCTACATAACACAAACTTTCTTTATTAGTAAAATGAGCTACTTTAAACCAATCTCTACCTAATAATTTTTTATACACTATATAACCAGTCGCACATTCTACTTTATTCCAATATAAATATAATGCCTTATTATTCCTTTTTATATCCACAATTGTAGGTATTTCTCCATAGTTTAGCCACAATTTATACTCTAAATTCTCATTTTTTAGTTGATAACTTTGACTAGATATATACAACTGTTGATTTCTATATTCAATTTCTTCTATGGATTCTTGTTCATTATCATATGCATATACTTCTGATGTCCATAATAAAACACCTAATATACTGCATATTATAATCATTATTACCTTCTTAATCATATATATCTCCCCAAATAAACAAAAAAATATTATTAGTAGTATTTTTCAATGATGTCATTCTCTATAAAAAACTAAGGCTGTGAAAAACATATCACAGCCTCACATTATTAATCTTTATTTGAAATCTAATTCTGTCTCTACTATCCAATCTTGTATTGGATTATTTAAGAAATTCATTGCACTTGTTTGATAAGTTACAAATACTGTTACTTTATCTATTCCGTCATTTTCTTTTGCATTTAGCATGCTTCCATCTAATAATGTTATTGTATCATTTTTATTCATTTTATCTAAGAAATCAATTGCTTTTACTGTTTCAACTGTTTGATTATTATAAGTTACTTGTACAAAATAACAACCTTTTCCTAACCCTTTAAAAATGTGATTTCCTAGTATATTACCATAGTCTGCTACATCACCAAATATATTATCATTATATATAACTTTATGACTAAAATTATTAGTTTCTCCCGCTGGAAGTTTATTTATATTTTGATCTAAGCGGAAGCGTATTTGTAAATCTTTATTCTCGTTGTAAGTATATGTTCCATCCATATTCTTTTGAGCATTTACCAATAATACTTTTCCTAAATTCCATCCTTGGTGAATTGCTTGATATTTTTCTGCAATAGGTTTTGTCTTATCAAAACCTTTATTTGCTTTAACTCCAACTGCTGCAATATCTAATTCTTCTACTTGTTTTTTATTATCTACAACATCAATTTCTTCTGAAATTACTTTATTATAGTTTTCTAATCCGTATTTATTAAATGCTGCTTCTATTTCTGACATACGAGCTTGTGCTTGTTCCTCAGTAACTGACTCATCATTCTCTGCTATACATTGTACTAAATTCCAAATAGGATATAATGATTCTTCTCCTAATACACCAATTACAGCTGGATTATACTTTATAGTATCAATCCATTTACTATAATTATCTCTTACTTTTTCAAATGTTGTCATATCAAAGCCCTTACCACCATAGCAAGTAGTATACGTTGTCTCATACACATCTTTTGTTGTATCTTGATTTTTATCACTTAATTCATAAGCTAACTCTTTACTTTCATCTATTACTTCGTTAGATGGATCATCAAGATTAACCTCTGGATTTTGTGGTTGATTTGGTTGATTTGGAGCTCCACCTGTTGCTTCTTGTGTTGGTTTTATAGTATTATCTGTTGTATCTTTTGCTAACTTTGTATCAAATATACCCTCAACATCTAAATTTAATTTTGCTACAGCTTTTTGCAAACTAGTAACACTATTAGATGATAATTGTGATTTTATTTCAACTTTACCACCCATTTTTACACCTGTTAAAACATGTGTACCATATTTATTAAATAAATCCATTGGTTCCATAGTCATAACATCTTTTTTGAAACGCTCTGTTAAATAATCATAGTACTCCTCTTCATCTAATAACCAATTAACATACGCTGTTTCCATTTGACGAACATGCATTATGTATTTATTTTGAGCTTTTCCTGTACTGCTATCTTTAGCAACAAATGAAGCTCTAGGTGTAATTTGCGTAAATCCACACCAATTTCCTAAAATACCAACACCGCCTGATATCTTATTCAAAAATTCTTTAATAAAACTCGAAGTTGTATCACTTACGATTTCATATGTATTTATATTATTTGTTCCACCATCTACTATAATATTAGTATCCCATATGTTTTTCTTCTCTGGATCTTCTTCTGAATATACAGTATTGAATATTGGACTTTTCTGAACATCTGCTGCATTAATATAATTTTTATCAATTATATTATAGCCCCATCCAATATATGATGTTGTTTGGTCACTTTCATATTCTCCTAATGTTTGTTGCAATGCCCCTGTTTCTTCAACAGCAGTGTCATTCGCCTTAACAGATACATAAATGCCACCTACTGTTGTTGTTGCTATTACCATTGCAGCTGTAACAGCAATTACTTTCTTATTAATATTCATCTTTTTCATACTACATTCCCCTTTCAAAAATGTTAAAAATAATGCCTCATTTTCAACGTGAAAGTTACTACTTATCCCTTATTAGATTTACATGTAAATCATTTATCTACACATAGTTTAATCCATATTTTATCTACCGTCAAATAAAATGTATCTTTATTAATTTTATAGAATTTTTATAAATATCCCAATGCCGTTTTCCCAACTAAAATCAATATTTTTTTCATTTTTTAACCTGTTCTAACATAATTATTTTGTTTACTTTTTTCTTCATACTTTTTATAAATCTACCCATGAGAGCTAAAATAATAATTATGGTAAGAATATAAATAGTGAATACGAGCATAAATTATGCGAAGTATGAACTTAACGACCGTTACGCTTTGCAACGGAGCGCAAGCGGTGAGAAAAATATATTATATTCTCTTAAATTTGGAACTAGGATAAAAGTATAAAACACTTGCGGAGCTAAAAAAACACCCTAATTTTGAGCGAAGCTCAAAATTAATTAGGCCTCTGTCAGAATGACAGAGGCCCTAGAGCTCTACAAATTATAGTTTATTTAACTTGTGGTATAACTAACTTTACCTTTTTATTCTTTATATTGCCTCTTAGATGACTTCTTTTCTCTACTCTACCATCATATGACATAAGAACATTTTTTCCTTTTGTATCGTTTATAGCAAATTTTTTACAATTCCCCATATAAACTAAATTATCTATAGGTGCTAATTTACCTGTAAGAATTCTTTTTACTAACTCTAATCTTTTTAATAAAGAACATTTTTTTACTAATATATACTCTAACTTACCATCTTCAAGAATCTGGTCAGTATCATTATCTAGTAAAGAACCATTGGCAATATGAGCCATTGTATAATTGTCCTCTAATTTCTCATCATCTATCTCTATTTCTAATTTATCATTCTTTGTAAATATAATAGTTCTTGCAATTTTCAAATATTGCTTCATTTTACTAAAATAATCTTTTTTACTATTAACTATTATGTTCTTATACACCTTTAATTCAGTTATTAATTTACTTAATCCTCCTACACTTGCATAATTAGTCATGCATATATCACCTGCATCAACATAATCTATACATTTCACTTCACCATTTATCAATGAATCAATATTAAAATTTACATAATTTTCTTCAAAATTCTCTATTAATCCTTTTTTATTTCCTAATGGGCAAAAGGCAACTTCTCTATTGTCAAATGAATCTAGTCCTCGTATAATTCCCTCTACCATTTCAAAATTACCACACGCATAAAATCTAAGTTTTTCTCTTTTAAATAATGCGCAACATTTTTTTACTATATCAGTCTCTTTACCGATAAAGCTTCTCATATATAACATATACTCAAAATTCTTTTTCTTCTTTAGTTCATTATTTAACTCTTCAGCATTTCGTATGTTATAATTAGATGCTTCCATAATAAAAATATGCTTTAATTTTTTACCCATAGTTACCGCTCCCTTCTACTAGATAACTAGTAAAACCAGCTTAGCTACATCTCTAGATCTTTTACTGTAATAAGCTGCAAACCATTGCTACTCATATCTACTTCACCTTTCATTACCCTATTAGCGTGATTACTTACAACCTTTTCAAAATAATTTCTTACTTCCCTTGCATTTGCAAAATTATCTTTCTTCTTCATTGAATCAAACGCTGCCACAACATAATTTTTTGCATTTTCTTCAATATTATAGTCATATTCTTCTAGTTGCATCTCAAATATTTTAAGCATGTCCATAGATTCATAATCTTCAAAATGAATTTTCTTATTAAATCTCGAACGTAATCCTGGATTAGAGTTTAAAAACTCTTCCATTTCTATTGGATATCCTGCAACAATTGTTATAAATTTATCTCTTCTATCCTCCATTAATTTTAATAGAGTATCTACTGCCTCTTGACCAAAATCATTTTCTGAATTACCAGTCAATGTATATGCTTCATCAATAAAAAGAACACCACCCATAGCCTTATCAACTAGTTCTGTTACTTTTGCTGCTGTTTGACCCACGTAGCCAGCAACTAAAGCAGCTCTGTCTGATTCTACTAAATGTCCCTTTTCTAAAACACCTAGTTCCCTATAAATATCTGCCAATTTTCTAGCCATAGTTGTTTTACCTGTTCCTGGATTACCAGTAAATACAAAATGCATTGCAAGAGGTGGATTTTTAAGTCCTTGCTCCTCTCTGTATTTGTATACTAATAATAAATTAGCTAAATTAGTTAATTCCTTCTTTACATTATCTAAGCCTATCAATGAATTTATTTCTTCTATTACTCTATTAGTTTTATCAATTAATTCTTCTTTTTCCTTCTTTTTCTCTTGTCTTTCCTTTGCTTCTTGCTCAAAATTAAGACCTATATCTTGTTCCATTTTACATATTTTTGCCATTATTTTATCTAAGAACATCTGCAATGCATTAACTTCTGACGAAAGTCTAGACCCATTACATGCTATAAGAACACTTCCTACCTGTTTAAATGTTTTATGCAAAAACCTTGTATTAGTATACCAATCTTCATTTTTACAGTATTTATCTATCTTTATAAAGATATCAAATATATATGGTACTTTTGAGCAATATTCCATGCTAACATTATTTTTATATTTTTCAACCATAGTATTAAAGTTTTCATCTAAATGTCCACCTAACAACTTAGCAATTGTTTGCAATTCTGGAAGATCTAGTTTTCCATCTATCATTGATATCCATATAGAAAACTCTAGCATATCATCTAACAATTGTTTTTCTATTGTATTATCATTATCTAATTTTATTCTTCCTTCCATTTTTTTTGCTATTGTAATACATTGTTGTAACATTTTCTCCATATTCTACCACCATCTACATTATATTCAAAAAAATACTATATCTTTATTAATAATTACATATCATAGTAATTATCGGATATTATTGTAAATTTTTTATTATAAAAAATTACATAATTAGCTTTATGTATTTGTGAATTTTGCTAGTTGACCATATTTTTCTATTCAAATATCTATATATCTGTAAATTTTCTCAACTAATCTATGCATTTTCTCAATTAATCATTATTGATTTTATATATTTAAAATGGTATTATATACAATGTCAACACTATGAGGAAGGAATATAAATAATGTACGATAAGAGAATGTGGAATGATAAAAGATATCATTCTTTAGATTATTATTTAAAAGACACCTATGGTACAAAGTTGTTTAAACTTGCACTGGATGCAGGTATGACTTGTCCTAATAGAGATGGAAGAATAGGTACTAGTGGTTGTATTTTCTGTAGTCAAGGTGGCTCAGGTGACTTTTCGTCATCACGCTATCTATCTATTCCAGAACAAATTAATGAAGCAAAAGCTTTAATAGATACCAAAGTTAAACGTGCTCTAAAAATAGGTGACGATTCATATAATGTTTCAGATGATGCAGATATAAGTTCTCAAACACTAAACAGTGCCCGTTATATTGCCTACTTTCAGGCATATACTAATACATATGCACCTATTTCATACTTACGAAAGGTATATTATGAAGCTATAGAGTGTCCTGATGTTGAAATTATTTCAATTGCAACTAGACCAGACTGTTTAGATGATGAAGTTCTTGAATTACTAGCTGAAATTAATAAAATAAAACCTGTTTGGATTGAACTTGGTCTTCAAACTATCCACGAAGCTACTGCTAAAACTATTAAACGTGGTTATAAACTTAATGTTTACGATGAAGCCGTATCTAAACTTAATGCTTTAGGTATAGATGTAATTGTTCATGTTATATTAGGTCTTCCTGGTGAAGCTCGTGAAGATATGATACAAACTATAGATTATATTGCTAAACAAAATATTCAAGGTGTTAAACTTCAACTATTACATGTTCTTAAGAATACTGCTTTAGTTAACTATATGCCATCTATGCATATACTAAGTATGGATGAATACACTGATCTTGTTGTTGAATGTATTGAACATCTACCACAAGAAATTGTTATCCATCGATTAACTGGAGATGGACCAAAGGGAACATTACTTGCTCCACTATGGAGTAAAGATAAACTAAGTGTTATGAATCAAATTAACCATAAAATGAAATTAAATGATTCATGGCAAGGAAAAAAAGTGAATTAGAAGCTTATGCTTCCAAAAATATATTACAGATAGGATATGACGATATGCAAACAGATTCTTATATGCTATATAAACTTATAATTTTATATATGTTGAATAAAGTTGATTTTCCAATGACAAACTCACAACTGTCAGATTTTATATTAGGTAATGAATACACTAATTATTTTATTTTTCAACAGGTGTTATCTGAATTAATAGATGCTGAGTTTATTACTTCTGAGACACTTCAGAATTCTTCAAGATATAAAATCACTAAAGATGGTCGTGAAACTGTTAGCTTTTTTGAGAATAAAATCTCTGAAGCTATTAAAGAAGATATTAGCAATTATCTTTCTGAGCACGAATTTGCTATTAGAAACAAGAATTCTATTATAGCAAACTACTATAAATCAGGTGGCGAGGAATTTGTCGTTACTCTAAGTATTAACGAAGACACTAGTACTGTTATTGACCTCAACTTATCAGTACCAACAGAGGAATTAGCAGAAAAGATGTGCACAAATTGGCAAACTCGCAGCCAAGACATTTATTCTTATGTTTTTAAAACTTTGTTATAGAATTAAACCTCTCAATTTGGGTTTCACTCAAATTGAGAGGTTTTTTACTTTGTAGCTTGTTTTTGTTCTTTTATTTTTCCAATATTCTTCTCATTTCCTTCCCCAACTCAGGCAAATCATTTTTAATTGTATCCCAAGCTGATTCAAAATCTACTCTACTATATTTTGAATCCACACTTCACTTCGGATCATAAAGTATCCTATTATTACTTTTATTATTTCTGTAAATTGGACTATAAAGAATACAGCTTCTATTGCTATATTGGTATATCTTGCTAGTATAAATGCACATGGTATCATTATAACCCATGTAAATAAACTATCAAATATAAATGTTATAATTGTCTTTCCTCCTGATCGTAAGGCGAAATAGGTACAATGTGCATATGCACAAAATGGCATTACTAACGCTGATATTGCTATAAATTCTGATGCAAGTTGTTTTACATATGACTCTGTATTATATATTCTAGGGAATAATCCTCCTGTTAAAATCATTATTATTCCTATTATTACACAACACATTACGCTAAAAAATAGCATTTTATTAACTGTATCTTTTGCCTTTTTTATCTTACCTGCTCCAAGTTGTTGTCCTACTACTATTGCTAAGCAAGATCCTAATTGTATATATACTATATTGAAAATGTTTGATATGGTTGTTGATATACTTAAGGCCGCCACTACACCTTGTCCTCTTACTGAATATTGTTGCACTACTGTTGTCATTCCTATTGACCATAGTACTTCATTAAGCATAAGTGGAGTTCCCATAATAAATATATCTTTAAGCAATTTTGTGTTTATTTTAAGGCTTTTATATGCTCCTATAATATATTGATTTATCTTTTTATGTCTATGTGTCCAAACTACAACTATTATACATTCTATATATCTAGCTATTACCGTTGCTATAGCAGCTCCTACTACTCCTAACTTTGGTAATCCCAAATATCCAAATATAAGTATAATATCTAATACCAAGTTCACAAAAACTGCGACTGAACTTGCTATCATAGGAATCAACGTATGTCCTGTTTCTCTTATAGAGCTTACATATGCCTGACAAAGTGCAAATGGTATTAATCCAATTATAATTACTGCTGCATAATCATTACCAAACTCTAACGCTTTGTATATATTACCTGTTTTATCTGCATCTGTTAAATAAAGTTTTATTAATGGTGAACTACAAAACCCAAAGACTAATATACCTAATGCAGCTATAATCATACTTGCATACACTTTAAATCTAAATGCATGCTTTTGTCCCTTATAATCACCTTTGCCATAATATTGTGTACCAAATATTCCAGCCCCTGATACTGCTCCAAATACACATATTTGAAATACAAACATGAGCTGATTAACTATTGCTACACCAGTCATTTGGTCTGTTCCTAACCGTCCTACCATAAAATTATCAAGTAAACTTACAAAGCTGGTAACCGCATTTTGTCCAATCATTGGCAATGCAAGAAATATTATGTGTCTATAAAAGTCTCTACTACCTATATATTTTTCTTTAAAATTATTCCACATATTTATCACTCATTTCCCCTAACATATAACTGTTTATTATATTTATCTCTAACTATTAATTTTGCTTTTGTATATCTATTCTCCTAATCTTTTCTAATAGTTTTATTATTATAATCTACTTTCTGAAATTATTTTAATATGCATTTTTTTCTTCATCATCTGTTACCTCTGCTTCTTCAATTGATGCCTCATACTCCATATAATCTTCAATAAACTCCCATATATCATCTCTTCCTTGTTTAGTTAAAGATGAAAATGGAATTATTGGTGTATTCTCTATTGCTTTTAATTTTTTTCGTATTATACTAACATTTTTTTGTATTTGACTTCTTTTTATCTTATCTAACTTTGTTGCTATAATAATTGGATTAAATCCATATTCCAAAATCCAATTATACATATCAACATCATTTTGACTTGGTTCATGTCTTATATCAACTAATAAAAATATAATTCTTAATTTCTTTGAATTAATTAAATATTTTTCTATTAGTTTTCCCCATTTTGCTCTTATCTCTAATGAAACCTTTGCATAACCATACCCTGGTAAATCGACAAAATATAACTTTTCATCTATATTATAGAAATTAATTGTCTGTGTTTTACCTGGTTGTGATGATGTTCTTGCGACAGATTTCCTGTTCATTAATGCATTTATTAATGATGATTTCCCAACATTAGACTTACCTGCAAATGCAATCTCCAACTTATCATTCTCTGGAAGTGTTGATGTTATTCCACATACAGTTTCTAATGTTACATTACTTACATGCATATTAATCCTCCTTATTATATCCAATTACCCAACAAATGATTCTTCTATTACTTGCTTCATATCCGTTACAAAATGAATATTAAGTCCTTCTGTTATTTCTTCTGATAATTCTAATACATCTTTTTTATTCTTTTCAGGAACTAGTATATTGGTAATCATAGCACTTTTAGCAGCAATAAGTTTCTCCTTAAGTCCGCCAATTGGTAACACCTTACCTCTTAAAGTGATTTCTCCTGTCATAGCCAAATTAGCATGTATCTTATTGCCAGTAATTGCTGATAATACAGCTGTAGCCATTGTAATGCCGGCAGATGGGCCATCCTTTGGAACTGCTCCTTCAGGTATATGAATATGAATATCATTTTCCTCAAAGAAATCATGAGCTATATCATATTGTGTACTAATTGATCTTACATATGATATACCTATTTGAGCAGATTCTTTCATTACATCTCCCATAGTTCCTGTTAATTTTATTTTACCTTTACCTGGCATAACATTAACTTCTATCTGTAATGTATCTCCACCTACACTTGTCCATGCAAGTCCTCTAACAATACCAACATCATCTTGCTCATTCTTACTATCTAAAGTGTATTTTATCTTACCTAAATAATCTTCAAGATTCTTATTATTAATTCTAACCTTTTCAACGTTGTTCTCTACTATCTCTCTAGCAACTTTTCTACATATAGCTGCAATTTTTCTTTCAAGATTTCTTACACCAGCTTCTCTTGTATATCCTGTAATAATTGTATCAAGCGCTTTTGGTGCAATATTTAACTGGCCTTTTTGCAAACCATTTTTCTCTATTTGTTTCTTTAGTAAATGTTCTTTTGCTATATGTCTCTTTTCATTTAATGTATAACTTCCAACCTCTATAATTTCCATTCTATCTAGCAATGGTCTTGGAATTCTAGATGGGTCATTAGCAGTTGCTATAAATAATACCTCTGATAAATCTATTGGATACTCTATATAATTATCTACAAATTTATCGTTTTGCTCTGGGTCAAGAACTTCTAGTAATGCAGATGATACATCTCCTTTATAATCACTTCCAACCTTATCTATCTCATCTAAAAGCATAAGTGGATTCTTAACACCTGCTGTTTTTAAGCCTTTAGCAATTTTTCCTGGCATAGCGCCTACATAAGTCTTTCTATGACCTCTAATCTCTGATTCGTCTTTTACGCCACCTAAACATATTCTTACATACTTTTTCTTAAGTGCATCTGCAATTGAATGTGCAATAGATGTCTTACCTGTTCCTGGTGGTCCAACTAAACAAATAATAGGTGTATCAACTGATTCTGTAAGTTGTCTAACAGCTAAGAATTCTACAACTCTTTCCTTAACATCTTTCAATCCATAATGTTCTTTATTAAGTACATTCATAGCATTTTTTATATTATTATTATCCCTAGTTTTCTTGCCCCAAGGCATAGAAAGTAAAGTTTCTAAATATCCTCTTATAACTGGACTTTCTGCTGAATTAGGTGAAAGATTTTCAAACTTCTTAACTTCTTTAACAAAGCTTCTTCTAAGTTTTTCTGATATCTCTAAATCATCTATCATATCATAATACTTATCAGCATCACTTTCGTTATTCTCTCCTAATTCTTCTCTTATTATTTTCATTTGCTCACGCAAAATATATTCTTTTTGATTATTATCTATACTTGCTTTAACTCTTACTTGAAAATCTCTTTTAAACTTAAGCACTTCTATATCCTGAGATAAATTAAATGTAAGAACTGCATATGTTTCTTGCAAGTTTCCTGCCTCTAATAACTCTTGTCTATCCTCTGTACTAATAGAGAGCTTATTAGCAACCTCCCAAATAAGATTCTTTATATTCTTTATACGCAATAAACGCCCTATAATATCTTTACCTATTTTATTATTTTCCTTACTATATACCTCTATTAAATCTCTTAGAGACATAACCATAGCTTTCTTTTCAGCTTCTGATAATTCCTTTAAACTATCGTCAAATACAGTTTCTATATCTGCTTTGATAAATGGTGTATAATGCTCAACACTTCTAATATAGCCCTTTTCTACACCTTCAACTAATACTCTTATAACATTACCTGGTAATTTAACTACTTGCTTAATATTTGCAATAGTTCCCACTTCACATAAATCATCCTGCTTAGGAAAATCCACATCTGGATCTCTTTGTGTTACTAAAAAAACTTTTTGATCCCCTGCCATAGCCTCATCAATAGACTTAACAGTAACTTTTCTCTTTATATCAAAATGAACAAGCATCTTTGGAAGCACTGTCATTCCTCTTAGTGCTACCACTGGCATACTTACCATTGTTTTGCTCATAAAATTCCTCCTCATATATAATTGTATAAAACATTTAACTTCCTATTCAAACATATAATATCTTACTATTAAACTAACATTTATTCAAGCACAACTTTAGTAAAACACTTGCTATATTATACAATTAAAATATAAAAAAATAAAATATACTAGAATTTAATGAACGCTTTTTAGGTTAAATAATATCTCTTAACTATACTCAATTTGCACTATTTTATAGTTTATGCTCATTAAGCTACAAGATTACGCTAACAATCATTAAATCATAGTATATTTTATTATTTACTTACTTTACATATAATTAATTCATCAATTATGCAATTTCATTACTACTTGGTTTCTTATTAGAACGTTTTGTAAGTTTCTTTTGTGCTTCAACTTCTCCATGCTCTATAATTGGCTCTGTCTTACCTTCAACAACATCCTTTGTAATAATTACTTTTTTTACAGTATTGTCGGAAGGTACTTCAAACATTGAGTCCATTGTTACCTTCTCTATAATTGAACGAAGACCTCTTGCACCAGTATTACGCTTCACTGCAAGACCTGCAATTGCTTTAAGTGCTTCATCATCTATCTCCAGTTCTACACCATCTAGCTCAAATAACTTCTTATATTGTTTAATAATAGCATTCTTTGGTTTAGACAATATCTCAACTAATGCATCTTCATCTAATAAATCTAATCCTACATTAACAGGAATACGACCTATAAACTCTGGAATAATACCAAATTTAACAAGGTCTTCTGGTAGAACTTGTTTAAATAATTCTCCAACATTCTTATCTTTAAGTTCCTTAATATCTGCATTAAATCCAATTGCTTTCTCTCCTATACGAGATTCAACAATCTTTTCTAGTCCATCAAATGCTCCACCTAATATAAATAATATATTAGTTGTATCTATCTGTATAAACTCTTGATGTGGATGTTTTCTTCCACCTTGAGGTGGTACAGATGCTACCGTTCCTTCTAATATCTTAAGTAATGCTTGTTGAACACCTTCACCTGAAACATCTCTTGTTATAGAAGTATTCTCACTCTTTCTAGTAATCTTATCTATTTCATCTATATAAATAATACCATAGCTTGCTCTATCAATATCATAATCAGCAGCTTGAATTATCTTTAATAGTATATTTTCTACATCTTCACCAACATATCCTGCTTCTGTTAATGCAGTAGCATCTGCTATTGCAAATGGTACATTAAGAAGCTTTGCTAACGTCTGTGCTAAATATGTCTTTCCTGAACCAGTTGGTCCTAACATAAGTATATTACTTTTTTGTAATTCTACATCTAAACTTTTTTCTGCCAATACTCTCTTATAATGATTATAAACGGCAACAGCTAAAACCTTCTTTGCTTCATCTTGTCCTATAACATAATCATCTAAAAAGTCTTTAATTTCTCTTGGTTTAAGTAAATTAATACCTGTTTCTGAATCATAATCATCAGAAAACTCTTCTTCTATTATCTCTGCACATATATCTATACATTCATCACATATAAATACATTAGGTCCCGCTATTAATTTTCTAACTTGGTCTTGAGTTTTATTACAAAAAGAACATCTAAGTGTCTTTTTCTCTTCTGATGTCTTATTCGCCATTGACTTAATCACCTCTTACTATATATTACTTATCGAACTAACTAAAAGTTCTTAAAGCAGAGTATCTACCTTCTATAAATTTCAATTATAATCAAAATAATTTTATTTACATGTATATTAGTTTTTTGTTCATATAAATATACTAATTTAATATATTAATAATACATTTATAATTTACTTCCATTTATAATTTATTATCATCATAATAATCATTAGTAAATTAAAATCAAAGCATACTCTAACTGGGCATGCTTTGATTTTATAATTACATATCCATAGATAACTTTATTATCATAGACTTCTATTAATAATCTAATTCACAGCTAATCTACGATTATATATATAATTTTATTTCTTGTAAGTAATTACTTCATCTATCAATCCGTATTCCTTAGCTTCATCAGCGTACATATAATTATCTCTCTCTGTATCTGCTGCAACTTTATCATATGGTTGTCCTGTATTCTCTGATAACATTCTTGTTAACTTATCTTTTATCTTTAAGATATTATCTGCAACAATCTTAATATCTGTTGCTTGTCCTTTTGCTCCTCCAAGTGGTTGGTGAATCATAATCTCTGCATTAGGTAATGCATATCTCTTACCTTTCTTACCACCTGCAAGTAAGAATGCTCCCATACTAGCAGCCATTCCTATACAAATTGTAGATACATCACATTTTATATATTGCATAGTATCATATATTGCCATTCCAGCTGTAACAGATCCTCCTGGGCTATTGATGTATAAACTAATATCCTTATTAGGATCCTCTGATTCTAAGAATAACAACTGTGCTACAACTAAACTAGCTGTTACGTCGTTTACTTCCTCTCCTAAAAATATAATTCTGTCCTTTAATAATCTTGAGTAGATGTCGTATGATCTCTCTCCTTTATTAGTTTGTTCAACTACGTAAGGTACTAAACTCATGCAATATTCCTCCTATATTCGTTATTTTGCGCACACACCTTCGCGTGTTACTACGAATAAATGTCTGCCCTATTATGCTTCTACTGCTGCGTCAGTTACAAAATCAACTGCCTTTTGAACAGCTAAATCCATCTTAATAGCTTCGATTTCTCTATTACCCATTAATTCTTTAACTTTATCTATTTCCATTTTGTAAGCTTCTGCAAGTTTAGTTAATTCTGCTTCTACTTCATCTTCAGCCACTTCAATGTTCTCAGCATTAACAACAGCTTCTAAAACTAATCTGCTATTGATTTTCTTAAGAGCTTGTGGTTTTAAAGTTTCCATAAATTTGCTTGCATCCATTCCTGTAAATTGGAAATATTGCTCTAATGATAATCCTTGTGCTTGAATTCTTCTTGCAAAATCATCTGCCATTTGTCTAACTTGAGTGTCTATCATAGCTTCAGGAATCTCCATTGTAGCATTCTCTACTATAGCTGCAATTACTTGATCTTCTTTAGCTGATTTAGCTTCATCTTCTTTTTTCTTAAGTAATGTAGCTCTAATATCATCTTTATATTCTGCAACTGTCTCAAACTCTGAAACATCACTTGCAAAATCATCATCTAACTCAGGTAATTCTTTTGCTTTGATTGCTTTTAATGCAACCTTAAATAAAGCTGGCTTACCTGCTAATTCTTTTGCTTGATAATCCTCTGGGAAAGTAACGTTAACATCGAATTCATCTCCAATGTTCTTTCCTACGATTTGTTCTTCAAAAGTATCTATAAATGAATGTGAACCTAATGTAAGTGGATAATCAGTTCCTTTTCCACCTTCAAATGCTTCTCCATCCATAAATCCTTCAAAATCTATAGTAACTATATCGTTATTCTCTGCCGCTCTATCTGTAATATCTAAAGTTCTAGCGTTTTGCTCTCTTACCATATCGATTTCCTTATCAACATCTTCTTCAGATACTGCAACTTCAACCTTATCTACTTTAATACCTTTGTAATCACCAAGTGTTACTTCTGGCTTTACAGCAACTGTTGCTGTAAAGATAAATGGTTTACCTTTCTCTATTTGCTCTACATCTATCTTAGGTTGTGAAACTATATCTACATCACATTCCATTGCTTCTTTCTCATATGCTTCTGGAATTATCATATTAGCTGCATCTTCAAAAAACACTTCTGAACCATACATCTTCTCGATAATATGTCTAGGTGCTTTACCTTTTCTAAATCCTTGTATATTCATTCTTCCTTTATTCTTTAAATATACTTTTTCTACAGCTTTCTCAAATTCATCAGCTGAAACCTCAATTGTTAGTTTTGCCATACCCTTTTCTAACATCTCTACTTGTAAACTCATGTTTATAACTTCCTCCTTGTATCTTTTCGATATCATTTTATCACGTCAAATCATTATAGCATATAGTTTTTATAAATGCTAGACCTTTTTTTAGATTCATATAACTTTTTATATGCAATCCTACTTGATTTTTATCTCAATTCTCATATACAAAGTATTTTAAACTAACGCCTTATTTATCGTCATAAAATTCTCATTTTATAGCACTCACATATGTTTTCCATAAACACATGTAAATTTTCTTACTATCGTAGGTTAATTATAGTTTGATTTTATTATTTTTGTATAAATAACTAGCAACTGCTATCCCTAACATTGATATTAGGTTACATACTATGTACATTCTTAATCTATACCATTTTTCATCATACGTTGCTGGAGTATCATCATATTTTTCAACATTATCATCTTTCTTCTGAGGTCCATCCATTACAACTTCAATTCCACTTTCTACTCCACATCCTGGAGTTCCAAAATATCCACCTACTTTTCCTCCACTATAAGTAAATTCATAGTATGCTCTACTTTTCCACTCATTAATGTCGCCTATCTTAATAGAATTTTTTGCACCATCTGCTTTTAATTTAATTTGTGCATTAAATTTTGCACCTTTTTCTACTTGCACAGTATCTTTTAAAACTATTTTTATAGCTGTAACATCTTCAAATGAATAACTTTCTAATAATTTTGCTTCCCTATACCAATACGTACTTTTCAAATCTTTTAAATCATTAAAAGATGCACCTTTTTCCACCGTGTATAATACATTAAAAATATTACTACACGATACTGCTTCAACTAAATTCATGTCAAAACTATTTTCTGTATTCCCTTGTAATAAGAAAGAATCTCTTGGTGTATCATTTCTAGGAATTGCTACATAATGTACATAATCACTTAATGTTCCTTTTTCTACACTAGACAACTCTACATTATAAGTGACAACATCTCCTTCATCCTTTAAAATTGCTTTATTCTTATTTACACTTCCTGCTCCTTTTAAAGATATTGAATCATTAACACTCAACGCCAAATAGCTTCCCATTACAGAAATAAGTTGAGTATATTTTTCATCAATACAACCTATCCCATCCGTATCACCTTTACCTACATTATCTTGATTCAAATCCCACTCATCATTCCATATTGTATTGTATCCTGGTGCTGCATTATATCCACATTTAGATGATGCAAAAAACATCTCATGTGTGTACATATTAATATTTTTTACATCACTATCAGCCTTTAATGGCATATAAAAATCTATCCATCCATCATCAATTAATTCCAATCTTTCATTATAATAGCCAATATATACTTCTGGGTCCAATTCTATAATCCACATAGACATACCTGTCTCTGTATTAGTTCTTACATTTACACTTTTTACATTAACCTTCTTACCTGCATTTACTTCGCCACCAATTTCAAATTCCATATATTCCTCATCTATAGACACTCCATTTGGTAGCACTACGCCCAAATACAACTCATTTATACTAACCATATTACCATAGTCAGGGTAACTCCATATGCATCCTTCTATCTCAATACTTTTCCCTGCCTCTAATGTATCATTCTCTAGCCATGTTACTTCAGGCACTAATGATACCTCTTTATAATCTACATATCTAATATATGAATCAAAGCTACTCATTTTTTGTGGTCCATATTCTACCTTAAACTCTATAGAATAAGGCTTATCACACTGTGCATTTACACTTTGATATCCATAACAATAAAAATCCATCCACTTCTCTGATTCTAGTACTCCTAATGTACACTTTATACTTTTAAAATAGTACTTTCTATGACTTTGTTTTGTTAAATCTAGCCTACATATATTTGTATAATAATATTGTTCATCATCAAAGCATTGATAATTATCATTTTGTACTACATCCGTATATGTACTCTTTGCTCCACTTGTACCTTCTGGTACAATATTTCCCATACTATCAAACCATACTGTTTTACCATTATCATCTATTAGGGAATATTCAAAACTTATAGTTTTAGTATAAGGATCTCCTACAACAGACGCTGTAGTTATCAATGCTTCTTTTGGGAAAACTTGTGTTATAGCTACATTTTTTCTTCTATATCTCCATAATTTTCCAATGTATAACCGCCCATATAGTCTACTCCAGCCTTTGATGTATCCCTATAAACATCATTCTGTCCCCAATCATATATTTCTATAATTGATTCATGCCCACCTTCTTCATATGATGTGTAATATGTATTTTCACTAATATCATTATCACCTAATACTATATTACTTGTTCCATTGTTACTTATCCCTGTCATTTTAATATGTCCACCAACAAAAGTATACTCTTCATCATCATTGGTTCCCAATAATTCTGGTGGAAATTTCAATGCAAACCAAAGCACATCATCAGTAAAATGTTCAACAAAAAAATTATCTACATAAAATATTGCTTTAGACTCTGTTATTTCATATCTCAAATGATTATTCATAGAATAACGATATTTTGCTTCAGTGTTTTCTATAACATAAAACTCAGTTTCTCCTTCATGAATCAAATCCAAATAGTGTTTTTTCCCCCTTTGATCCACATAGTATGGTATATCTACTTCAACTTTTGCATCCTTTAAATATACTCCTTCTGCCCCGTTATCATATGGATCAATAACTATATATAACCCCTTCATATATTCTTCATTATAATCATACCATGTAGTATCCCAATATGTACTCATATATCTATAAGTTTCTTCTCCTGCTGTAACTTTATTAACCATTAATTTAGATACATTTGCACTGGAGCCTTGATGTTTAAGTGATACTTCCAATGGAATCACTCCTGATGGTGTAATAGATGAACCTGTTTGTTTATCCCAAAAAATATCATCGTATCTTAACTCTATCTGAATGGTTGCATTTTGTATTCCATCCTGTAATACATATGTTAATTTACCACTTGTATCATGTATATAATATGTATCTTCTCCTCCATTTAATCCTGAAAAATCAGCATTCTTCACAAAATTAACACTTTTAAAACCTGGTACAGGATAACATACATCTGTTGACACTACATAAAACTCTTTTGGCATATTAATCTCTACAATATGTGTTTTATTCAAATCAGGGTCTACCGATACATTAACTTTTAAAAATTTACTTTTATTATATTCCCAACCTGATACTGTCACACCTTTAGTTGAAAGAATGCTTCCTGTTCCCGTATAGCTACTATTATCATACAAGCATGCAGATATACTACAGCTTGGTGCCGCTTCTATGGCTACACTTTCCACTTTTTCTTGTTGCTCTTTATTCTCTTGTAAATTCACATTGCTAATAATCTGATATACACCGAGACACATCACAAACACAACAAATATGTTTGTGACTGTTTTCCATTTCAAAAAACATAACACCCTATCTTTCATACACAAATCCCTCCACACTTATACTCATCTATTTTTCAACTGCTGCCTGTTAACCTGTCTTTATTTCATATTTATACACATTCTTCTTACTTTTTTTAATTATAATGCACAATTCTATGTTTTTTTCAACAAGTAATCATTCTCATCAAAAACTTTTTATAAAATATATCACTTAATCATTAGTTTTTATTTTCAAAAGAAAAAAGGACACAGTTATAGCTATGCCCTTTTTCTTCCTATACATATGATTATATCATTTTTTTGTCTATTTTTTCCATATCTTATATATTATATTTATTAATAATTATTATTTACAAATGTGCTCTAAGTATAAGCTACTAGTAATAACATCAATAGCAATACTAATCTAATATTGACTTTCTATAAAACAAAGAATAACAATACCTAAAAATATAACAAACCAACAGTAAAACGTAACATTTTTTACTGTTGGCTCATTATAAACATTATATTCTATTATTAATTATATACCTTATCTAATTCCTTAACCATCTTATTTCGTATAACTTTCATACCTGCTAGATTAGGATGTGTTGCTCCATCTGCATAATATTTATGAAAATTATCATTATTAAATCCACATCCATTCACATCTAAAACTGTATCACCATATATTCTAGCTACATTCTCAATAACATTATTGTATCTTTCTAATGATATACCTGCTCTGTTTATATGTGATCTAGGTATTATTGCACTTGATGCTATTGGTGATAAAGTACAACAAATCACTTCTGCTTTAGGATACTTTTCATGTATCTTCTTTAACATAAGTGCATAAGCCTCGTCAAAGAATTTCACATTTGTACTATCTGTCACTTCTCGTTCATCATATATCCAGTCACCTATTGGAGCACATTTTATAAAGTCATTAATTCCAATATAGCAAATAATAACCTCTGGATTAACTCCTTTAGATGCTAAATTATCTATTCTAGAAGTGGAACAGCCTGGATAACCATCTTCTGCTAGAGAATTACCTGTCACACTAGACCTAGACCATGAACAATTCTTTAATAATTTCATACCTGTAGATTGGCACAGTAATCCCCACCATGTATCATCACTATATAATACATCTCCATATGGATAAAATGCTTTATATGTTGTTGGTATATACATATCAAATGTCGAAATAGAATCTCCCAAAATTGATAGTTTCTTACCCTTAAAATCATTTAATGAATGAACAACTGTTACATCACAAGTATAATTAATTCCTTCACACTCACAGTAAACTTTAGTTTTACCAGCTTTCCTACCTACTACAACTCCAGTATTCTTAACTGTTGCTATACTAGTGTTTCTAACACTCCAACTTCTACTTTTATCTGTACCTGATAAGTTCAAATCATAAGTATCACCAACTGTGATAGTCATTTTTTTTGAATTAAGACTAGGTACTGTAACAGTAACCTTACATCTATACACTATATTATTAGTGCCTTTTACATAAATAAAACATGCTCCTTTATTTACAGCCTTTACAAGTCCATTTCTATATACTACTGCAACCTTTGCGTTAGATGTTGCTACTGACTTTATTGTTCCGCCTATTAACTGCAACTTATACATCTTAGACTTTGTAATACTAACATCTGTCTTATTCAACTTTACAACTGTTTTTGCAGGACTCAACTTAGCCATACCAACTTTTACAAGAACCTCTTTTGATTTATCACTCGTAGTTGTTTGTTTTGCTGTAGTCGTTGTAACTTTCTTTGCTGTAACCGCCGTCGTTGTAGTCTTCTTTACTACTGTTTGGTTCGCAGTTGTTTTCTTTGCTACCACTTGCGTCTCAACCTGTTTTCCTTTATATTCTGAAATTATGGTTTTATCAATTCTAACATTACTATTAAAAAAGAATATAACAAGCACAGTTAATATAAATATACTTAAACCTATATAAATATGTGATTTTTTCATCATTATCTCCTAGTTTTGTGATTTTTGTTATCATTAACAATCACTTTTACCAGAAAACATAAAATATATTCTATTTTAAATTAAATATAGTTTTTTTTAGTTTTCTTAATCTGGCATTATATGACCGCATTTTGATATCGTTTCGACAACTTTATTAACGTGTCTTTCACATATTTCGTCTGAAGCAGCCTCAACCATTACTCTTACAACAGGTTCTGTTCCACTTTTTCTTAATAAAATTCTTCCTTCATCGCCTAATTCTTCTTTTACTTCTCTTGCTGCTTGTAAAACAGCATCATCATCAAGTACGATTTCTTTGTCTCTTACCCTAACATTTTTTAATAATTGTGGATATATTTTAAGTTCAGAAAGAAGCTCTGAAATCTTTCTTTTACTTTCTAACATTACTTCCATAATCATAAGAGAAGTAAGAATTCCATCTCCTGTTGTTGCATATTTGCTAAATATAACGTGTCCTGATTGCTCTCCTCCAATTGAATAGCCATTATCTACCATACACTCATTAACATATTTGTCACCAACTGCAGTTTTCACATAATCTATTCCTAATTTGTCAAATGCCTTATATAAACCTAAGTTAGACATAACTGTAGTAACAACCGTATTCTTATTAAGTTCTCCTCTTTCTTTTAGATACTTACCACATAGGTACAAAATCATATCTCCATCTACAACATTACCTAAGTCATCTACTGCAAAACATCTATCTGCATCTCCATCATATGCAAATCCAATATCTAAACCATTATCTTTAACAAATTTTTGTAATACTTTAATATGAGTTGAACCAGCATTATCATTAATATTTGTTCCATCTGGATCATTATTAATAACGTATGTTTTAGCACCCAATGCATCAAAAACGCCTTTTGCTACTGTTGTAGCTGAACCATTAGCTAAATCCAAACCAACTTTTACATTCTTAAATGAACGTGTTGCAAGTGACATTAAATATCCGATATATCTATGTCTTCCTACAGAATAATCTGTAGTTCTACCTATCTTATCCTTTGTTGCTAATGGAATAGCATTCTCATCACCATCTATGTACTCTTCTATTAGTTCTTCAATTTCTGATTCAATCTTACATCCACTACCATTAATTATCTTAATTCCATTATCATAATATGGATTATGACTTGCTGAAATCATAATACCGCAATCATCACCTTCTGTTTTTACAACATAAGCAACACTTGGAGTTGTAGTAACATGCAATAACTTAACATCTGCGCCTGATGCAGTAAGACCAGCAACTAATGCATATTCAAACATATAACTTGAACGTCTAGTATCCTTACCTATAACCATTGTAGGTCTATGATCTTTTCCAAAATAATATCCCAAATATCTTCCTACTTTATACGCATGTGTAACTTTTAAATCTATATTTGCTTCTCCACGAAATCCATCTGTACCAAAATATTTTCCCATAATATTCTCCTTTTTTGTAATTTTTTTACAATTTATACCAAATATATTATAAAGGCATATTGCATCAAAATCAAGAAAAAGAGAACATTTACTATTAATTTTACTTCTTTGAATAGTGCATTTTATCTCAAATATATAAGCCAGGCATACACCTGGCTTATACATCCATTTACTATTCTAATTCATATAATGTCCTTAGCTAGTTACTTAACCGGTTTCGTTATCTATTATTTGACATTTCTTCCTCTTGTCTCTTAATCATTCTACGAACCATTTCTCCACCAACTGAACCGTTTTGTTTTGAAGTAAGATCTCCATTATATCCTTGTTTTAAAGGTACTCCTAACTCTGATGCAACTTCCATTTTAAATTTGTCCATAGCTTCCTTAGCTTGTGGAACTTCCATTCTTTTTGAACTATTATTATCCATAATATTCGCCTCCATAAAAATATATTTTATTACTACTAGATAAATTATATATACCTATCTTTTTGAAAACTCTTTTCAATCTTTGTATATCATTTATCTTAATTATATTATTAGCAATATTTGATTTTATATGTTGGTAATTAATGGAAAACACAACATAAATATTTTATTTATAAATAACATAAAGATTTTAATTCTAAATAACATAAAACATTTAAATTCTAAATATACTTAATTAAAAACAATGGGTATTTATAATGCTTTCTATTTTAAAATCTTTTAATGACTTTTTGTGGAATTATCCTATGATACTTTTATTACTTGGAATTCATCTCTATTTTTCCATAAAATTAAAATTCATTCAAAAATACATAATCAAAGCTTTTCAAATAATGTTTCATCCTATTAATAAACCTTCTAATACACATGTAATATCAGCTTTTAGTACATTATCTACAACTTTAGCTGCAACACTTGGAACCGGTAATATTGTTGGAGTATCAACTGCCATCGCTCTTGGTGGACCAGGTGCTATATTTTGGTGTTGGATTACTGGTGTTCTTGGTATGGCAACATCCTATGCTGAATGTTATCTTGGAATTAAATATAGAAAAAAAATTGACAATGAATATATAGGTGGACCAATGTATGTTCTTGAAAATGGTATAAATAATAAATTTTTAGCTATATTATTTTCCATATGTACTGTCCTTGCATCTTTTGGTGTAGGTTGTACCACACAATCTAACTCTATAAGTACTGCACTATACAATACATTTCATATATCTCCACAAATTAGCGGTTTAATTTTTGCTTTGCTTGTGGGCTTTGTTATAATCGGTGGATTTAATTCTATAAGTAAAATATGTATGAAACTTGTACCATCTATGGCATTTTTCTATACCCTCGGATGTATAATAATTCTCATTATTAACAGAAGTTATATTCTAGATGCCTTTAATTTAATTTTGGCACATGCATTTTCATACAAATCTTGTATAGCAGGTTTAACTGGAATAACTATTAGCAAATGTATTCGCTACGGTGTTAGTCGTGGACTATATACAAATGAAGCAGGTCTTGGCTCAACTCCAATAACTGCTTCACTAGGTACTAGTCATTCTCCAAAAGATCAATCTCTTATATCCATGACTGCTGCATTTTTAGACACTGTTGTTATGTGTGCTATAACAGGTATAACAATTATAACAACACTTTTATCTAATTCAAATAATAATATATCCTTATATTTTAACCAGCTACATAATCATAACTATCTTTCTACTGACTTTATTGTAGTAGCCTTTGAAACCATTCCTATAATAGGTAATCTATTCTTAACTGTATCTTTAGTTGCCTTTGCTTTTGCAACTCTTATAGGTTGGTTCTCCTTTGGTGAAAAAGCATTCCAATACACTTTTAATAGAAAACATCTTAACTTATATAAAATCACTTACATAGTTATGATATATATTGGTGCTGTTATATCCTTAGATTTAGTTTGGGAAATGTGTGATTTATTTAATGCTCTTATGGCAATTCCTAACATTATATCTCTTATAATTTTAAGAAATGAGATATCTAAGTATTAATATCTTTTATCACCAAAACATTATTATTATTATTATTATTATTATTATTATTATTATTATTATTTCTCTTAATCATGTAACTAATCATACAATCACACCTAAACAACTTATATTCTAATTCACTTTATACTGTATTGCATCAGCTATAGACTTAGCCTTTCCTTTTCCTAAATAATGTTCAATAATTGCAAGTCCAAAATCAATAGCTGTTCCCATTCCATTTGCAGTAATAATATTACTAGACTTAACTACACCACTATTTAAATACGCTGCATCCATTAATTGATCCTCAAATCCTGGATAGCAAGTAGCTGATTTACCCTTTAACACGCCTAACTTCCCTAAAATACTTGGTGCTGCACATATAGCTGATATCATTTTTTTCTCATTGTTATATTTTACAATATTATCTGTAAGCACCTTACACTCTCCCAAATTAATTGTGCCTGGCATTCCGCCTGGAAGAACAATCATATCTCCTTCTTCAAAATCAATTTCACTTAATAACCTATCTGCTTTAATAACAATGTTATGTGCTCCAATAACCTCTAACTCTTCATTTATTGATACCATATCAACTTCAAGACCTGCTCTTCTTAATAAATCAATTACAGTTAATCCCTCTATCTCTTCAAATCCATTGGCAAAAAATACATTAATTCTACTCATATTTTAATATTCCTTTCATATTAATTTTTCCACAATAATATAGAAATTTTACCATAATCTTCCAATGTTGTAAATTTTAATTATACATCCTATTTACATTTATATCTTAATTTAATTTGAAATCTCATTTAAAGGTCATTTAAATTTTAAATATTAAAATTTACCTATTGATTTTTGCATACAGTCATAGTAGAATATCTTTTTTTGAAAGATTAAGTCTATTTTTAGATATAACTTCTAAAAATAAAATAACTTAATAAAACTTTCTTAAAATATAATATGGTACTATTGATTACAATAATTATTATTTCGTATAATCATTTATGTGTGATATTTTAAAGGAGGATAAAATAATGGCTGTAAAATATGTATTCGTAACAGGCGGTGTTGTATCTGGTTTAGGTAAAGGTATAACAGCTGCATCATTAGGTAGATTACTTAAAGCTAGAGGCTATAAAGTAACTATGCAAAAATTTGATCCCTATATTAATATAGACCCAGGAACAATGAACCCAATTCAACACGGTGAAGTTTTTGTAACTGAAGATGGTGCAGAAACAGATTTAGATTTAGGACATTATGAAAGATTTATTGATGAATTTCTTGATAAAAAGTCTAATGTTACTACTGGTAAGGTTTATTGGTCTGTATTAACTAAAGAACGCCGTGGTGACTTTGGCGGAGGAACTGTACAGGTAATTCCTCATATTACAAATGAAATAAAAAGCCGTATATATAGAAATGACTCATCAGAAGATACTCATGTTGCTATTATTGAAGTTGGTGGAACTGTTGGTGACATTGAAAGCCAACCATACCTTGAATCTATAAGACAATTCCAACATGATGTAGGCAAGGAAAATGCTATATTGATTCATGTAACTTTAATTCCTTATCTCCGTGCTTCTGGCGAAATGAAAACTAAACCTACTCAAGCAAGTGTAAAAGAACTCCAGGGAATCGGTATACAACCAGATATTCTTGTTTGTAGAACTGAACATGAACTTGATGCAAGCATCAGAGATAAAATATCTCTATTCTGTAACGTTCCATCAAATCATGTATTACAAAATTTAGATGTTGATACTTTATATGAAGCTCCTCTTGCTATGGAAAAAGAACATTTAGCCGATGTCGTATGTAGATGTCTTCACTTAGATTGTCCAAAACCAGATATTAAGGATTGGGAAGACATGGTTTATGCTCTTAAAAACCCTCAAAAGGAAGTCAAAGTTGCTCTAGTTGGTAAATATACAGCTCTTCATGATGCTTATATAAGTGTTGTTGAATCTTTAAAACATGGTGCTGTTGCTAGCAATGCATCTGTAGATATAAAATGGGTTCCTTCAGAAGAACTTACTGCTGATAATGTTAATGATATGCTTGGCGATGTTAGTGGAATTATTGTACCTGGTGGATTTGGTGATAGAGGTATTGATGGTAAAATCTTAGCTATTAAATATGCTAGAGAAAATAATGTACCTTTCCTTGGACTATGCCTTGGTATGCAACTTTCTATTGTTGAATTTGCTCGTAATGTTTGTGGATTTACTGATGCTCACAGTGTCGAATTAAATCCTAGCACCACTCACCCTGTTATTCATTTAATGCCAGAACAAGATGGCATTGAAGATATCGGTGGAACTTTAAGACTTGGCGCTTACCCATGTGTGCTAAAAGAAGGCTCAAAGGCTGCTAAAGTTTATAATTCAACTAACATTTCAGAAAGACATAGACATAGATATGAAGTTAATAACTACTATCGTGATGACTTAAAGAAAAACGGTATGATTATTGCAGGTACTTCACCTGATGGTCGAATTGTTGAAATGATCGAATTAAAGGAGCATCCTTGGTTTATTGCAACTCAAGCTCATCCTGAATTTAAGTCTCGCCCAAATAGACCACACCCTCTATTTGCAGGCTTCATAAGTGCCGCATTAGAAATAAATAAATAAATAATTTTTTTTAATAATAGGCTCCACTTGCGTGGAGCCTAAAAAATTTTATTTCATATATTGTTTTATTAACTTATTATGGTATTTTATCATAAATATTATTGGTATTATCATACCACCACACATTGGTACTACGCTCCATACAGTATCTCCAATTAGCATACCAATAGGATATGATATTATAATTATTATTCCGTATATTATCCACATCGTACCATGTTTTTTATTCCATGCTTCTACATCTGTTAATGCTTCTTGGTTTGGTGGTTCTTCACCTGAATAAAAACCTACTGGTTCTTTGCTTCTATATTGACATATACCTATTCCTAGCATTATTAATGCTACAAATATATATATTCCAAAACCAATTATATTTTCTGCTGTCATTTTATTCTCCTAATTTTTATAAGATTGGTGCCATTAGTACTGATCCTGTTCCTGAGTATACATTTACTAGACCTTCTCCTGAAGCAGCTGATCCTATAAGTGTTTTTGTTGTTTTTTCTACTGTGAATTTCAATGATTTACTCCATGCTATTGCATAGTTTCCATCTACCTTTAGTGTATCATTTTCTAATGATACTAATACTAATTCACTTGCTGGAACTGGACTTTCTAATACTGCTGTTCCTGGTCCATATAACATTGTATTAAATAATCCTTCATTACCTAATACTGCTGATGACAACGTGCTTCTTGCTACTGTCTTTAAGTCTATTGTTGCGTCACATGCAAGGAATAATCCATCATCCATTACGATTCCATCTAACCAATTAGCCATATCTATAAGAATTAAATGTTTATATGTTGGCTCTAATACAAGTAATCCACTTCCCATATATTTTGGTTTTATAGCAGATTCTTTTGTAACTGATGCACTTATCATTTTCTTAGCAAGGTCTCCTGCTCCTTTTATATTAGTAGCTGCTTGTACATTTCCTGCTGTCCATTGCATTGCCCCAGTTTGAACTATTACTTCACTATCCTTCATTTCAACAGCAACTTGTCTTCTTCTAACATTCATTGCTCCAGCGTAATATTCTGCTACTACTCTTGATGGAGTTACACTAACATCTTTTACATATTCAACTATATTAAAGTTACCTTTTCTTCCTACTACTTTCTTAAATTCTGTCTCTTGTAAAAAATTTGTCTTCATTACTTATTCCCAACCTTTCATTTTAACTTGTTTTTCTATACCTATACTTTTATCTTTTAAATCTTTCCTCTTATATTTTATTCTTGTTGTTAAATTTTTTTGTCTTTATTATTTATATTTTATTATTCTATGCCTTTATATTGCACCTTTGTTTTCTTTTATAATTTATACAATATACATATCACATTATATGTGACGCCATATTTCTTATGCTACTATCTCTCTAATTTTCGGAGAATTTATTTAATACCTTTATAACTTCCTCATCTTTTGTAATGTCTTCTTTGCTAACTTTATGTGTATTCATATAATTTATAACAGCATTTCTTGTTTCCTCTACTGCTTCCCAACATTCTTCCACATCATCTTTATCAACTATAAATGATTCTTCCCCTGGATATCTTGCTGAAAAATAATAACCATCTACACTTAAAATTTTTCTCCAATCACATTGAAAATTTGGAATCTCATTAGTAATAAATTTCTTGATAATCTTTATAGAATGAGTTTTTAAAACTTCTGTCGTATTAATATGTGTACAATATACATCAATTATATGTTTAAAATATCTTTCACATATATTTTGCGCTGCATAACACATAACATTACCCACACGACCTCTTTCATAATCATCATAAAGAAATTTATAATCATTTTCTGCCATATCAAAATATGTTACATTCTTCGCCATAACAATTTCCCTTCTGTCTTTATATTAGTATTAAACTGACTACTGCTACTAAAATTATCTGTGCTACTAAATTTTAATTCTACTTCAGGTAATTTCTCATCTTCAGGCATAACCTGCCTTCTCATATCTAATAAAACCTTCTGTGGTGTATCTTCCTTTACCTTTATAAACAAATCTACATCTGAAGAATATTTTTGCTCACCTCTAGCACAACTACCATATAAATATATTTCTTCTATATATTGTTTATATTCACTACAACTAAGCACTTCTAACGCATTGGCCAATGACTTAGCATGTCTACTCATATATACCTCCAATTAGCTTTTTGTATTTTCCTATCTTAATGTTTTACTATCTCAATACTTCACAATCTTAATACTTTAGTATTTTAATGTTTTACTGATTCTTTTACAAAACTACAAATAATTGTTATAATTCCACCTGTAACAATAAAAACATCTGATATATTAAAAATAATCTTTTTTAATTTGTTCCAATGAATATAATCTACCACATACTTTCTTTTAATTCTATCGTATACATTAGACATTCCACCTGCCATTATAAAAGCCAAACCAAGTTTCATACCCTGATTTCCTTTCTTAAAAAACATAGGAACACAAACTATCCACATTAATACTATAAGAAATGCAGATAATCCACGAACTACTGCAGATTTATCCTCAAATGTACTATAAATAGCTCCTTTATTCCTTATATATCGTATAGATAGTTTATCTTTTATTATAACTTCTTCTTTGCCTAGTTCTTTATTTTTTTCAATATAATTTTTCACAAACAAATCTAATAAAAATAATACTGCTATAATAAACACATATATCATTGTTATTCTCACCTATTACTGTTATCTTTTCAGACGATTTCATTTAATTTACGTATATTTATCTATCTTACATACTATTTATCTTACATAGTATTTATCCTACGTAATATTTATTTTAAATACACATATTATATTACTAGCCAAGATTCTGTAATTCTTGGATTAAATTCGGATTAAATACGCCTTTTTTAAGCATATCTATCTCTAACTTATATGGTGCAACTTTTTTCTTTGTATCTCCTATTGCAACATAAGGTGTTTCTAATATTTTTGGTACATTTTCAAAATCTTTATGATGAACAATATAATTAAGTGCATCAAATCCTATATGACCAAATCCTATATTCTCATGTCTATCTTTATGTGCTGCAACATCATTCTTACTATCGTTAATATGAAATACTGCAATTTGGTCCTTACCTATAAGCTTATCGAACTTATCAATAACTCCATCAAAATCATTCTTTACATCATAGCCTGCATCATGTGTGTGACAAGTATCAAAACATACTCTTAATTTATCATTGTGTTTTACTCCATCATATATTCTAGCTATATCTTCAAAACATCTTCCTACTTCGCTTCCCTTGCCAGCCATTGTTTCTAACGCAATATATGGAACTGTATCTTTTGTAAGTACTTCATTTAATCCTTTTATTATTCTATCAATTCCAGCATCTACACCTGCACCTACATCTGAACCTGGATGTAATACTAATATATTACTTCTCATTGCCGCTGTTCTTTCAATTTCCACTGCTAAAAATTCTACTGCTAATTGAAATATCTCTGGTTTTACTGTGTTAGCCAAATTAATTATATATGGTGCATGAATTACTATATTGTCTATTCCATGTTCCTTCATATAGTCCCATGCTTTATCTATATTTAATTCTGATACATCTTTTCTTTTTGTATTTTGTGGAGCTCCTGTATATGCCATAAATGTATTTGCTCCATATGATACAGCCTCCTTTGCAGATGCTAGCATCATTTCTTTTCCACTCATTCCTACATGTGAACCTAAGATCATTTTTTGTTTCCTCATCTTTCTTTTCTAGTCTTGTTTACTATAGGCTTTTCTGAAACATTAATAAAAAATTATTACTATCAATACTACTAAATATTCAAATTACTAATCCCTTAATTATTATAATATATTTCAATCTAAAATCAATATTATTTAAGGTAAGAAAATAGAATTATTAGTATATCCAGCAAACATAAAATAATTACATCTATATCTTTCAGTACATAGCATATAATAAAGGGGTTCGAATATATATTCGAACCCGTATTATTGCGTCACTAGAATTGTATCCCCCACTTGCGCGGAGCCCCATTTTAATTCATTTTATAGAAGTATTCTTCTATTTCTGCTAATACTTTTTTGTACGTTGTTATCATTTCATCATGATTTAGTACTATATATGTTGTATCTTCTTTTTTTGATGCTTCTTCTAGTTTTTTTGCCATTTCATATAATGACTTTGCTCCTATTGTTTGCGAGGTGCTTTTCAATGAATGTACTTGTATATTATAGTTTTCCCATTCACCTTGTTGGAATTGTTTATTCATATTTAGTATATTTTCCATTCCAAGTTTAAAGTATGTTGCTAGTACTTCATTATACATATCCATATCATCTGAACAATATTTTAAGCCTTCATTTACATTTAGAAGGAATACTTTTTTCTCTACTCCATTTGGATTATGTACACTTTTTAGCAAATGATTTGGAATAAATTTCTTTACTTTTTTCTCTAATTTTATTGGATTAAATGGTTTTGATACATAATCACTAAATCCTGCATCTAGATATTTTTCCCTTACTCCTTTTTCTGTATCAGCTGTTAATGCAATTATTGGTATTTGTTTATTTATACTATTACCACCTCTAATTCTCTTCAATGCCTCTACGCCATCTATTTCTGGCATTTTAACATCCATGAGTATAAGATTATACTTCTTTTGGTTTATTAATTCTAGGCATTTCATAGCACTTTTTGCTGTTTCTATTTCCATTTCTGTTTTCTGTAATAATCTACTTGTTAACAATAAATTCATTTCATTATCATCAACTACTAATATTTTAGCATCAGGTGCAACAAAGCTAACCTTATAATTACTCTTCTTATCTAATTGCTTATTGTATAATGAAATGAAATTACCTATACTTGCTTCATCTACTACTTTTTGTGTTAATGTAAAATAAAACCTCGAACCAACACCATATTTACTTTTTACTTGTATTTTGGTACCCATTAATTCTAACAAGCTATATACAATGTTTAACCCTAAGCCTGTACCTTCTATCATATTATTCTTCAATGAATCTACTCTTTTAAATGATTGAAATATCTTTCCTGCATCTTCTTCTTTTATACCACAACCTGTATCTTCCACTGAAAAATATATATCAACTTTTCCATTTTTTATACCATCACATGCTTTAGCTTCCAATATAACCTTTCCACTAGCTGTATATTTTACTGCATTTGAAAGAAGATTCATAAGCACTTGACGAAGTCTATTCTCATCTCCAAGTAATGAACATGGAATATTCTCATCTACTCTAACATCAAATGTAAGTCCTTTTTTATTACATTTATCTTTAGTTAAAGAAACTACATCATTAAGAACCTCAACTATATCATAAGTATCTTCAACTAATTCCATATTACCTGATTCTAGCTTTGACATATCAAGCATATCATTTACCAACTGATTTAGAACATTTCCAGCTCTTTTTATACTGTTGGCATACTCATTTACGCTATCATTATTATTTTCCCTTGTTATAAGCTCTGTCATTCCGTTTATAGCATTTATAGGTGTCCTAACATCATGTATCATATTCATCAAATACTTCTGTTGAGCTCTACTTTGATTCTCAAAATTCACTCTTTCTTGCTGTATGTCTTCAATTTCTTTTTTATGTGCCGCCTCTTTCTTTTTCAATAATTTATTACCTCTAGCAGTGCACATTAAATATGTAAAACTAACTGCCACAATAACACAGATTGCACATATTCCAATTACATATGATACTGACATAAGCTCACCTACCTTTCTAGAATACTCCATCCCATATAATCTATTCACTCATACGCATCTAAATAAACCATCTATAATCTGACCTTTGCCATTATTTATTTTGATTTATCCACAAAAATATACATATCCTTTATGTTTATCGACATAAATAACAATTTTATTCAGACTATTTCATAGCATTTGCTGTTTGATATAAATTATAGTACATACCCTTTAAACTAAGAAGCTCATCATGATTACCTTCTTCCATAATTCCTTCATCAGTAAGTACGAGAATTCTATCTGAATTGCGTATAGTTGATAATCTATGTGCTATGGTAAGTGTTGTTCTTCCTTCTGATAATCTAGCCAATGACTTTGCTACCAAATATTCACTTTCATTATCTAATGCAGAAGTAGCCTCATCTAATATAATAATAGGTGGATTCTTTAAAAATACTCTAGCTATACTAATACGTTGTTTCTGACCTCCAGAAAGCTTAACTCCTCTTTCACCAACATATGTATCATAGCCATCTTTTAATTCCTCTATAAATTCGTGAGCACCTGCTTTTTTTGCCGCCTCAATTATATCTTCCATTGTTGCATCACTTCTACCATAAGCAATATTTTCTTTTATTGTTCCTGAAAATAAATATACATCTTGCTGTACTATACCAATGGCTTTTCTTAAACTTTTTAATGTATATTCTTTTATGTTATTACCATCTACTCTAATCTTACCTTTATCTACATCAAAAAATCTTGGTATTAAATTACACAATGTTGTCTTACCACCACCTGAAGGTCCAACAATAGCTACTTTCTCACCTGCTTTTATAGATAAATTCAAATCATGAAATACTTTATTATGATCATCTGGATACTCAAATGCCACATCTTCAAACGATATATGCCCTTCTATATCTGTAAGTTCCTTTGCATCTTCCTCATCAAATATCTCTATATCAGCATCAATAATTTCTACAAATCTCTCTATTCCTGTCATACCTCTCTCAAATTGCTCTGTAAATTCAATAATACGTCTAATAGTCGTAATAAGAGTAGATACATATAACAAATAAGCAACTAAATCACCTGGTGTAATATTTTTATTTATTACTAAAAGCCCACCTAAAACAATAACTAAGACATACATAATTCCATCAAAAAGTTTCACTGTAGTATGGAATGCAGCCATATATTTATATGTTTTCTTTTTAATACCTAAAAACTCTACATTATCTTTCTCAAACTTTTCCTTCTCTATATCTTCATTTGTAAATGCTTTAACTACCGATTGTCCAAGCAAACTATCCTCTATACGTGCATTTAATTCACCAATCTGGATACGTTGTTGTCTAAATGCTGCTCTCATTTTCTTCTTTACAACTTTACACACAACTAGCATAACTGGAACTGTGGCAAATAAAACCAATGTAAGTAATACATTAATTCTAATTAATACAATAAATGAAATAAGTCCCTTGATTCCTGCAATAAAAAACTCCTCTGGACAATGATGAGCAAACTCTGTTACATCAAATAAATCGTTAGTAATTCTTCCCATAATCTGCCCAACTTTTGTATTGTTGTAATATGTATTAGACAACTTTTGAAGATGTTCATATGCATCTCTTCTCATATCAGTTTCTATTCTAGCTCCCATTACATGGCCCTGATCAGCCATATAAAAACTAGCGAAACAATCTACAATTCTAAGCCCAAAATACATTGCACCCATGGCAATAATACTCTTAAGAGTTAAGCTAACTCCATCTTGAATACCAACATTAGTTACATACCTCATAATAAGTGGCAATATAAGTTCACATACAGTTGTTAAGCCTGCACAAAATAAATCTAATATAAGAATTCTTTTGTACTTACTAAAGTATGGTAAAAATCTTTTAAATAATTCAATATTGCTATACTTTTTGTCTTCCTTCATATACCTCACCTTATCTTTAAAATTATTTTAGTTTTAATCTTACTTTTTCTAATTATTACTACCAATATTTAATGATACTTTATACTATACAAAATACTATCATAATACATAAATCCTTGACTATTTTAACTTAAGTAATATAAGATGTAAATATTTTAGACGTATGTTTACATTAAAATATGAAAAAAAGACCTTCGCCAAATGACGAAGGTCTCTTTTCATTGAGTAAATTTATTATTATATCATTATCACTATCCTTGATATTTACCAGGAATTGCTGCAAGCAAGTCCTTAGTATATTGTTGTTGCGGATTATTAAATATTTCTTCTTTTGAATTCATTTCAACAATCTCACCTTTATACATAACTGCCACGTCATCTGATATATGTTCAACAACTGACAAGTCATGTGAAATAAATAAATATGTTAAATTATATTCTTCTTGTAAGTCTTTTAACAAGTTAATAATCTGTGCCTGAATTGAAACATCTAGTGCTGAAACTGGCTCATCACATACGATAAATTCAGGATTAACAGCAAGCGCTCTTGCTATACAGATTCTTTGTCTTTGACCACCTGAGAACTCATGTGGATATCTATCCTTATGGAATGGTTGAAGTCCACATTGTTTCATTATTTTCTCAACATAAGCATCTACTTCATTCATAGGAACAATTTTATGTTCCTTAACAGCCTCACCAATTATCTCTGAAACTGGAAGTCTTGGGGATAATGATGAATATGGATCTTGGAATATTATTTGCATCTTTGTACGTAACTCTCTTTTTTTCTTTCCCTTAAAAGAATATACATCTTCACCGTTAAATAATACTTCTCCACCTGTTTTTTCTATAAGTCTAAGTATACTTCTTCCTGTTGTAGATTTACCACATCCTGATTCTCCAACAAGACCAAGTGTTTTACCTCTTTCTATTTTAAAGCTAACACCCTTAACAGCTTTGTTCTCACCTATAACGTTTCCTAAAGCTCCTCTAACAGGGTATGCCTTTTCTAAATCGTTAACTTCTAAAATATAATCAATTTTCTTATCTGCCATTATAGATCCCCTCCTTGCTCGGATGGAATGTTATAACAAGTCACCATATGAGTAGGGCTTAAATATACTTCACCTGGATATGTTCCATCACATTCTTTTGTACATTTATCACATCTATCCTTAAAGTAACAATAATCTGGCATGTTAATTGGGTTTGGTACATTACCTGGAATATTAAATAATCTATCAATCTTCTTACCTAATACTGGTTTAGACTTCATAAGTCCTATTGTATATGGGTGACATGGATTATTGAATATCTCATCTCTTGTACCTTTTTCTATTACCTTACCAGCGTACATAACTACTACATAATCAGCCATATCATAAACAACACCTAAATCATGTGTAATTAACATAATACTACTATTAATTCTTTCTTTTAATTCTCTTAACATATCTAAGATTTGAGCTTGAATAGTAACGTCAAGAGCTGTAGTAGGCTCATCAGCAATAATTAACTTAGGATCGCATGCAAGTGACATTGCGATAACAACTCTTTGTCTCATACCACCTGATAACTCATGAGGATATTTTCTATAAACTCCCTCTGGATCAATCATTCCTACCATATCAAGTAACTCGATACTTCTTGCTTTTACTTCTTCTTTAGTCATATCTTTTTTATGAAGAGCTATAACTTCATCTATTTGTTCACCTATTTTAAATACTGGATTTAATGTTGTCATAGGTTCTTGGAAAATCATTGAAAGTTGATTTCCTCTTATATCACACATTTTATCTAATGGAATCTTAGTAACATCAATCACTTGCTCACCAGTATCAAATCTAATAGCACCTTCCACAACTTGACCTGAAGGTCTTTGTAATAATTGCATAAGTGATAAACTTGTTACTGACTTACCACATCCTGATTCTCCAACGATTCCAATTGTTTTACCTTTTGATATACCAAATGAAACACCATTAACAGCTTTTGCAACACCTGCATCTGTATAGAAATAAGTGTGTACATTATCAAATTCCACGATATTCTCAGGATTTTTCATTTCTGTCACATATTCTTCTTCTGGTATATTCTTTCTAGTTCTTTTCTTCTCAAGCTCTCTTGTTATCTTTCTATTTTCCTTTGCAATTCTATTAGAATCTTTCATTGAAAGATAATTACCCTTTTTCTTATCTGTCTTCTTCAAATGTATTCACCTACCTTTTCATTTTAGGATCAAATGCGTCTCTTAATCCATCACCTATAAAGTTAAATGCAAGTACTGTTAAGAAAATACATACACCTGCTGGAATCCATATCCACCAATAGTTTTTCATTACTTCTAAATCCTGTACAGCATTTATTATTGCACCCCATGATGCATGTGGGAACTTCATTCCTAGTCCTAAGAAACTAAGTGAAGCTTCTGTAAGAATAATTCCACCTAAATCCATTGTTGCAATAACTATTAACTGTGGAAGAACATTAGGCACTAAATGCTTAAATATTCTCTTGCTTGTTCTTATACCCATAGCTTCTGTAGCTACCATAAATTCTTGTTCTCTAAGTGAAAGAATTTGTCCACGAACCATTCTTGCTATACCTGTCCAATAGAATGCCGCAAGAAGTATTGCTAATGCAACCATTCTTTCTGTTGATTCTACTTTATTAGCATCTAATATAGAACCTATTATGATAAACAATGGCATAGTTGGTATACAGTTAAATAACTCAACAATACGCATAATTATTATATCAACCCACTTGCCAAAGAAACCTGCAAGACCACCTAATGTAACACCAATTATCATTTCAAGTGCCACAACTACAAAACCTATAATAAGAGATATACGTCCACCGTACATAAGTCTTGTAAGTAAGTCCATACCGCTTCCATCTGTTCCTAACCAGTGTTCTTTAGATGGTGGCGCATTATCATCATTAACTTCTGTTATTTTATCTCTCTTTATAACATGTTGTCCATTGTTAGAATCTAACTTATATGTTGTTTCTTTTCCTTGTGCATCAACAGACTTAAATTCTTTAACTCCACCATTAATAGCTTCAATAACATCATATTTAAATTCCATACTTAAGAATTCTTTTGTTATTGCACTTATTGTATATTTTGAAGCCATAGCATATTCTGTTCTGCTTCCATTATCCAACTTATAGAATACAACTATTTCATTACCATCTTTATATTCTACTTCATAATTAACACCATTAGATACAAAACTTGTTGCACCTTCTGCCACAACAGTCTCTGCTGCATTTCTAAATGAATAATCAATTACATCAGCTTCATTATATGCGTTATATATCATATATGATGCTATTGCAACTTCTTCTAACTTATACAAAGTATCTTCTGTAAATCCATACTTTACAGCATTAACATTAAATACATTTTTTTCTTCTTTTAAAGTTTTTTTGTATTCTTTTTCTATGTTATCTGCTGATTTAACACCTGCATCTACTCTTAGTGTTTTATTCTTTATTGTTCCTACCTTTGTTGTTTCACTAACATGATAGATACTTTCATCACTTGCTTCAACAAATAATAATTTATCACCTACTTCTGGTAACTCATTGCTTATTTGATAATCAAGTATTGCCATATTTATATCTGATAATACATAGTCATAGCCATCTTTTATCATAATATTCATATCTTCATTTATAGCTGCACCTGCATAGTCTTTAGCTTGTACTTCTGTTTTTCTAAAAACTTGTGCTTGTCCATAAGGACTTATTAATCCACCTACGAATGAAAATAAAAACATAAATATAATAATTGCTAATCCTACTATAGCTAACTTATTTCTAAAAAATCTCTTCACTATCATTGCTGTTGGTGATAGTGTTTTAACCCTCTCTAAGCTATCAAGAGAGTCATTATTTTCATTAATATTTTCCTTATTCACTTATAACACTCTCCTTCTACTGTACTCTTACTCTAGGGTCAACTACCGCATATAATATATCTGTTATAAATGTGCTCACCAATATAAGTATTGCAGAGAACATTAAATAAAACATCGCAAATGGTATATCACCTTTTATTATTGATTGATATGACGTATATCCTATCCCTGGAATTTGGAATATTGTTTCAGTAATCATAGCTCCACCAAATAAACCTGGCAATGATCCACCTAATATTGTAACAAGTGGAATAAGCGTATTTCTAAATGCATGTTTATTAATTACTGTTTTTTCTGGAAGTCCTTTTGCTCTAGCTGTACGAATATAGTCAGAATTTAACACTTCTAACATATTTGTTCTTGTATAACGCATTAAGCTACCAATACCTGTTACTGTAAGTGTTAGTATAGGCATTAAATAATGTAAGAATGTATCCCACATTTGTCCCCAGAAATTATAATCATCATGGAATCTACCTACTGCACCATACAAATCCAACCATCCTAACTTTACTGACAATATATATTTTAATATTGTAGCGAAGAAGAATCCTGGAATTGATATACCTATTAATGCAAACACCGTAACAGCATAGTCTGTTTTACTATACTGTTTACGTGCTGCAAGTATTCCAAGCGGTATCGCTATTATAGTTTGCAATATAAAAGCTGCAAGAGCTAAAAAGAATGAATTACCTATAACGTCTTTAAATTTCTCTAAAACGTCAACATTCCAATGCCATGATTCACCAAACTCTAATGTTAGTGCTTTTTTCATCCATGTACAATAACCTCTTACAAGATTAGGGTCCTTACCGTACTCTTTTTCAAGTTTCTTTACCCATTCTTCTTTAGTTAATTTATTTCCTGGCTTCTTTGTCATCTCTATTGCCTTAACTTCAAAAAAGTCAGAAGGCATATTGTTTAATACTCCATAGAATATTATAGAGGCAAGGAATAATATTAAAATACTAAGTAATAACCTCTTAATAATAAATTTTCTCAATGTTCTCCACCTACTTCATTTCTAATTTTTCGATTTCATTCTTCCATGAATAGAATGATGTAATATCTTTTGCTAATGTTTCAGTATTTACTCTCTCTGAACTAAAGATTGTTGCATCTTCTCTTTGATAGATAGGAATTTCAACACCCCAGTCCATAATTATATCTAAACATTTCTTATAAGTTGCTTTTCTATACTCTTTATTATCAGATATTCTAGCCTTCATTATTAATTTATCAAGCTCTTTATCCTTTATCTGATAGTTATTTGAACCTTTTCCATCAGCCATTGAACTATGATATACTTGGTACATATCTGGATCTGATGATGCTCCCCATGCTGCAACAAATATTTCTGCTTGACCATTGTTCATCTTATCAAATAATGTTCCTGGGTCTGCTAAGTCTGTAATAATTAATTCTATTCCAAGTTTCTTTAATGCTTCTTTAGAATCTGTTAATACACCAAATGATGGGTGATCACTCTTACCGCCTGCACCAATTAATGCTTCAACCTTAAGTGTTGTTCCTGCTGGCGCACCTGTTACTTTACCATCCTTTACTGTACATCCAGCCTTCTCAAAGAATCCTAAAGCTGCTTTTGCTGCTGCAGCATATTTTTCTTCTGCTTTCATACCATCTGTATAAATTTGTTTTCCATCTACATCAACTGCATACGCATTTGTATAACCTGGATCTGATTGTCTTGGTGCTGCCCATGAAGTGTTTGAAATTGGATATTGAATAACACTTGCAGACTCACCATAATATGAATCAATTGATACATCTCTATATGCTGCAATTACAGTTGCTAAACCTTTTCTAAATAACTTAGATGCTTCTGATGCACCATCATTACCTACTTTTACATTATCTGCAGTCATACCAATATATCCATATCCTAAATATTGAACTGTATTAGTATAAATAATATCTCCTGAAGTTTCTCCATTACTATTTAAACCTTTAATTTGTTCAAAGTTATTCTTACTTCCTGAAATTTCTGCTGCATCAATTGTACCACTTTGTACACCTGGGATATTATCTGTATCTTGAGTTTCTTTATATTGAATCTTCTTAATCTTTGGTGCACCCTTATAATAATGCTCATTTGCTTCTAGATAAACAATTTTGTTCTCATATTTCTTGTATACATATGGTCCAGCTCCAAGTGGATTATTAGTTTTCTCTTTAACTTTCTCTAAGTCACCTCTTGTGAAACCAAACTTATTATTATCATAATCATATTCTGCATCACTACCATAATAGTGTAATGGTGCAACTGCTATAGAAAGTTTTAATTCTGAAGTTACATCAAAACCTTCAGTAGTTATTGTCATTTCTGTATCACTTATTTTCTTAATACCTTCGATGTTAGGAACTTCTTTTCCTTCACCTGATGCTACTTTTTCTTCAAGTAACATTGTCTTTGCTACATTAGCAACATCTGCGTCAAATAATGTATCTGTTCCATCACCTTGCATAACAAGTGATTTTGATAATTTCTTATAATCTGAACCGTATAATTTAAGTACTTCTGCAACTATATTCTCATCTGTTAATGTAGCTGCATCTAACTTCTTCTGTCCTAAATTATTTACCATAATCTCTACTGGTGATTTTGCTGTTCCTATATATGAAGCATAATCTTTTTTGTTTTGTTCTGATTCCATAACAAATTGACAATCAGCAAATTCTGCCTCTAACACTTTTGTCATAATTTCTGTAATCTTTGCTTGGAAGTCTGTATTCGTAGATACATTTTTACTTATCCATTTATTAATTTCTTCATCTGTTACATTAGCTGTTACAGTTGAGTTATATTGATAATTCTCTAAACCAATAATTGGTAGAGATGCGAAAGTTGAACTTCCTGCATATGATGGATCTGCAAATACATACATACTAAAGATAACATCATCTATAGTTAACTTTTCTCCATCAGAGAATTTAATATCATCTCTTATTTTAATTTTATATTCTGTAGTATCTGTACCTTTGTTAATTTCCATATTAGCTATACCTGTATAAGTATGGTCTGTTCCATTATAAGGTACTGTTTCTCCTTCGATACCATTTTTGATAAGAGCTCCTTCTCTATCTAATCCGAATAATGATACTTGTGTTAAATCAACAATATTCATATCATATGCTGAAGAAGCAAAAAATGGTGAAAACTCTTGACTAAAGTTAGCTGATGCTACTACTAATGATTGAGCTCCTTTGCTACCACTTCCGCCTTCTTTTTTTCCACAACCTACTAGTGAGCCTGCCATCATAGCCGCTACTAATAAACATGCTACAATCTTTCTCTTCATAATGATCCTTCCTTTCATTTCTAAACTTTTATATAAGTAATAACTACCTCTATGCCTTACGGCAACATCTTATAATAAGATATTCTAGTACTAATTTTACACTGTTTTCTATTGTATAAAAATCTTATATCTCACACAATGGAAAATATTATGCTATTTTGATACTTTTTGTCATTACTTTTTATAAATTTACAATTATTTACTTTTTCTTCGAACATTCATTCTGTTTTGTGCTAATTTTCATAAAATATTCCAGTTTTATAATTGTAAATATATTAAACTAAATCATCTTCTCAAGATCTTTTACAATCTTTTCTATGTTTCCATCAACAAATGGACTTAATAAATCACATTCATCAATTATCTCTGTAAAGAACTTCTTTGCATTAAGTTTACAAACTTTCATGTAATCTTCCCATGCTTTATCAAAATCCTTAGTCATCTTTATCTTAAACTGTAATGCATTTAATTGAGCTATACAGTAATCGATATAGTAAAGAGGTGAGCCATATATATGAGTTTGTTTCTGCCAGAAACCACCTTCTTCAAGGAATTTACTTCCTGAATAATCCATATGTGGTCTGTATTCAGACTCAAGTTTTAGCCATACTTCTTTTCTTTCCTTTGGAGTAAGATTTGGATTCTCATATATTATATGTTGGAATTCATCTACCATACATCCGTATGGGATAAATATAATTGCATCCATTAGATGCATTGTTCTGTAATCATCTGCTCTGTCTCCAAAGAATAATTCCATCCATTTCTCAGCGAAGAATTCCATTGACATAGAATGTGTTTCTGCTGTTTCCATAGATATCTCACCATGTTCAAGTATCTCATCATCTCTATTAACAAATGCTTGGAATGCATGACCACATTCATGAGTTACTACATCTACATCTCCGCTAGTCTTATTAAAATTGGCAAAGATAAATGGTGCTTTATAGTTAGCTAAGAAAGTCATATAGCCACCAGCTTTTTTATTCTTTCTTGCATAACAATCAAGTAATTCATTATCTAACATAAAGTTCATAAATTCACTTGTTTCTGTAGATAATTCATTGTACATTTTTCTTCCTGCTTCAAGTAATTCATCATCGTTTATTATTGGCGCAGGATTACCTTCATTGAAGAATATTCCTTCATCTATAAAAGATAACTTATCAAGACCTAGTACCTGTCTTCTCTTCTCGTGAAGTTTCTCTGCCAAAGGAACAATATGTTTCTTTACTTGGCTTCTAAATGTATCTAACATATCTTTATCATAACAATTTCTTCTCATTTTGCAGTAACCAAGTGGTAAATAATTGTCATGACCAAGAGCCTTACCTTGTTTAGTTCTTACATCTACTAACTTGTCGTATATTTCATCTAATTCTTCTTTATTAGTTTCAAAGAATTCACTAAATTTCTCATATGCTTCTTTTCTAACTTCTCTATCAGTATCTTCCATATATCTTCTTAAACCTGAAAGATTAATCTCTTCACCTTTAAAAGGTATCTTTGCAGAAGCAATTAACTTATCATACTGTTGAACAAGTTTTCCTTCCTCTTGCATAAAAGGAATCATTTTTTCATTAAATGACTTTAAATCCAACTCTATATTCTTAAAGGCAACTTTGCCTAACTTATCTTCTAAATAATCTCTATTCTTTGAGTTAAATACTAACATACTATATTCTTGCATCTTATCTTGAGCTAGTGGTATGTTCTCTCTGTAGTATTTCATTTCTTCATCATAAAACTCATCCGCTGTATTAATACTATTTCTTATAGAAGCAATTGTAGTCATAGTATCAAAGTCTTTTACATACTCATAATACTTTTGATGAACTGCAAATTCTTCCTCAGCAGTTGTAGCTGCTTTAAATTCACTTATTAATTCCTCAAATTGACTAATTACATCTTCAATTCTAACCCTTGCATATTCCATTTCTTTAAACTTCATATTATGCCCTTTCCTTTGAATCAGTTTATTGTCTTAATATTAATTTTTTATACTTTAAACCGTCCATCTGTCTTTATTTAAATTTTTTATTCAAAAAACTGAATATATATAATTTTTGTATTATACAGTGTATTATTATACTTTCTTTTTCATAATAATACTATTAAATTTTTATTAAATTTTCACTTTTTTTCTTCGTTTTTCCCTTTATTTATCGATATTTGTAAATTATTGTCAGCCTTTGTATTTTACTGTAATTTTGCTTTTTAACTAATATTTACAATTTTTATTTCACCTTTATTTTACAGACTTTCTAATCTTAACAGCAAAATGTATATTTATACATTTTGTTATGTGTTTTCCTTTTAATATTAACTGTATTCTACATCCCAATAACAATTTCTATAATCTGATTCCATAACAAAGAATCATTTTTATCAAATAAAAAATATTATACACACTATTCCCTCTGATTCAATTGGGAATTTTTTCCGGTATCAAATCAAAAAAAAATAGTTATAAAAGATATAACCCAAAATAAGCTAAGAATCAAATAAACAATAATTTGTAAGTTTGGTAAATTTATAGTTACTATGTAAAATGAAATAATCTATTCATAAAAGCTATAATAGTCATAAGCAAGGTTAAAATTTAAGAGAATATGATATATTTTTCGGGGTTTGCAAACCGTCGGCGTTTAGTGAATACGAGCATTTTATGCGAAGTATGAACTTAACGACCGTTACGCTTTGCAACGGAACGCAAGCGGTGAGAAAAATATATTATATTCTCTTAAATTTGGAACTAGAATAATATCCTCTATTTTTTCTTATCAAGAAAATATGAACTACCTTCCTGATGTGAATTATACATATTTTTATAATAATTAGACACTGTTTTGCTACTCATTTTAAATTGTTTTATCTCTTGTTTTTTATTACTGAAAAATGCCATATATTTCTCCTTATTCCTGTTCTGCCTTGCTTGCAGCGATACGGTTAAGTCTGAAATCTTTCTTATCAAGTCTTGCATGGCAAGAATTTCTTCTTTATATGTATCTTTATTGTCGCCAAGCTCTTCTTTTACTCTTTCATATAATTTTTCAAAACCAAGATCTAACTCTTCTAGTTTTTCTATGTACTTACCTTTTTCATCAAATAAGTCATTAAATTCAGTAGCAGAAACTTTCTTTCCTAATAATACATCTTCTTGTTTCTTTTCTATTTCTTCTATTTTAACAAGAGTATTATATTTCTTTTCTAATGAATCTACTAATATGTCTATATAATTTTTTGTCTCATTCATATTCTGTACTTTCAAGGTGTAATCTTTATATACCTTGACCTTTCTGTCTAATTTTATAATTTATTATTCTTTTATATTTAATATTCTTCTGTATACATATTATTATATATTATTCTTCAACATATATTATTATATATATCATTCTTTTATATATAATTAAAACACATGATTAAGATGCTGATACTTTTACTTTTTGAAGCACCTGTTTCCAAGTATCTCTCATTTCTCTAATAAAACCTAATGCTTCTTCTAAAAGTACTGGATCTTTCTTAACATTAGCCATAACCAATCTTTCGTAAATAACATCATAGGCATTATCAAAATCTTTAGCTACAGGATAATCAAAGTTTAAAGTACTTCTAAATTCAATTATTATTCTCTGAGCTTTTACAATGTTTTGATGAGCACCATCCATATCACCCTTTTCGATTGCCATCAATCCCAAATTACAAAACTTAACTGCTCCATCATATAGCATTAATGTTAAATCTCCTGGTGAAGCTGTTGCTATTGCATTATTTCTATAAGCCAATGCACTGTTACTCATTGTCATCATATTAATCCATCTCCTTAATTAATTACTTATTACTCTTTACTGTGGCATAAACGAACTTAATGAATTACTTTGGTTTTGTAATTTGGATAGTGCTACTTCCATAGATGTGAATTGATCATAATATCTTTCTTCCATATTAGATAATTTCTTTTCCCAATCACTTATATCTTGTGTATAGCCTTCTAATTCCTTAGTAAGTTGTTTATCATTGTAAAATTTCATTGCACTCTTTAATCCATCTATTGCTTTTGTCTTTTCAGTTAAACTATCATACATATTTTTAAATATCTGTGATAATGCTTTTCCTACAACATCTGGATTTTCTTCTAGTGCAGCTTTTAATTTATCATCTTGTGTACTACCATACTCGTCATCTTCATCTCCCCACAAGTGAAGCAAACCTCTTTCTGTGTAGTCAGATGATGTTGATATACCAAATGATGCTAAAGAATATTTTTTACCATCTACTTCTACTGAAGTATGTAGTGTAGTCTTCATTGCATTTAGTAATCTGCCTAGTGTACTATCTCTTCTTAATAATGCACCTTTAATCTTATCATTCCATTTTTCTACATCCTCATCTGACATAGCCTCTTCTTCTTCAGAAGTAAGTATATCGTAATCTCTTGCTGATTCAGCATAATAAAGTGCATTCATTTCTTTAAGAAGTTCATTATATTCTTTTATATAATCTTTAACCATATCATATGTTGAAGTTATATCATTACTTACTTGAATATTAATAACTTCATCGCCAGTTGTTTTACCTTGAAGTTCTAGTGATATTCCATTTACCGTAACTGAGTTAGTAGAATGTGTAAGTTTAGCTCCATTAAATATAATTTCGCTATCTTTGGCAGTTATAATTGCCATCCCCTCTCCACCTTCTATATCAACTGCATTTTCATCTATCTCAGCTAGTCCTAAATGTTGTAATGAACTATCCTCTGAATGATTTGTTGTAATGGTAAATGCATTTTCCTTACCACTGTTAGTTGAACTTATAAAGAATCTTCCCTGTTTTTCATCAAAAGATGCTGTAAGACCTGCTTCTTTTAAACTATTTACAAAATCACTTACCTTAGTATCTTTTGTAACTTTTAATTCAACAGTTTTGGCATCATCACCAGTTCCATTCTTTATAGTAATTACATCACCTTCAACTGGATTGCCATCTTCATCTGTGGATGGTAATCTAAATCCAATACTTTCAAGTGTTGTACTAGCTTTTAAATCTTCTTTTTGTGCACTTGTCACATATTGTGATGTTGCAAGTTCATTTATCTTTAAAGTATTACTACCATTAACAGCTTTTGAATCAGCAGTAACCTTTACCTTACTATCATTATTACTGGAAGCTTTCTTTGTATTAAATGCACTTTCTAATCTTAAATTAGATAAAGACCCTGTATACATTTTATAAATCTTATTATGTAAATCTTGCCATTTTTCTTGCTTCCATTCTAATTTAGTTTTATTATTTTCTACTTTTGTTTTCCTAGTAGTCTGGACTTCCATTAAGGATTGGATAATAGCTTCTGTATCCAGTCCAGATACCATTCCTGACATACGTATTGCCATAATAACCCTCCATTCCGAAGTCGTTATCACTTAAACTGTGATACACAAAAACTTTTGGCTTCGGTTTATGTTTATCTTTTATCGTCTACAAATAATCCTGCCAATTCCCACATTCTACTTAACATATCAAGTGTTTCTTCAGCTGGAATTTCTTTTATAACATCTCCAGTCTCATTATCTTTGATACTAATAGATATTCTATTTGTATCTTCATGATATGCAAACTCACAATGAGTTTTCTGTGCATTCTTATTTGCTTTTTCGATGGCTTTTTTAATCTTTTGTGATCCATTTTGATAAGGCATCTCTTTTTTACCATTTTTTTCGTTATAGTATTGAGCCTCTTGAGAATTGTTTACTGCTTTTGTTTCTGATTGAGCAACATGTTGAGTTACTGAACTACTCATCATATCCATATGAGCTGTAGTATCAACTTTTGGCATAACATCTTTTGGTACATCTTTATATGCCGCTCCAACATTTGAAATAATTTCTAAACCCATAATATCCACCTCCGTGTGAATTATAAAACTTATTATTTTTTACTATTACATTTATATATTTTTTTAGTTTCAAATACTTTAAGCCTTATCAATTCTTACCTTTTTTATCGACATAGAAATATGCAATATTAATAGTTTTGCACAAAAAAAAGCTGAATTTACATTCAACTTTTCTGTTATTATTACCAATAATTATTATCCTTATAAGTGCCGAATATAAGTGAGCATTATTTATAATTATTACTTATATTTTTATGCACAATTTTAATAAGTTGTTATTCTCACCACAAATAATCGAATATCTCCTTATACTTCTTTAGAAAATAACTTTTGTATTACCTTTAAAAAATTTCATTTAACTGTTCAACTGTTGTCTCTGTCTCCATAGCCTCTTTATTAGCTTCTTGAATCTGAACATAAACTTCTTTTCTATAAATAGGAACAGTTTTAGGCGCATTAATACCTATCTTAATCTGTTCACCTTTTACATCTAAAACAACAATCTCTATATCATTATTAATAATAATAGATTCTCCAACTTTTCTTGAAAGTGCAAGCATTGCTTAGTCTCCTTTCTCTTCGCTGACATGACTAGCCTTTGCCTGTTGTATTATATCATATATTCTATATTTTATAGCATAATCCTGATTCTCCACAATAGCTTGATATCCCTTTCTTAAATCAGAATTAATAATCAACGGCGCCTTTAAATTAGCTGTCATATTAGTAATATCTTTTGGCACAGAAATAGTAAGCAAAACAACAAGATTCTCATCGTTTAAATCTCCTAAATTCTGCAAAATTCCCTCATTAATGATAGGTTTATAATCATCCTTCACCAAAAATGGTAATATTACTGGAAAAGCCAATTTCTCCTCATCCATACTTTGAAGCCATGATACATTGCACTTCTTGCCATCTTCATTATTATATAATAACGTGAAGTCTTTATACTCTTCAAAACCAAGTAAACCTTCTTCAAATGTAATTATCTTATCTTCAGTTACATCAACTTCTCCAAAACACTTTGTATTTATAAGCATTTTAAATTCTCCTTCCGCTTTTCATATTAAGATATTCTATTTCTTAATACGTTTCTTCGCATTCACTATACAACAAAAACCATGTGTTCTGCGTCAAATTATAAACTTCAAGGAATTTACATATTTTTCCTTTAGTATAACTAATTTAGTTTATAAAATCAAGTAAACTATTTTGTGCTATTTTTGCTGCAGTTTGTAATGAAGCATTATAAACTGTATCAGCAGATGTAAGATTAATATATGTTTCTACTAAATCTACATCAATATTTTCTGATAATAATTCTTCATATTCTGTATACTGAGCTGTTAATCTTTCTTCAACCATTTCAAGTCTTGCATATCTACTTCCTAAATTTGCATTTGCTGTATTTAAAGTAACTTGGAATCCCTGTACTTTGTCAATTGTATCTTCAAACGCTTGAGTCATCATCTTATTCTTTATTGTAAGCTGTGTATTTAACTGTGTCTTTAGTGCATTTAAAGCCTTTGTTTGTTCAGTTGTAATATTCTGATTTGATAAAAAGCTATCTACATCAGCTAGTTGAGCCTCTAAATCATTAACCTCATTAACAATTGTTGCCAATCCATCAATTGCTCTTGCAAAATCATTACCTACAGCTTCCCCAATCTGTGTATTAACCTTCATCATCTGACTAAAATTAATCTCATATTGGATTTCTTGCTCACTATATGTATATACAGTTGTTGCATCATCTATATCAGTAATACTTTTATCAACCGATACACATGAATAATAATGTTCTGGTCTTACATCATTGCCATCAAACTCTTCTTTATCATATATAGCTGTAATACCACTTGTTTTATTTCTAAGAACACTATGAGCATTATCTGTAAGAATAAGCTCACCTGTTTCAGGTAGGAATACCGCATAATTTTCTACCATATCTGTTTTCTTATCATCTGGAACTTGCTCCTCACTAGTAGCTTTTATAGGATTTCCATCTGCATCTACTGCATCAAATGTATTACCTTGAGCATCTATAATATACCCATCTGCATTTCTAAGAGGTATTTCTATATCATAAGCATTCTTGTCATAAGCAGATCTTTGGATAACATGAATACCTAATTCTTCAAAGGATACTTGTTGACCATTATCTATCTTTGTTGCTGAAAATTCAGCTGCAACAGCCCCTTCTATAGGTTCTCTTGTTTTTGGATGTAATTTATCGCTACATAGACCTGTATAACCAATTTGAATTTTATGAACAATAGTTTCAACAGGTGTTTCTTCAAATAATGTTGCATCTGGTGCTCCTGCATCATAATCATCTAAATCATAGGCACCTTTTAACTTTGATACTTCATCAATTTCTGGTATTTCAAAATGTTCTGTAATTGTATACCTATAATCATCACAATTTTCTTGAAAAGTTAATGGAGTATCTGTTTTATATCCAGTAAATACATATCTTCCTGCGTAATTTGCATTACCTTCACTGTATATTTCATTTTTTAATTCAAGTAAATTAGTAGCAATTGTTTTTCTCTCTGATGCTGATAAAATATCTGTTGCACCTTGATTTAAATATCCATATATATTAGTCATAATAGCATCCATACTGTCTAATGAACTTGTAGTTACATCCATCCATGACATAGCATCTGGAATATTTTTCTCTGTATATTGAGCTATTTCTGACATAGTTTTTCTTAACTTTAATGTTCTAACTGCAACAATTGGGTCTTCTGATGGCTTTTGAATCTTATTACCAGTTGTATACTGATTATTTAATTTATCAAGATTAGTCTTATTACTTGCTATATTAGCCATCATACTATTATTAATCATTTTAGTAGTTACTCTCATAACTCTCGCCTCCTAAAACAACATGCTGACATACACTCCTATCAGCCTTTATTAATCATTTTAAACCCCTGTTTCATTTATAAGTTTTCTATAAATTTCATTCATTATATTAAATACTTTCGATGATAACTCATATGCTCTTTGATATTTAATCAAATCCATACCTTCTTCATCTACATCTACTCCACTTGTAGATAATCTCATCTTTTCTATTGAAGTTACTATATTACTTTGATTTTCACTTAAACTAGATGCATTATTATTAACAACGCCAATTTCAGATACTATAGTTTGTAAATATGATGAAGGAGTTCCTTGTTTAAACATATTTACATCATTCTTAAGTGCAATTAATTTAACAATATTTTCTTTATTCTCTCCACCATCTTCTATAGAATCTTTATCTGCTGCTGCTATTAAACTTGGATCATCAAGTATTTTTTCATTAACTTTAATATTATGACCTGTCATTTTATAATAGCTTGCATTTATAGTTTTAAATACTGTAAAACTTTGCTTTTCATCTATTGCCGGAATCTCTGGCACTTGATTTTCTGTTACTGCATCAGTATATACAAAGAAATCAAGACCTGCATTACCATTTAAATCATCTCCACCACGATGAATTTCATTAAATTCACTTGTAAAAGTTCTCATAAATTCATTTATCATAGACTGAAAATATGGAACTCCTTTACAATCAACACAATCTCCAACAGATGCTATTTTATCTGTAACTGCATATCTAACAGGAGTTGTAAGATTAAAGTCATAGAAAAATTGACCATTATAATCTTCTTTCGCCGTAAAGCCATCGTAATAATACTCAGCTCCACCAATAACAATTCTACCTTGCTCTGGCATATTCATCTTTGAAACACCATTAATATTAGTTCCTGTTATTGTTAACAATGTATCTCCAACATTAGCAGTTACTCTACCTTGAAGATTCTCATCATTATTACCATCTCTTACATCTATTAAAGCTTTTAGTCTTCCTGATACTTCTACACCTTCCAAATGCAATTTTTCACCTGTCTTAGCCCAAACCACATCATATAATCCATCAACATCGTTTTGGTTTTCCTTTGACGGCCTAATCTCACATTTAAGTTCATTTACTATATTATTATCAACAAGTACTTCACCATTAATAGTTACTCGGAATATTTTTGTTCCTTTATTTAAACCATCTTCGTTTATTGTAAGTTCTTGAGTCTCAACATGGCATATTCCTGATAAATCATCTAGGATTTTATTTCTTTGGTCTCTTAAATCATTTGCTGTACCACCATTTAATTCATATAAACTTATTTGAACATTTAGCTCTGCAATTTCTTTAGCTATTGAATTAATCTCATCTACTTGTACTTTAACTTCACTATTCAAATCAGTTTGCACTGTCTGTAAATTTCCATACAATGTATTAAAATAATCCATTAAAGTCTCTGCTTCTTGTGATACTGCTTGTCTTTTATCTAAATCCATTGGATCATTACTTAAATCTGATAACGCTTCATAAAAGTTATCATGTAATGTTGTAAATCCGCTTTCGTCTAATTCATTTAAATAATTCTCTATCTCTGTTAAATAATATGATTTTGCTTCGTATTCTCCTGCAATACCATTACTTCTTCTATATTTAATGTCATAATATGAATTTCTTGTTTGAGCTATATCTTCTGCCAATACACCAGTTCCAACCATACCTATTTTAGAACGTGTTCTAAGAGCTTCTGCTGCTTCTAGTGTGACAGATTGTTTAGTATAACCTTCAGTTTCGGAATTAGCTATATTATGTGATGTAGTATTTAATTGTATTTGACTTGCAAATAATCCTGATACAGCTATATCCATTCCAAAAAACGGTGAACCCATACTATCTCTCCTTTACTAATATAAAAACACATTTATCATTAATCTAACTTTAACCTAAACTTTGTACTAACGTTTCAATCATTTCATTTATAACATTAAAATATCTAGATGATGCATTGTATGCATTCTGTGCCTTCATAAGAAACGATAACTCTTCATCTTGTGAAACACCCATATAGTTTTCTCTCATATCTGCTATACTTCCAACCATTGTTTCCTGGCCTTCCATCATCATATGCATTGTAAGTCCTACGTTACCTATGTCATTTATCATTGCAGTATAATAATCTTGAAATGTATAGTTTGTCATAGTTCCTGGTGCAATTTTAGCAAATGTTTCATCCCACATACTAGCCAAATCCACCACAACATTTGAATAATCAAACTCACCATTATTTTCTTTAGTACTTAATGGGATTTTTGAATAATCTTCTACTATATTATGATTTATCTTTAAATTATTTATTGTATATAATGTGTTATTGTTAGTTACATCAACCTCATTATACTGTCTAACCATTTTCTTCTCTGTTACATATCCACCTTGACCATCTGATATATAATCTCCATTATGATCTAGTTTATAAACAGTCACTTCTACATCCTTGTATCTTTCTGTTCCCATTCTGGCAAATATTGTTTCACCCATTGTTCTGTCTCTATCCATACCAACAGTTGCTTTTTCTTCGTCTAAGACAGTAATCTCTTTTGTAATATAGCCACCTCTTCCATTATCAACTAATATTTCCATAGTTTTATTAGGTGCTAAAATACTATCTAATTTTTCTGCAACTCCTGATACTAATGTATCTATCTGTGCCATTACAGTCATTACTGAAGATGTATCAATAGTTTCATTATATTGCTTTGTTCCTGTCAAATATCTATTCATTGCATCTTCATATGCTGCTGGACTATCATAATCCTCTCTTAATGGTTCTCTTGGTACATCATACTGATTAACTACACCTGTACCTCTTGCCATTAATAATCCTTTCAAATATCCTGTATCTGAACCAGTTGTCACATGAGCAAAATCTTGTTCATCATATACATTTTCCTTATATGATGGCCAAGTAGGTATTACTAAATCTGAGCCATGTTCAATTTTCTCTAGTCCCATTTTATTGCATCCCATTGATGTAACAAAATTAGTACCTTCAGCAAGTACATATACAGATCCATCCATATCTTCTCTATATGTTATATCTATAAGTTCAGCCAATTCGTCTAAACATTTATTTCTTGTATCTCTTAAATCATTTGCATTTTCAACACCTGGTGCTTCAATAGCTACAATCTTTTTATTTAAATCATATATTGTTTGACCCAATTCATTTATTTTATTTACAGTTGTTATTACACTATCATTTAAATCCTTTTGATAAGCATCTAGTTGCCTATATATGTCTTTTGCACGTGTCAAAAAGTCAGAAGCAGAATTCACTAAACCACTTCTAACTACTATACTATCTGGTTCTTTTGCTAATTCTTGAATTGATTCCCACAATTGTTGTATATCTTCTTGAAATTCAACTCCATTAACTTCACCAAATAAATCTTCAACTTCTGAAATACATTCATATTGGGCACGATAAAAACCTTCACGACCAACTTCTTCTCTGTAAGAAGCATCGTAAAATTCATTTCTTATCTGTCTAATTGTCTCTACAGCAGTACCTGTTCCAATAATAAAATCTTTATTTCTTCCAGCTACTGTATTGTAATAACTATCTACTATCATGGATTGTTGACGAGTGTAGCCTTCTGTATTAGCATTTGTAAGGTTATGTGCAGTTGTATTTAAAAACGACTGACTTACTCCCATTCCTGCTACAGCGGTCCACATACTAGTCATAAGATTGCCCATAGTATCACCTCATTATTGTTTAGCATCAAAGGATCTTTCTCCCATTCCAGAAGAACCTAATCCGTTTATATTTGCTCCCTTATCATAATTATTATTCCCCGGTGACATCCATGTGCTTTTAATGACATTCATATTGAATTCGATCATTTCTAGGGATTGTTCAATTAAATTTTTATTATGTTCATTAATGTCTAGTATTACTTTCACGGTAGATTTTATCTCATCGTGTAGCTTTGATAAAGCTAACTGGTCCTTCGGTTGCTTATCAAGCATTGAAATAATACTTCTCAAGTTTAACGTCTTATAATCTTTATCGAACAAGATTGCTATATTTTTAATGATTTCATCTCTTTTTTTATCTAAATTATTTATTCTATCCAAATATTGTTGTTCTTCAAGTGAAATACTTTGAAGTTCCTCTACTTTATTCTCAATTATTGATTTAGTTTTCTTTTGTAACACTGGTACAAAATCCTTATACTCCTTCAACTCATCTTCCATTACTGTAATTAATTCTTCCATTATGCTAGCCATAGTAATCCTCCTAATCTGAAGCTTTTTTGTTGAATACACAAAAATAAAGAAGTGTAATGTATAATTTAACTTTAATAACTTCGACAGTTACTTTCTCATACATTACACTTCTTTATTTTGTTCATAACTTGTTTTTCACAATGTGATTAACCACAATACCTTTCTAATAACTTATCAGCAAGATCTTCATCACTTACATTGTAAGTTCCATTAGCTAAACGTTCTTTGATATCATTAACGAGATCCATTCTGATATCAGAAGCTTCTGATACAGCCGTTTTAGCAACTTGATAATCTTTCCCCGCTTGTGATAATTCAAGTTTGTCAGTTTGGCTAACTGTTTTTTTACTTGTAACCTTATTAATTTTACTCACTGATTGCATTTGATTAATCTTATTGTATGCATCAATCCTCATATCATTCACTCCATTCTCCCTTTTAATATTTAATCATTTAACTACTAGCTTCCTTACATTATTTATCGGATAAAGCACACATATAATTATATCAAAAATCTAAAAAAATTCCACTATTTCCTTAAAAATTAATTAAAAAAACTACTAAATTTTTTAAGTGTTACTTATAACTAATTTTTACTTGATTTTAATATACTTTGCAGGTGAATAAGAACCGTATATTTTCACTCCATTTTCAACAACATATGGTCTTACAACAAAGTAATAATACTTTTTAGAAGTTAGACTCTTCTTAGTATATTTTACAGTTTTATTTGATACTGTTGCTATCTTTGTATATTTTGATCCTGGTTTTGCCATAAATACTTCATAACCTGATGCTCTACTAACTTTATTCCACTTAACTGTTGCATATTTTTTTCCTGTATATAATGATATTTTAGTTGTTGAAGGTCTTGTGTAAGCCTTAACTGCTGCTGATTCTTGTCCATAATAATATTTGCCATTATATACTACATAAGGTTTAATTCTATAGTAATATGCACTTGCTGATGTTAAGCTTCCATTTGTGTAAGTACATGTTCTTGCTGATGTTATATTCTTAATATTAACATAAGCTTTTCTACTGCTATAATATTTTTGTACTAAGTATCCAGTTGCTCCTGGATAATAGCTCCATGTCATTTTTAAAGCTGATGTATTTCTTCCTGTTATCTTTAATCCAGTAACTTTATAGAAAATTATCTTAAATGATTTTGAAAGTGATCCTTCATATACTCCTGTTCCTGTAACAACTGCATATGCTGTTCCTGGAGCATAGTTATTAGTATATTTTACTGTATAATCTCTACCTGCTACTAATTTGTCACCATAACCATCTCTAACTGTTACAGTTGGACATTTATTAACACCTGTATAATAATATGAATTATTACTTAATGTAATTTCACAATCTGACATTGCTAATTTTTCAATTGTAAATGTTCTATAAGCAGTTCCTTGGTATCTTTCTCCTATACCAGTAATTTTTACTGTTGCTGTTCCTGGTAATATATTTGAATAATATTCTACAGTATAATCTATGTTTTCGTATATCATTGAATAATCTGATCCATATACATACACTCTAGGTTTTATTTGTACTCCCATATATGAGTAACTGAAACCTGAAAGTGAAATATTTTGACTAGCTATATCCTTCTTAGGTACTGGTGTTGGTTCTGGTGTTGCTGTTGGCTCTTCTGTTGGCTCTGGCGTTGCTGTTGGCTCTTCTGTTGGCTCTGGTGTTGCTGTTGGCTCTTCTGTTGGCTCTGGTGTTGCTGTTGGTTCTTCTGTTGGCTCTGGTGTTGTTGGCTCCACTGACTCTGTTGGTTCTACTGACTCTGTTGGTTCCACTGATTCTGTTGGCTCCACTGATTCTGTTGGTTCTACTGATTCTGTTGGCTCTACTGATTCTGTTGGCTCTACTGATTCTGTTGGCTCTACTGATTCTGTTGGCTCTACTGATTCTGTTGGCTCTACTGATTCTGTTGGCTCTACTGATTCTGTTGGCTCTACTGATTCTGTTGGTTGCACTGTTGCTGTTGGCTCTGGTGTTACTTCTGGCGCTTTATCTCCACCACCAAATAAATCATCAATAACATCCTCTAATACTTCACCTAATGCTCCAATAACATCATCCAATCCTCTTGCTCCACTTTCGGCTTTTGGAGTATGTGGATTAGCCATTACTGTTCCTGCTTTACCAGCAGAAAAAACAACTGACATTATTAAAAATACTGCTACATTAACAATTATTACTACCCTTTTCTTCATTACGACACGCTCCCTTATTTATAATTACTTCCCTTTTTAGATTCCCTTTAATTCCCTTTAATTCCTTTGTTTCACTTTTTCCTATTTTATTGTTTCACCTTAATATTAATTTATAATTTAATAAATTCTGTTCCTCTATTTCCTATAATCTATTATAACACATTTCTAAAATAAATGTAACATAATTTTAATATTTTTTTAATATTTTTAATATTTTATTTTTATCTACTAGTTCTATCCAAATCTCCCTAAATATTGACATTTTTATAGTATACAAGTATACTATATACAAAACAAAACCACATAATAGATTATGACTATTATAAATTATATACATATAACACATGTAATAATTACATAATATTTACAATCTATTATAATAGTAACTATTAACTTTTGTAAAAAATATGAGGTATAATATGCATCCAGAGCATTCATTTTTAAAGATATTTCGTTTTCAAGATACTGAACAAGAAGAAGAAGTCGATACATTAGCTGAATATTATGAACAACGTGACATTTCAGAAGAGAAATCTATTGAACTTAATGATCGTGCAAAAACAGTTGTTAAACGAGCAAAAGAATTAAAAAAAGGTATTAAAATGTTACCAGAAAATTTACCTGATGAATTTAGAAAGGCTATTGATAGTACCATTGAATCTTTAACTGAAGAAATTCAACTAGAGGCTGAGGATATTGTTTCTATTGCTGATGAAGTGCGTATTGATACCGACAATGCTCTTTATGCACTTAGACGCGAATCAGAACGCTGTGAAAAGAAAATTCAGAACTTAAGTAGAATACGCTCTTTTCCATTTATGAAATCAGTTGGCGAGAAATCTATTACTACCATACATACAACAATGGATGAACTTTCTGAGCTTGCTATTGATACTAATACATACTATGAAAGCTTATTATGTAGCAAGAATCTTGTTAAGGATTTAGTTAGAACAGAAGAAGAAAGACAAGCCGCTGAAGAAAAGAAAAAAGCTGAAGAAGAAGCTGAAAGTGAAGGTGAATAATTTATAAAATTAACTAGGCCCCTGTCAGACAGGGGCCTAGTTAATTTTATATATCCTTCACTATTTCTCTAATATATAAATATATATATAGTCTTTTGACATTATCATTCCTTCTCTATATACTAGTAAAAACTTAGATATCTCTATTGGTAATTCTTTTATTAACTCTTGAACTGCAAATCCAAGATTCTTACCATGTTTTTTTACAACTAAAAATCTGTAATACTTTGATATATCTTTTATCTTTGATTTCTTCTTTCCATTTATTAAAAATTCTAAATCTCTCTTAATTTCATTAATCTGAACTGGCTCAAATGTATTGCTGTTATTAATAGGCATATTACACTTAATCTCTGCAATTACATTAACTAACCCTGTATGTTCTACATCATATCCTTCATAGTGAGGTGGTGCTGTTCTTACGCTTTCCTCAACTGCTGCAACTTCTTTATCACTAACATTAAATATATCCTTTATCTTTGATATAAACCATAATGTTGTTTTTAATGTATTAATATTCTTAAGATTAGTTACTGCATTTCTTAACAAGTCTAAACTATGCTCATCCATATATGAGTAATAATCTTTCTTCTCTTTTAAAATAGATGACCACACCTCATTAAATTGAAGTTTTAAGAAATTCTCTCTTTCATATACATCATACTCTTTCTTACGAGTTCTAATAGGTGTTGGCACTGATGCTTGTTGTTCCATGCTATTACTATGTGCATTCTTCTCTTCATAATTGTTTATCTCTTGTGATTCATATGCTTCTTCTATTTCCTCTAACTCCCTATCAGAAGGCTTATCTAATCTAATAACATTATCATCACCTGCATATATAAACTTATAGGACCTTTTAGCATAATACTTCTCAACTAGTCCCAAAGCTTCTAACTTCAATAACTTTGAATACACTAACTGTTGTGCAGAATCTGGACCATACATCATAACAGCTATTTCCTTAGCTGATAAGGCATTATTACTTTTCTTTAAAACATCTAAAATTCTCTTTTCTTTATCAGTCATATCTTACACCTCAAAAACATCATTATTTACATTATATAACATTTTTCTAATAAGTAAATGATTTTTTTACAAATTTTATCAAATTATGGAAATATGTAATTTACTATTATAGTTCCAAATTTAACCTTGCTTATAACTATTATAGCTTTTATAAACTATTTAGTTTAAGCTCGTTACGGGCGTAAAATAATTGCATCTAAATCTTGTATTATTGCGTCACTAAATGATAATAGGCTCCACTTGCGCGGAGCCTAAGAAATATACAAAATATAGTTTTAATTCTTTTTGTATAACACCATTTTTCCAATTACATTTACTATGCTATTCTCATATTTAGCGAATTCATTTCCTTCATCATCTCTTGTACAGTAAGTTCCGTCTAGTGTCACTGTACTTCCTTGTTTTGCATAAATTATATCATCTTCAACTTCTGCTCCATCTTTTTCCTTCATAAGAACAAGACTTGCAACTCCATGCTCATTACTTCCTGTAAATGCAAATTCTGCCTCTATTTTTCCATCTTTAACGATAAACCATAAGCCATCTGCATCAGCTTCTGGAATCTTTATAACTCCACCTACTTTTGTGTACTTTTTATATTCTCTACATCCTCCAGCAATTATAACAGATTTTGTTACATTGCTTTTTGTAGTTTTATACAATTCAAAACCATTTCCTGAATATTGAATTTCTACAAATTTTGGTGTTACTTGTTTATCTGAACCAGTTTCTTCTCCAAATCCTCCTCCAATAGATGGATGTGTAGGCACTTGATCATCCAAAATAGGTACTCTTAAATCTTCTAATGAATCTTCTATATTATTACCATTTTGCTTTATACTTGGTGCAGTCTTATTTTCAGGCTTAGTTGATGTTCTATCTGCTACAACAATTTCTCCATCCTCTACAGTATCTAATTTTTCTGGCTTATTGCTTACTTCTGGTTTTTCTGTTGCACTATCTGCTTTTTCATTTTCTATAGTAGTATCTGTCTTAGTATTATTTGTAATATTACTATATAAACTATCTAATAATGATGTTTTCTTAGTATCATCTTTTTTGTCCATTTCACCTACTAATGTATTTTCTTTTTGTATCTCGTTATACATTATATTTCCTATGTTAGCCATACCAGCTACAATAATTAACGCTAATAAAGCTGCCACAACTGCAAAAGATTTTGACTCAGTTTTTCTTGCTTTCTTTCTCTTTTCTTTAATTTTCTTTTTTTCTTCTAATAATTGAATATTTTTTCTTTCTTCTCTCTCTTTTTGTTTCTCTTCTTCTTGTAATTTTTCTTCCTTCTTTGCTCTAGCTTTTTCAATTCTTTCCTTTTCTAAAGTCTCCTTTTTTACTCTAGCAAGCTCTAATAATCTAATTCTTTCTAGTTCATCTAATTGATCTTTAGATACATTTTCTTTCTTTTCATTAATTATTCCTCTGCTTCTTTCTTCTTCTGATACTAAATTTTTAGTAGCTTGATAAAATGCATCTTTATCTTTTTCTACTTCTTTTTTATATTTTTCTTCTTTTTCTTTTAATTCTAAAACTTTAGCATCTACTTGTTCTTTTGTTAATTCTGTTTTGTCTTTTTCTATTTTATGAGTATTAGTATCTACTTTTTTAACATTTTGTGTCATTTTATCCTGTTTTAAAGCTAAAACTGCAACTGTTGTATTTTCAATAACATCAGCTTCATTTTGCATAGTTTGAGCAGCTTCTTCCATTTCTTTATCTCTGTCTTCCATAACCTTAGCTGCCTCTTCCATTGCTTTATCGCTATTACTTATAGTCTGTGGTATTTCTTCCTTAACTTTAACTACTTGATCTGTAATCATAGATTCATTTTTCATAACCTTAGATAATTCTTCTGTAACTTTAGATAATTCTTCTGTAACTTTAGATTCATTTTCCACAACTTCAGATACTTCTTCTATAAGCTTAGTTTCATTTTCCACGCCCTTAGCTGCTACTTCGATCATCTTTGTATCATTAACTGGTGATGATGCTGTAACTTCTGTTACATTAACTACATCTTCTATAGTTTCTGCTGCTTCTTCAACAATATGCTCTTTTATTATAGCTAAGTCATTTGTGTCAATATCACTTTCAGACCACTCAAAATCCAAAGTATTATCTATTTCCTCAAATTCAAATGATTCACAAGCATTACTTTCTTCTGAATATTGAGCTTCTTCTGAGTACTGAGTCTCCTCTGAATATTGAGACATACCTCTATTACTTAAAGCACCGTAAGATAATACAACATTACTTGATGTATCTTTTCTTTTAACTATAGCAATATTATTACTAAGTTTTCTTCCCTTTACAACGTATTTAGCTTGTTCTAGATGTTTACTATATAACTTCCCCTTTGAACTCATGCTAATCCCCCATTTTATCCTCTTAAAAAACTACCGTATATTATGCTCCCGTTCTTATAAGTTCCATATCCTCTGTTGCAAAGATACTTTTAAATGTTGATGTTGAACCTTTCTTTTTATAAGTCGCTCCCAAATTAATGTATGTATCTTTTATTGCATATATATCTTTATATGACATTGAATCCGCTTCCTCTAATCTTATTTTAACTACCTGAACTTTTGTATTATTCTTATATCCAATATATTCCTGCACTGTTGTTCCTCTTACATCTAACCATATTCCATTTAAATCTTTCTTTGGAACCATTACTGAATTAGAACATTCAATATAATAACTATCACTACATTTTATAAATGAGCCTGCTACACCATCAGCTCCAAATATCCCATATCCAGTTGCCGATGAACATCTCCACAATCTTCCTGTAAGTGTTAAAGGAATAAATGTCATTTCAACATCTTCTACAACTTCCTCTTCATTCTCTTCTTCTACTATCTCTTCATCATCTACTGTTGTATCTGTTTGAGTTGAATCTGTAGTTGTTGGTTTCTTTACTGTTGTAGGTTTTTTCGTTGTTGTTGCCACTTTTGAAGTTGATGTTGTTGTCTTCTTCGTAGTTGTTGTTGGCTTTTTAACTGTAGTTGTTTTTGTTTCATCATTCTCTGCTGCAATTGCTGCTAATATACTTGTTCTTGAGTCATCTTCTGCAAGTTCTAATTCTTCTAATTCCTCTAGCTCTTCTCTCTCTTCTAAACTCTCTTCTTGGTTTGAATCTAATTCACCTTGTACATCTAATCCTAAATCTAATCCTTCATCATAGTCATTTGTTGGCATCTCTTTTTTATCTGTAATTTGTGTCAAAGTCTTACTTACTGTATCTTTATTTGCTACTGTTAATATAAGCGCTGCTACAAATATTACAGCTACTGTAATAAATACAAATACTGATTTTGGTAATACTTCTGTTACTTCTTCCTCATATTTGCTTATATCATTTTTCTCTTCACTATAATCTTTTAATACTGTTTCTCTATCTTTTTTATGCTCCATTTTATTGTTAAAATTACGATTATATTGAACTTTACTAACACCTTGTCTATCTTTATTTAAACTACTTTTACTATCAATAACATTAAATCTTTTATTTTGATTATTACTTGATTTTCTCATAGCATTATTCTTTCTACCATTATCTTTTTCACTATTTTGAACACCTTTATATAAAGTCATGTTAAACTTTTTCTGCATAGTGTTACAAATATTTCCGTACATGCTATTACCTTGACTATTCTTATTATTATTTCTTGGATTCTTTTCTGAATTTTTAGACCCATAATTATTACGCCCGTACTGTTGATTATTACTGGCATATCTTTTATTATTCATTTGATTTTGATTAGAATTGTAACCTCTTTTATTCCCCATATCGTTCATAAAAATTACCCCTCATTTTATTATCTAATTAATTAGATAATACCAAAAACCTATTTTTAAATAGTTACACACATAACCCTTTATTCTATTAAACCATATTTTGAACATTTTTTCAATACTTTTGTAACATTTTTGAAATATTTTATTATTATTGTTTTAACTTTTTATTCTTTTTAATTATACACTCCCTTCAATTTTTCATATTTTTACAATTATTTACATATTATCTTATCATTCTTTTACATTTTCATTAATTTTCACTATATATTTTTCAATATTTTTTTCTTATATTATTTTTATTAGTCATTTTGCACAACTATACACTATGTATTTTGTGTAATAGTTATACTTTTTTAATTGTATAAATATAAACACTCATCTTTATAGACAATTTTAATAATTATTGTTTTCTTATTCCATTCATTTTGTAGAAATTACTTATTTATACACAATTTTTCTTGAAATAATATGCTTTTTAAGCTAATATAAATGATGGAATTAAGATGATTAATATTTTGGGAGGAATAAATAATGAAAAAAAACTTATTTATGAAGAAATTATCGATTTTATCTGTTGTTTTAATAGCAACAATACTTGCTACTGTTATTGGCAATACTGGATTAACAGCTAAAGCTAGTAATAAAACTACTAATTCATCTGTTGCTAAGAATGAACACAGCAAGAAAAAAGTTCGTTACAAAATACAAATGTCAACAAATTACTATATACCATCTATAACTAAAAAAGGTATATTACATTATAGTGTTGACGGTTGGAAAACTGCCATAGACCAAGACATGGTTCAAAGCGATTCATATAACTATGGGTCTGGTGTTTTTACTACATATTATACATATGAAACTATTATCACTGTTAACGAAGGTGATGTAGTTGATTATTGCTTTAAATTTATTACATTAAAAGATACTGAAGGATGGATAAATAACGAGAACAATAACTATCAAGTTAAGGTACTATCTTCTAATGTTCCATGTTCATATACTGTTGAATATGATAAACCTTATCATGAAGCTAGTGCCATTGATTATGTTGATTTATGTTACACATTAGATGAATGGAATACAACTAAATATTCAAGAATGGATTTTCATTCAGTTGTTGTAAATGGAACACCTGTAAGAAACTACTTCTCTACTACTGTTCATGGATATGAAACAGACAGTCTAGAGTATTGTTTTAGAATTTTAAAATGTACTGGTGAGCAAGTTTGGGATAACAATAATGGTTACAACTATCGTGTTTCACCAATATATCAACCAAAATAAACTAAAGATAATTTCATTTTGTTTTCATTTATTTATTTAAATAGATAAAAAGTGGCTGTGTAAAATATTTTACACAGCCATTTTTATTCATCCTTCAAATTACCTTTTTTAACATTAATCTCTACAACTTCATTTATACAATCATCTATCGTCTTAGAACCTTCCTTTGTTCTAATATTTCTCTTATATACTTGAGACTTACTTATACCATGTTCTTTCCATGAGATTCCATTTGTATTATGATGTAATAATAACGGTTGAAAATGATCTAACGCATGGGCATATTTAGCCTCAGGCGTTTCATACGCTTCAAATTCTTCCCATATATCATATAACTCTTTAGCTTGATCCTTAGGCAATATATTGTATATTCTATCAGCTGCGGCTACTTCTCTATCTCTTTTACTTTCATAACCTTTCTCATCAAATGCATATGTATCTCCTGCATCTATTTCAACTATATCATGTATAAGAACCATAATCATAACTTTTACTATATCTATATCTTCATTAGCATGTTCTTTCAATAAATAAGACATTAACGCTAATTGCCAACCATGTTCCGCATCGTTTTCTTTTCTTGAACCATCCGCTATATAATTTTGTCTAAATATTTGTTTTGCCTTATCTGTTTCTATTATAAAATCTATTTGTTTTTTTAATCTCTCATCCATATATCTATATATCCTTTCCTTTCATAATTATATCTTCTATTATCTGTGCGCATTCTCTAACTTTATCCACACAAGGCCTCGTTTTATAATAATTTTCATCCCTTTTTTGTGGCATTGTATCCACAGTTTTGTTGATAGTTTGTTCTTTATCTAATATTGTAGAACCCTCTTTTACATCTTTTGTAGATTTATTATCTAATCCTAAAAGTTCTCTACATATTATAGTTCCATTATTTTTTTTAAATTCTTCAACCATTAATACTACCAAATCATAATTAGCTTTCTTTCCTAATGTGTCACTACCTTTAGTTGCTCCATTTTCTAATCCTGCAATTATGCCCATTCCAGAAACTGCGCCACATATTTCTCTCATTCTGCCAAATCCTGCTCCAAATGAAGCCGCCATTCTTACTCCTAACTCCTCCTCTACTCCATATATATCACAAAATGCACCTACAACTGCCTGTGCACAATTATACCCTTCTCTAAACAATCTTTCTGCTTTATCTACTCTGTTTTCCATATTATCCTCCGCTTTTTAATATCAGTACTATTATTTCTATTGCTAATATTATTGTTGCCATATACTATGTACTTCTAATCTTGTTATATACTATCACTATCGTATATACTATTGATATTTATATATACGATGGATATTGATATTTACTATTGATATCGTATATACTATTAGTGTTTTTATTATTCATATACTATTACTACTACATATATCGTTACTGACTAAACAAAATTTATTATTACCAATTACACATTTTATTATATAAAATACTTATTTTTACTATTTAAGAATATTTATTATACACACGAAAATACTATTACAGAATATACTGTAAATAACAAATTCTATAAAGAGGTGAATTATGAACAATATATCAATTATAGCTATTGGATTATTAATACCTTTTATTGGCACAACATTGGGATCTTCAATGGTATTTTTTCTAAAAAATAAAATGAATGACAAACTCCAAAAAGCATTATTAGGATTTGCTTCTGGTGTTATGATTGCTGCATCTATTTGGTCATTACTTATTCCAGCTTTAGAAATGGCTGAAGAACAAAATAAAACACCTTGGATACCAGCAAGTATTGGTTTTCTTCTAGGTATTGCTTTTCTTCTTGTTCTAGACACGTTTATACCCCATTTGCATACAAATGATGACACGCCAGAAGGTGTTAAAGCAAATTTAAAGAAATCTACAATGTTATTACTTGCAGTAACATTGCATAATATACCTGAAGGTATGGCTGTTGGTGTTGTATTCTCTGGATTACTTACTGATAATGTCCTTATTACACTTAGTGGTGCTATTGCATTATCAATAGGTATTGCTATTCAAAACTTCCCAGAAGGGGCCATTATATCCATGCCTCTAAAAGACTATAACATAAGTAAAAAAAGAGCTTTCCTATATGGTTCTTTGTCGGGTATAGTTGAACCTATCTTTGGATTTCTTACTATACTAGTAGCTCATCTAGTTGAACCATTGCTTCCAGGATTCCTGTCCTTTGCTGCCGGTGCAATGATGTATGTAGTTATAGAAGAACTTATTCCTGAATCTCAAAGCGGTAATCACTCTAATATCGGTACAATTGCCGCTGCTCTAGGCTTCACTCTAATGATGATCCTAGATGTAGCTTTAGGATAGATAAACTATGATTTCTCGCTTTCTAGGGCCCCGTCGTTCCGACAGGTGCCTGGGTTTAGGAATTCTTTAAGCTGCTTCTATATAATATAATAAAATCGAATTTAAATAAAAAGACACATATCACAACATAAAAGTTTAAAAAAAGTATAATATTAATTAAAGTACGAAAATGGAATTATTACTATATCTCTCAGTACACAGCGTATAATAAAGGGACTCGAATATATATGTTGAATGGTGTCTGAGCTCCTTGGTACTTAGTGATTTCAAGCGCCAGCGCAGAAAGAACTTAGTATCCACTAGGTGCAAAGTCAAGTGAGAACGTCCATTAAACATATATATTCGAATCCGTATTATTGCGTCACTAGGATAGTAACCTAAAACTCGTAGAGAGCTACAAAAAATCTATTCTTCATTAACTTTAGCTAATTTTGCAGCTTGATCTGCTGCAATTAAGTTATCTATTACTTCTGTCAAATCTCCATTAAGAATCTCTTCTAGTCTATGTGAAGTAAATTTAATTCTATGATCAGTAACACGTCCTTGTGGGAAATTATATGTTCTTATCTTCTCTGAACGATCTCCTGTTCCAACTTGACTTCTTCTAGCCTCTGCTTCAGCATCTTGTGCCTTTTGCATCTCTAATTCATATAATCTTGAACGTAATACTTTAAGTGCTTTATCTCTATTCTTTAACTGAGATTTTTCATCTTGACATGATATAACAATACCTGTAGGTAAATGTGTAAGTCTAACCGCTGAGTCAGTAGTGTTAACACATTGTCCACCATTACCAGATGCACGAAAAACATCAAACTTACAATCATTCATATCCAAATGAACATCAACTTCTTCTGCTTCTGGCATGATAGCTACTGTTGCTGTAGAAGTATGTATACGTCCACCTGACTCTGTAGCAGGTATTCTTTGTACACGATGTACACCACTTTCATATTTTAGCTTAGAATATGCACCTGTACCATTAATCATAAATACAACTTCCTTAAATCCACCTATTCCATTCTCATTAAGGTTCATCATATCAATCTTCCATCTGTTACTCTCAGCATACATAGTGTACATTCTATATAACTCTGCTGCAAATAAAGCAGCTTCATCACCACCTGCTCCACCTCTAATTTCAACAATAACATTCTTATCATCATTAGGGTCTTTAGGTAATAATAAAATCTTTAATTCTTCTTCTATTTCAACTAGTCTATCCTTTGATTCTGCCAATTCTTCTTTTGCCATCTCTTTTAATTCTTCATCTGACTCTTCATCTAATATAAATAGACTATCTTCTATATTCTGCTTAGTGTTCTTGTATTCTTTATATTTCTCAACTATTGCGCTTAAATCATTCTGCTCTTTCATTAGTTTTCTGAATTTCTCTTGGTCATTAACTACTGTTGGATCATTTAATTCTTCTAATATTTCATTAAACCTTACTACCAAATCCTCCAACTTATCAAACATATCTATTCCTCCTAAAATTTATTTAATAGCTTCCATTAGCTCTCTCATATTTAGCTTTAACTATACGACTATTCCCTGCATAATCTTTTATTACTTGGATTTCTTTAAATTCATCATTCTTAGCTAATAACATAGCTACATCTTTACCTTGGTCATGTCCAATTTCAAAGAATATCCATCCATTATCTTTTAGAAAATTAGGTGCATCTGCAATAATTCTTCTATAAAAATGCAATCCATCTTCTGTTCCATCTAATGCAATCATTGGTTCAAATCTTCTTACCTCTGGCATAAGACCTTCTATTACCTTTGTCTTAATATAAGGTGGATTAGAAACTATTATATCGTACTTACCTTTTACATTCTCAAATAAATCACTATTAACAAATTCTATATCCACTTCATTCTTTAATGCATTATACATACCTACATTAATTGCTTCCTTAGAAATATCTACACCTACTGCTCTATATACTTTTCCTAATTTCTTTATACTAGTAGCAATACATCCCGAACCAGAACACATATCTAAAACAGTTGAAAACTTATCACACTCTTTTAATACTTCTTCAACAAGCATCTCTGTTTCCCATCTAGGAATTAAAACATTCTCATTAACCATAAATTCAATCCCCATAAATTCTTGTGTGCCTGTTATATATTGAAGTGGATAATGTGTTGCTCTCTGCTCAATTAAAGTAAGATAATTCTCACACATATCATTGCTTACTTCTTTATCATAACTCATATGATATTCACTACTAGTCATATTCAACGCAAATTCTAACAGCAACTTAGCATCAACTTTCGCATCATCTATATCGCTATTAGATAAAATTTCATAACCTTGTCTATATAATTCTCTAATAGTTATCATCTGTAAAATACCTATCCAACATCTTTAAATCATCTTGCTCATTATATCCGTTGCCATAATTACCTTGATTATACATATTACCTTGCTGTCCATTATTATATTGCATATTATTATAATCATATCCATTATTATAATTGTTATTATAACCATTATTCTGCATATATTCGCCATACATATTATTATAATCTTGATTAGGCATATTATAATCAGCTTGTTCATATTCAGGTTGTTTTGTTATACCTTCATCTAATGACTGTCTAGTTACAACATTACCTAAATCTGTATATTGTGGATTATGAGCACCATCACTTTCAACAAAATATTGTCCATTATTATATTCATCATATGACAAATTATTATAATTAGGTTGATTATTCAAATTATAATCATATGAATCCCCATCATATGCTGTATTATCATACTCAGTATTATAATAATTATTATCATACATTGACCCTTGCATCATACTATTATCATAAGATGCATTATTCATCATATTATTATTTATTCCATTATTAATATTACTATTTATATTAATACCACTATTAATTCCAACATCTTTAGCACCAGCGCCACCTTTTATCTCATATGTCTTACGTTCCTCTCCTTCAGGTGGAAGTCCTAAATGGTCTCTCCAATCAAAAACTGCTTGCAATGACTCAATAGCAACCTCTAACATGTCATCTGTTGGCTCAGTAACTAGTAATTTTTGTAAGAACTTCTGTGGTCCTTGTAATATTGCGCCTGCACCAGATGCAGCTTTATTAGTTATTAACATTATTTCATATAAAATAGCAGCAACTATAGGAATAATTATAACCCTAAGTGCCATTCTTAACCATATATCACTACTTCTAATAAAAGCAAATACAATTAAACTTATTCCAAAAACTCCTATTATAAAGTTCAATTCACAATCTTTGTCATACTTTGATGCTCTTCTTACATTATTTATAGTAAGTTCCTCACCATTATTCAAACAATTAATAACTTTATGTTGTGCTCCATGATATCTGCAAATTCGCCTAACATCTTTATTCATTACTATTAAAACTATATAAGCAACGATCATAATAACTCTTAGTAAAATCTCTAATACAGTCATTAATGTTGAACTTGGTATAACTAAATCTGCTAATACACCCGCTAACATATAAGGCGCAACAATAAATAGTCCAATTGATAAAATAAGTGCTATTGTAATACATGTTATCAATTCAAAACTTTCATGATACTTACCAGTAAATTTCTTTAAAAATCTCTGAATTGCACCCGGTTCTTCCTTTGAATTATCTTCATAAAAATCTGATGAAAATAAAATTGACTTTATTCCCAATCCTAAATAATCTATTAGTGCAAAAATTCCTCTTAAGATAGGAATCTTACTAAATGAACCTCTTCCTAAAATTCCTTTATATACATCATGGACAATCTCTATATCACTATTACCTTTTCTAAGGGCCATGGCGTATTGTCCTTCATTCTTAATCATTACACCTTCTATTAAGGCGCTACCTGATAACTTTACATTGTTTTTCATACCAACCATCCTCCATTAGGAGATTTATCTTAAATATCTAAATTTATATCTCTCAATGCTTTATTTAAAAATAGGCTGAGGCATTACCTCAACCTAATTTTATACATTCATGTACTTAATTTCAAGTTAAATTAGTTAGATGTTAAACCATATCTACGGTTGAACTTATCTATTGCTCCACGAGCAGCTACAGCTTTCTGTTGTCCAGTATAGAATGGATGACACTTTGAACAAATTTCAACATGGATGCTTTCTTTAGTTGATCCAGTTACGAATTTATTACCACAGTTACACTCAACAGTTGCTTGATAATAATTTGGATGTATTCCTTCTCTCATTGTTTTCACCTCTTTACAAAATACTAATATATATTTGGCTAACCCAAGTTATCTTCTTAATTGCCTTGAGCCTCAACTCAATAGCTATTGTATTATAACATAGCTTTTTCTTAAATGCAACAAATATTTTGATTAATTATACAATCTTAGTTTTCTTAATAACCTCTATAAAATCGTTATTATTGCGTGTTCTTATAAATAAATCAATAATTCTTTCTACTGCCTCATCTGATTTCATTCCACTAAGAGCTCTATGCATAAGTAATGCTGCTTCAGCCTCTCTATCATCTAATAACAAATCATCTCTTCTTGTACTTGAACGTGCAAGATCAATAGCTGGGAATATTCTTTTTTCTGATAATCCTCTATCTAAAACAAGTTCCATATTACCTGTTCCTTTAAATTCTTCAAAAACAACATCATCCATACGACTTCCAGTTTCAACTAATGCAGTTGATAATATTGTTAAACTTCCGCCTTCTCTCATGTTACGAGCGGCACCAAAAAATCTCTTTGGCATATGTAATGCTGCTGGATCTAAACCACCAGACAAAGTTCTACCACTTGGTTGAACTGTTAAATTGTACGCTCTTGCAAGTCTTGTTATACTATCAAGCAAAATACATACATCTAAACCATGTTCTACAAGTCTCTTACCACGTTCAATAACCATTTCTGATACACGCTTATGATTATCTGGTAACTCATCAAATGTTGAATATATTACTTCCACATTATTACCTTCAATTGATTCTTTTATATCTGTTACTTCCTCTGGACGCTCATCAATAAGTAATATAATTAATTTCATCTCTGGATGATTCTTAGTTATTGATTTTGCTACTTGTTTTAATAAAGTAGTTTTACCTGCTTTAGGTGGAGACACTATCATACCTCTCTGTCCTTTACCTATTGGCGAAACTAAATCAACCATTCTCATTGCAATCCCAGCTTTAGATGTTTGTCCATTCTCTAATCTTATTCTCTCATTAGGGAAAATAGGTGTTAAATCCTCAAATTTAGGTCTTTTTGCTGAATCTGCTGTTGTAAATCCATTAACTGATTTTATATATAATAAAGCACTGAACTTCTCATTCTGACTTTTTATCTTTGTATTACCTATTAATATATCACCAGTTTTTAAATTAAATTTTCTTATTTGAGCTGGTGAAACATACACATCATTCTCACCTGGCAAATAATTATCACAGCGAATAAATCCATATCCATCAGGTAAAACTTCAAGTATACCTTCTTTTGTTTCACCACTATCAAGTTGATTTATCTGATTCTTTTCTGCTTCTGTATTATCTGCTTTCTCATTGTGTTGTTTTATATCTTTTTTTGCTATATTATCTGCTTTGTCATTGTGTTGCTTTACTTCTTTTTTTACCGTATTAGCAGCTTTTTTATCTTGATTATTAACAGAGTCTTTTACTGCAACATTCTTTGATTCATTAGATGAAGTATTCTCTCTTTTAACACTTTTCTTTGTTCCACTAACAACACCATTAGTTCTTGAAGTAGCTTTATTAGTATCACTATTACTTACTTCACTACTCTGTGTCTCTGATTTACTTTGCTTCTTTTTCTTTAACTCTTCCATCTTACGCTCTACAGACACCAATATATCTATTAACTCTTGTTTTCTCATTGTTGATACACTTTTTAGCCCTTTTTCTTTAGCTATTTCTTTCAACTCACTTAGAGACATTTTCTCAAAATCTGCCATAATTAAATAATCTCCTCTTCTAATCTCTATATTTATATTTAATATTATAATTATTATCTTAATGGGGTATCTTGGAATAATATTAGACTACCTATTAAAGGTACTAGATACACAAATGTTATTATACCAAATATTTTCAAGAATTCAAGTATAATATTTAATTTTACTCATTTTCAAAATGCTTAATTCCCATATCTTGGCTACATTTTTTATTATTACAATCACTTTTAAAATTTGCAAACAAAAAAGCCACCAATAAATGGTGACCTTTTTGTTTCAATTTATAGAAGGAAAAAACATTACTGATTTTCGATAAGATTCTCTAATACCGTCTTATAGATTATTGCAATATGTGCATCTACAAAACAAAACTTATTTAATATAAACTCATATAATTTATACAAAAATGCTACTGAAATAATAACAATACTTATTTTAGCTACCATTGGATTAAATCCTTGTGATATTAACAACCATAATGCAGCTACATAAAAACCTATTACAATTAAAAATGTGTTTGTTATACTAAAAGCTGTTATCATTGTATCTGCAAGTCTATTATGCCTTTTCTTAAGTGCCTGCATATCTAAATTTTTTAATTTATCATATATGTCATTATACACCTCATCTTTAGTGACTTTGTCTATTTCAAAATCATCATTATATAACATATTTTGATAACAGAAAAAATATTTGTAATAATTCCTATCTCCAAACTCTTTACGAATTAGCTTTTTAAATACGTTAGTCATAATTACATATTCCTTTCTATATAACCCTCTACCAAATGTTCCCTCATTTATATACGCCTAGTCATTTCATAATATTTACAATTTGTTCCCTCATCATTCTTTGCCTCAAATATAGCAAAATCCACATTTTTAAGTAATGCTGTAGATTTTATACCGTCTTTTGGAAAATGTGTAATTCCAATATTAATCTCACAATTAATATTCTTATCTTTTATAGTTCTTTCTCCATTAAATAACTTATTTATTAATAGTATAATCTCTTCTACTTTACTTTGTTCCTCAGTTTGTAAAAGAACTATATATTCGATATTTCTACTTTTATAGCAACTATTTTCTAGCAATGGTTGATTAGAAATTTCTTGTTCAAATTGTTTTATTAGCTCTTCAATATACAATGCCCCCACATTGTATTTTATATGCTCAAAATTCTCCAATCTAAACATTATCATTGTTCCATTACTATTTCTTTCAATTGCATTTATAATATAATCTTTAACATCATTTTCAAATTTTATTCTATCTGGAATACCTTTTTTCTCAATTATTTGAGTTGTTTTTGTTCCAGTATTTATTCCCTGTAAAACATTATCATATAATTTTCTGTTTGCATTTTTGTCTAGGATTATGTTGTGAACATTAAGAATACCTATATTATCACCTACACTGTTAATAATAGGCATTCTGTTTGCTTTGATAAAATGATTGCTTTTATCCCTCTTAACAATCATCTGGATAGAATTATATTGACATACCCCTGCGCCAATTATACTCTCCTTAATCTCCTCAAACTTTTGCAACATAGATTCGTCTACACATTCTTCTATGCTTGTTCCCTCAATATCCTTATCTAAAATCTGATTCATATATATCTTTTTTCTATCTTTATATTTCCATGCAACCCTCACTGCATGAACATTCATAAAGCTAGCAAATATCTTCTTAAAAGACTCCTCAAATAGCATTAAGACAAAGTGTACATTATCAACTTCAAAAACATTAATATCCATATCAATGTCAGTAACTTTACTGTTTGCAAGACTTATCTTAACGTTATTAAATATCTTATTCTCACCATCTATTACCTCTTTAGGTAATCTAAACTTCTTTCCATCAAAAATAGGCCTAATATCATCATAGCACTTTCCTATTATCTCTATAGCATATCCATTCATTGCTATGATTTTATTACTCTCGTAAACATAAAGAACTGTTGGAAAGTCTATATGATTTATAAACTCTATATACTTGTTTTTAATTTCGCCCTTCATATTTATTACGCCCTCTCACAATTATTTCCCCATAATTGTACATACTAATGGATTTTCCAATAACATACTACTATTATACCATTTTTTTACAAATTTCCCAATAGGCGTTGTGTCCTATAATTGTACATTTGTGTACTACACAAAATATTTATCAAAAATATTTTAATTTTAACATTTTTCTGGCAACTTTAATATATGAAACTCCCTATAAATGAACAAAAGCCATCTCCGAAGAGATGGCTTAACCAATGCTATTCAATATCTAAATCTTTTTTATAAAACTTCATATTACTACAAAAATTTATATATAGATAAGGCACACTGAATAATTTTGATTATAATCTTGTTACGTTAGTTGCTTGAGGTCCTTTTGCACCATTAACAACTTCAAATTCAACCTCTTGTCCATCCTCTAAAGACTTGAATCCTTCCATGTTAAGTCCTGAGTAATGTACGAATACATCATTTCCTTGCTCATCTGAAATAAATCCAAATCCTTTTTGGTTATTAAACCATTTTACTGTACCTTTCATTACAATTCCTCCAACTGAAAAATAATAGTTGTATTACTTCTATAATACAACTATTATGATAACAAAATTCCCAATATTTGTCAAATAATTTTTAACATTTATTTACAATTTTTATTTACATTCACTAAATTATAGTATATTTAGCTTTTTACACATTATTTAAGGTTATTTTTCCACCCTTTATTACATTATATAATTTATTTTTGTTATATTACCTTTTATTAGATATGCTTCCTTCTACAAGAGCAACATTATTCTCTCCATACTCTTTTTGTAGTTCTACAACTAATTCTTCATTGGCATTAACTGTCATGGATTTACCCAAATCCTTCATAGCATTTTCTTTAGTACATACAACAATTACATTATCTATACCATCTGATGTGGATATTAATTGGAATAATTTATCTTTTTTTGCCTCATATGTCTCTATATCTGAAAATCGAATGTAAAGTTTTCTTGGTATAGCATTAAATGGTATTATTTCAGAACATATTAGCTTTGCTGCTTTATCTTCTTCTACTGAAGCTTTTCCTCTTATGAATACTTTATTATCCACATATAATTCTTCTCTATTCTTTTCATAATCTCTTGGAAAAACAATTATCTCTACTGTTCCCACTAAGTCTTCAATAGTTATAAATGCCATCATGCTATTTGTTCTTGTCATTTTGACTGTAACATCTGTTATTATACCGCCAACTATTTGAGCGCTACCATCTTCTACCTTAACTTTTTCACTTTCTTCGTCCATTTCAAAATCATTAGTAAGTGCTGATATATTGCGACGCCACATTTGCTCATATTCATCCAATGGATGACCACTAACATATATGCCTAGTACTTCTTTTTCCAGTGCTAGCATAACATCTTTTTCATACTCTGCTACATTTGGATATTTAATCTCGTATTGTTGTTTTTCTTCTTCACTCACAAAATCAAACAAAGACATCTGGCCTGTCATTTCCTTTTTTCTTTCTTGATTTATTGAGTCTATTATTTGAACATATGTTAGCATCTTTTGCTGACGATTGCCTTCTAATCCATCCAGAGCACCTGATTTAATAAAACTTTCAATTGTTCTTTTATTAATTTCTTTTCCTGATAGACGCTTTACCAAATCTTTTAATGATGTATAATTGCCGTTTGTATTACGCTCTGCAACTATTGCATCAACAACTTCCTTTCCTAATCCTTTTATAGCTGATAAACCATATCTTATATTATTCCCTGATACTGAGAAATCCCATCTTCCTTCATTTATATCTGGTGGTAATATTTCGATTCCCATTTGTCTACATGAAAGTATATATTCTGAGACTTTTTTTGTATTATCTATAACTGATGTCATTAAGGCCGCCATAAATTCAACTGGATAATAACATTTTAAATAAGCTGTCTGATATGAAACTGCTGCATAAGCTGCCGCATGAGATTTGTTAAATGCGTACTTCGCAAAATCCGTCATCTCATCGTATATTTTATTGGCTATTTCTTCACTTATTCCGTTATTAATACAACCTTTTACATTCTCTTCTTCATTACCATATACAAAGTTTTGGCGTTCTTTTTCCATAACAGACGCCTTCTTTTTAGACATGGCTCTTCTAACTAAGTCGCTTCGTCCATAACTATAACCTGCCAAATCACGAACTATTTGCATAACCTGCTCTTGATACACTATACAACCATAGGTTGGTTTAAGTATAGGCTCAAGTTGAGGGCAATCATACATAATATCATTTTGATTCTGCTTTCCTTTTATATAGTCTGGAATAAATGCCATTGGACCGGGTCTATAAAGTGAAATTCCCGCAATAACATCTTCTATACTCTCTGGCTTAAGTTCCTTCATAAAGTTCTTCATACCGGCACTTTCAAGCTGGAACACACCTTCAGTTTTTCCTGTACCAATTAAATCATATACATTCTTATCTGAATAATCTATTTTTGATATATCAATTATCTTTTGATATTTTTCTTCATTATATAAACCACTTTCAACTTTTTCGTTAACCAAATTAACTGCATTCTGTATTACAGTTAGTGTTCTTAATCCTAAAAAGTCCATTTTTAGAAGACCTAACTCTTCTAATGTTGTCATTACAAATTGAGCTAAAATTGTACCATCTGATGCCTTTGCTAAAGGAACATACTCATCAACACTTTTTTTACTAATAACTACACCTGCTGCATGCATTGACGTATGTCTTGGCAAACCTTCTAACTTTATAGACATATCTAATAAATGTTTTGCTTGCTCATCTGTCTCATATATTTTCTTTAGATCCTTATTAACATCTAACGCTTTATTAATTGTTATATTTAACTCCGTAGGTATCATTTTGGCAATGTTATCTACATAAGCATATGGTAAATCTAGCGCTCTACCAACATCCCTTATAACCATCTTTGCAGCCATAGTTCCAAATGTAACAATCTGACATACACACTCACTGCCATATTTTCTAATAACATAATCTATAACTTCTGCTCTTCTTTCAAAGCAAAAATCAATATCGATATCGGGCATTGTTAAACGCTCTGGATTAAGAAAACGCTCAAACAATAGGTTGTATTTGATAGGGTCAATATCTGTAATTGCCAAAGAATATGCTACAATACTTCCTGCAGCTGAACCACGACCTGGTCCAACCATTATATCATTGTCCTTAGCATATTTTATAAAATCCCACACAATAAGAAAATATTCCACAAATCCCATACTAATAATAGTATCCAACTCATAGTCTAATCTTTCTTTTAAATCCATGAAATTATCTGGGTATCTTTTTTGAAGACCATCAAAGCATAACTTTCTAAGATATGTTTCAGGGGTAAATCCTTCTGGCACTTCATATTGTGGCAGTTTATATTCACCAAATTCAATCTCTACATTACATCTGTCAGCAATTTTATGAGTATTCTCTATTGCCTCTTTTGCATAAGGAAATAAACTATACATCTCCTCTGGGGATTTTATATAGTATTGACCTCCATCATATCTCATTCTATTTTCATCTGATACTTTACGCTGAGTTTGAATACATAATAAAACATCATGTGAAACTGCATCTTCTGCATAAGTATAGTGGGTATCATTGGTAGCCACTAACCCTATTCCTGTTTCATTACTCATTCTAAGAAGACCTTGATTAACATCCCCTTGCACAGGAATACCATGGTCTTGTAATTCTAAGAAAAAATTATCTTTACCAAATATTCTTACAAAATTAAGAGCTGTTTCTTTGGCTTGGTCATATAATCCACGACTAAGTTTAGACGCAATTTCTCCACCTAAACAAGCGCTAAGACAAATTATTCCTTCGCTATATTGCTCAAGAACTTCATAGTCAACTCTTGGTTTATAATAAAAACCTTCTGTAAATCCCTTCGAGACAATTTTTATAAGATTCTCATACCCTTTATTATTCTCTGCTAATAAGACTAAATGATAATATCTATCTTCGCCTCTATCTAGCTCTCTATCAAATCTAGAATTAGGTGCAACATAGACTTCACAACCAAGTATAGGTTTTATACCTTGAGCAACTGCTTCCTTATAGAAGTCAATTACTCCATACATAACTCCATGGTCTGTAATCGCAACAGAATCCATTCCAAGTTCTTTTACTCTTTTTATTAATTCTTTTATCTTACTAGAACCATCTAGTAGACTAAACTCTGTATGCACATGTAAATGTGTGAAATCCATATATTACACCTTCCAAATCTACCATCTATTAAGCTTCTACATTGCTTAAATACTTTTCAATACTTTCTATTGCTATTTCTTCATCTGCACCTTCCGCAATAATATTAACTGTCTCTCCAGTAGCTAAACCTAGTGACATCATTCCCATAATACTCTTTGCATTTACTTTCTTATCCTCTACTTCTAAGAAAATTTTGCTTTCAAATTGGCTTGCAACTTGAACTAATTGGGCAACTGGTCTAGCCTCTAATCCTGATTCCAAATTAATAATCACGTTTTTTTCCATCATTTTAAAATATCCTCCTTGTTTTGCTCTCTTATATTCTGAGCAATACTACTTAATTTTTTCAATCTATGATTCACACCTGATTTGCCTATTGGCTTAGATAAAATCTCTCCCAAATCTTTAAGAGACAAATCTGGATGCTCGATTCTAACTCTTGCAACTTCTTCTAAACTCTCAGATAATTCCCCAAATCCTACAGTATTCTTGATATACATAATATCTTCTATCTGTCTTGAAGCTGCATTAACTGTTTTATTAATATTAGCTGTTTCGCAATTAACTTTTCTGTTAATTGAATTACGCATTTCTTTCAAAATTCGTACATTCTCAAATTCCATTAAAGCCACATGTGCTTCCATTATATTAAATAAGTCTACAATTTGAGAACCTTCTTTTACATATACAACGTAATATTTCTTTCTTAAAATCACCTTGGCATCAATTCCAAAAAAACCTATAATTTCTTTGATTTGCTGTGCCTTTTCTTCTGTTATAGATGTAATTTCAAAATGATATGCTTTGCTAGGATCACTTACTGATCCTGTTGCTAAAAATACACCTCTTAAAAATGCTCTTTTACAACAACTATTTCTAATAATGGTATTATATATAGTAGATAAATCTTCTATAATATCAATGCCATTCATATCAAGTAATTTTACTGACTGTAAAATCTTCCTTGCAATTGTAGGGTCTTTTACAACAACTGTATACAAATTACTCTTCTTTTGTCTGCTATTTCTTACTACAGTATCTATATTAACATCATATAACTGTGTCACTAAATATTGATACTTTCTAGCAACCATTATATTCTCGGTATGAACGTATATCTGATATTTATTATCTTCAGATATTTTTATTCTACCACACATTCCAATAATTCCCGCAAGCTCTGCTATCTGACAATGCCTAGATGCAGTTTTTGAATGTGATAACTCCTCTTTTACCTTCCTTGAAAACGACATATCCTTCTCTTTCTATATTAACTATCCAACTAACTTTACTATAACAACCTTTTCTACTTATACTCCCTATATCTAATACATCTGTTACCTATATCTTTGTATTTTTTCGTATAGAATCTTTTTGTATATCTCTATGTTCAACCTTTAGACCATAATCTAAATCTTTTAACTCATTATAAAGAGCATTAGCTAAAGTTACAGAGCGATGCTTTCCACCTGTACATCCAACACCTACAATTAACTGATTCTTTCCTTCCTCAATATACTTAGGAATCAAAAACTTAATCATATCTGTAAGTTTATCTAAGAATTCTTTTGCACCATCGCTTCCCATTACATAGTTATACACCTCTTCATCATTACCGGTAAGAGGTTTTAACTCTGGAATATAGAATGGGTTACTTAAAAATCTTACATCAAATACTAAATCCGCATCTGAAACTAAGCCATATTTGAATCCAAAAGATACAACTGTTATATAAAAGTTTTTAAACTCACCTTCATTTACAAATATATTGTCTATCTGAGCTTTTAATTCTCTAATTAAAAGAGTACTTGTATCAATTATATAATCTGCTCTATCCTTTAGAAATTCTAACATATCTCTTTCAATCTGTATAGCCTCATCCACTCTACCTTTTCTTGCTAATGGATGATTTCTTCTAGTCTCTTTGTATCTTTTAACCAAAACTTTTGAACTACAGTCTAGATATAAAATCTCGTAGTCATATTCTTCCTCTTCAACCTCGTCTAATATCTTACCAAGATTCTTTAGGGAATTACCACTTCTTATATCTACACCAACTGCAACTTTATAGTTTTCAACTGTTTTATCTGCTGATAATCGAATAAAATTATGTAGCAATGGAACTGGCATATTATCTACACAAAAATATCCTGCATCTTCTAGCATCTTTAGTGCAGAACTTTTACCTGCACCTGACATTCCTGTAACTATAACAATTCTCATAATTCACCGCCTGTATTCTTACAATCCGATTAAAATTCACCTATAATTCTTACTTCTGGTTCAAGATGAACATTATAATTCTTATACACAATCTCATCAACTTGCTTCATCAACTCTATAATGTCTGCTGCTGTAGCTGAATCTTTGTTAATAACAAATCCACAATGTTTCTCTGAAACCTGTGCACCACCAATACTAAATCCAGCCAATCCAGAATCCATTATAAGTTTTCCTGCAAAATATCCCTCTGGTCGCTTAAATGTACTTCCTGCACTTGGATATTCTAAAGGTTGCTTTTCCTTACGTTTCATATTAAGTTCAAGCATCTTACCTTTTATATCTTCATAATTACCTTTTTCAAATCTAAATTTAGCTTCTAAGACAACGTATCCTTTTTTCAAAATAATACTATTTCTATATGATAAATCCAATTCACTAACACCTAATGTTCGTATATTACCTTCATCATCTAAAACAGTCACTTCAACTATGCAATCTTTAATTTCTCCACCGTAGGCACCTGCATTCATTGCTACTGCTCCACCTAAAGTTCCTGGTATACCTGATGCAAATTCAAAACCTGTAAGAGAATTTTCTAATATAACATTGGCTAATTTGCTAAGCATTACCCCTGCTCCTGCAACAACCATATATTCTTCATTATCTTGTATAACCTCTACCTTGTCAAGAGTGTTATACATACATACAATAATGCCTCTAAAACCTTTGTCTCCTACTAACAAATTACTACCTTTACCTATAATATAGTAATTCTCTTTGCTTGATTTACATAGTTCTACAACTTGCCTTACCTGTTCTATATCTTGTGGAACAACAAATATATCTGCTGGTCCACCTACTTTAAAAGTAGTATGTTTACTCATCGCTTCATTTAGATATACATTCTTCTGTCCTACAATTTCTTTCAATTTATTTATCATATTATTTTTATATCCATCCTATTCTAGTATTATATCCATTCTATACTATTATTATATTTGTCGTATTCTAATATTCTATTTATTCTATACTAGTATTTTATTATCGTATTCTAGTATTCTATTTATTCTATACTAGTATTTTATTATCGTATTCTAGTATTCTATTTATTCTATACTAGTATTTTATTATCGTATTCTAGTATTCTATTTATCCTATACTAGTATTTTATTGTCGTATTCTAGTATTCTATTTATTCTATACTAGTATTTTATTGTCGTATTCTATTTATCCTATCCTAGAATCATATTTGCGCATCCAAATATTCCTGCATCATTACCTAATGTAGCAATTTCAAAAGGTTTATTACGCAAAGGCTCCATTGCATATTGATTATAATACTTCTCTATGTTGGTAATTAATATATCTCCTGCTTTTGATACACCACCACCAATTATAAATGCTTCTGGATCAACTACACTTGCAATATGAGAACATGCAACACCAAGATATTGACCTAATGAATCAACCAATATAAGTGCTACCTTATCTCCTTCTTTTGCTAAATCAAATATATCTTTTGCTGTAATATTATCTAACTGTCTAAGTTTTGATTCATCATTATGTGCCTTAAGATATCTATGTGCTTCCTTTACAATTCCTGTTGCTGAAGCATATTGTTCTAGACATCCTTTTTTGCCGCAACCACATGAATCTTCTTCATCAAATTTCACTTGAATATGACCAAGTTCTCCTGCAGCTCCACTATTACCACATATAATGTTACCGTCGATAATAACGCCACCACCTACACCTGTTCCTAGTGTTAACATTACAACATTATCTCTTTTATTATCTGTTCCTAATGCTTCTCCAAGAGCTGCTACATTGGCATCATTACCAACCTTTATATTACTAACTCCTGTCAATTTAGTCATCTGTTCTACAACATCTATAACATCCCATCCTAAATTAACACATTTATTTACTATTCTAGCTTTTTTTACCGGACCAGGTACACCTATACCAATACCTATTACGTTATCTTTTTGAATATTCTTCTCTTGTAATTTTACATCTATTGCTTGGGCAATATCTGACAATATATGTGTTCCTTTATCTTCTTTGTTAGTTGTTATCTCCCATTTATCTACCAAATTACCGCTATTAGTGAATAATCCCAACTTAACTGTTGTTCCACCAATATCTACCCCAAAGCAATATTTTTCCATAACTATTACCTGTCCTTTCTAGCCAATTGTTTAATTATGTTTTTCTTTAATCATGTTTCCTATATTGTTTGTCATTCGATTATAATATAATCTTACTTTTAGTCATGCTTACCTATATTATTAGTCACTCTGTTATATAATTCCTTGGCAGCATTATATCCCATCTTCTTCTGTCTATAGTTTACTGCTGCTGACTCAACTATAATAGCTAAGTTTCTACCTGGTCTTATAGGTATCTTATGACACACTACTTTATTACCTAAAAACTCTGTATATTGTTCTTCTAAACCTAATCTATCATACTCTTGCTCTTTATCCCATTCTTCTAATTTAATGGCTAAATTAATAGCTTGAGTATTCTTAACACTTTCAACACCAAATAGTGTTTTAACATCTATTATTCCTATACCTCTAAGTTCAATAAAATGGCGAGTAATATCTGGTGCTGTACCAATAAGAGTATCATCACTTACTCTCTTAATTACAACAACATCATCTGATACTAAACGATGTCCTCTCTTAATTAATTCAAGAGCGGCCTCACTTTTACCAATACCACTTTCGCCCATAATAAGAACACCTTCACCATATACATCTACAAGTACACCATGAATTGTAATTCTTTGTGCTAGTTCCACATTCAACCATCTAATTACTTCCGCCATAAATGCTGATGTTGTCTTCTCTGTTCCTAAAATAGGTATACCATGCTCACATGCTACTTTAAGCACTTCTTCTGGCACTTCTATATTTCTACAATAAACAATACATGGAACCTTATACTTCATAAGATCTTCCATAATATTAACATATTCTTCTTTAGTTTTCTTTTGTAGATATGAATTCTCTACATTACCGATTAATTGGATTCTATCAGAATCAAAATAATCATAATATCCTGCCAACTGTAAAGCCGGTCTATTAACATCTGTTTGAGTAACTTCAATCTCTTCAATATTAATATCCGGTGTGTAATTCTTTAATTTTAACTTTTCAATAATACTTGTTAATTTAACTTTATACATAAGACCCTCCATCTTCCCCAATGGGGAAGTTTGGTAGAGTTATTACTCTACCAAACCTTATATTTTTTTCATATCATTATATTATAATATCCATATATATTTTCATAAGTTAACTACCCATTGTCTAAAGCCAATGGGCTTCCTGCTTCGCAGACCTCGTAACCTACTATCTCCACAGGCTTCAATACTATATTTTATTATAATATCATAATACTTTTTTATCGTGACATTATGCTTTCTAAACGTTCAGTAACTTGTTCCATCATATTAGTATACTTCTCAAGTTTTGCTTTCTCTTCGTCTATCTTAGCTTGAGGTGCTTTACTTACAAACTTCTCATTGTTCAACATTCCGTTAACTCTCTTAAGTTCGCCCTCTAACTTAGCTTTTTCTTTATTAAGACGTTCTATTTCCTTTTCTATATCAACTAATTGAGCAAATGGCATAAATATATTAGCCTTTGAAATAACTGCTGATACAGCATCTTTTTCAATTCCTTCTTCATTAGCTTGAACAAATACTTCATCGGCATAACCAAGTGTTGCAAAGAATGTTCTACTTGATTCAAATATATCTCTTACCTTACTATCTTCAGATACTACGAATACATTAGCTTTCTTACTTGGTGGCACATTCATACTTGTTCTAACATTTCTTATGCTCTTAACTGCTTCCTTAATAAGTTCTACAGCTTCTTCATCTGCCTCAAAATTATAATCTTCTCTATATTCTGGCCATGATGAAATCATAATTGATTCCTCTTCATCTTGCAAGTAACAGAATATCTCTTCTGTAACAAATGGCATATATGGATGAAGTAATTTCAATGAGTTAATTAAAACTGTTTTTAATGTCCATAATGCTGCTCCCTTTGTTGCATCACTATCATTATACAATCTAGGTTTAACCATTTCAATATACCAATCACAAAATTCTTCCCAAATAAAGTCATATACCTTTTGAACAGCTATTCCTAGTTCATATTTGTCCATATTAGCAGTAACTTCTTTTGCTAATTTATTAACCTTAGATAGAATCCATTTGTCTGCACCTGTAAGTGTAGATAAATCTATATTAGATGGAATCTCTGCCTTTTCAAGATTCATCATTATAAATCTTGATGCATTCCATACTTTATTAGCAAAATTTCTTGATGCTTCTACTCTTTCGTCATAATAACGCATATCATTACCTGGTGCATTACCAGTAATTAATGTAAATCTAAGTGCATCCGCACCGTATTTGTCTATAACCTCAAGTGGATCTATACCGTTACCAAGTGATTTAGACATTTTTCTTCCTTGTGAATCTCTTACAAGACCATGGAATAATACATGACTAAATGGTTTCTTACCAGTATGTTCAAATCCTGAGAACATCATTCTTATAACCCAGAAGAATATAATATCATACCCAGTTACAAGTACATCTGTTGGATAGAAATAATCTAATTCTTCTGTATTCTCTGGCCATCCTAATGTTGAAAATGGCCATAATGCTGAACTAAACCATGTATCAAGTGTATCTTCATCTTGAGTAAAATGAGTATCTCCACACTTAGGACAAACTTCTGGTACTCCTCCTGCTTTAACAATAGTTTCTCCACATTTGTCACAATAATATGCTGGTATTCTATGTCCCCACCACAATTGTCTTGAAATACACCAATCTCTAATATTATCTGTCCAGTTATAGAAAGTCTTATCCATTCTTTCAGGAATTAATTTAATTTCTCCTGTTTTAACTGACTCTACAGCTGGTTTAATAAGCTCATCCATTTTAACAAACCATTGTGGCTTAATAAATGGTTCAACAGTTGTACCACATCTATCATGAGTACCAACATTATGAACATGTTTTTCAACTTTAACTAGCAAACCAAGGTCTTCTAAATCCTTAACCATAGCTTTTCTAGCTTCATATCTATGCATTCCAGTATATTTGCCACCTTTTTCATTAATAGTAGCATCATCATTCATTACATTAATCTCTGGAAGGTTATGTCTCTTACCAACTTCAAAATCGTTAGGGTCATGAGCAGGTGTAATCTTAACAACACCTGTACCAAATTCCTTATCAACATATGAATCTGCAACAACTGGAATCTCTCTATTAACAAGTGGTAGAATAACATTCTTTCCTATAATATCTTGATATCTTTCATCTTCTGGATGAACTGCAACTGCACTATCACCAAGTAAAGTCTCTGGTCTAGTTGTAGCAATCTCTACAAACTTACCTTCCTCTCCTGCAATAGGGTATTTTATATGCCAAAAATGTCCTTCTTGCTCTTCATGCTCAACTTCTGCATCAGAAATAGAAGTCTTACATAATGGACACCAGTTTATAATTCTTGAACCTTTGTAAATAAGTCCTTTATCATGTAATTTAATAAATACATCTTCAACTGCCTTAGAACATCCTTCATCCATTGTAAATCTTTCTCTATCCCAATCACATGATGAACCTAGCTTTCTAAGCTGGCTTGTAATAGTTCCGCCATACTCTTCCTTCCATTGCCAAGTTCTCTTAAGGAAACCTTCTCTACCAAGCTCTTCCTTATCAATACCTTCTTTGTTAAGTTGCTCAATAACCTTAACCTCAGTTGATATACTTGCATGGTCAGTTCCTGGTATCCATAAAGCATTAAATCCCTTCATTCTCTTATATCTTATAAGAATATCTTGCATAGTATTATCTAATGCATGACCCATGTGTAGTTTACCTGTAATATTTGGTGGTGGCATAACAATAGTAAATGGTTTCTTACTTCTATCCACCTCAGCATGAAAATATTTCTTATCTATCCACTTATCATATAATCTTTGTTCAATATCATGTGGATTATAAGTTTTCTCTAGTTCCTTTTTCATCGTTTTCCTCCTTTAAAACATTTCCTTTTTACACAACTTTATTTAATAATATAATTATAAAATGTACTTTATTGTGAAATAAAAAAAGCCCTTCACCCTAAGGACGAAGAACCGCGTTACCACCTTAATTTATGAATATATTATAATATCTTCTAATTTATTAGATGTTTATATATAACACACTTCCTACGTATACATTGGATACGTTGTATACATTGGATACATTGAATATATTGTATACATTAAAACCAAAATAAATTACAATTATAATTCACTCATCTCAAAAGCCTTTAACGGAGCCACCCGTTATTCCCTACACAGTTATTAAATTCATTAGTTATAACCTTCAGAAATACGACTCAAAAGCTACCTTCTGTATACTTAACTAAATGACTCTCAGCTATGTCATTCTCTCTGTGAAGTATCAATATACATACTCCTCTTTGTCATAGTCTTATGCTTAGAACAAAGATGACAAGTCATCTTTACACACCAATTTCATTTTGCAAAGAAAAAACTAGTATATTACTAATCTTTCCAATCAATAATATACTAGTTTAATAAACATAAAATGTCAAGAATATTGTTATAATATTTAACGGCTATTGTAATGTGACTGTAACATACCCAACATTAACATCATATTTTGCAGCATCAATATTAGGTTCTCCACTTAATTTCAAATATGCATCTACACTATTTCCCTTAGTAACAGTCTTCGGTCCTGAATACGCCGTACTATACGTTCCATTTGCTTTCCCTTCAAATAACTCTCCAGCTACGGCTGTATATTCTGAATTCTTTGTATATGCTAATCCTACTTGTACACTTTGCGTACTACTATTCTTATTAGTTACAGTAATTTTATCGGCGTTGGTATCACAAGTCCACTTATAATTATCATATTTTTTTTGTGTTTCATTCCAGTTAGACATAGTACATGTATAATCTAATTTTCCCCAGTTAATAGTTACTTCTGCTACAACTACTGGTGCATTGGAATTCTCTATTATAACCTTTTTATAATTCCTATAATTAGATATTAATGTATTATTAGCAATTGGTTCCGCCACTTCTGCTTCATCTCTACTTGTACTAGCATATACATCTACTTGATAAAGACTTATATTACTTGCACCCGGGTTTAACGCCATGGTATCTGCAACAATTTTCATCCCTGCACTAAGAATATCTATAATACCACTTTCTGTCTTTATACCACAACTATTAGTTCCACCACTTGCGTCTATGTCAATATTAGATACATTAAAAAATTGAACATAACCTGTTTCAGAATATATACCCGATACGTTGTTACTACCAATTACATCAATATCTAATATACCTGCATTGTTTGTTATTGACACATTATTCTTACCCCTTATGCCATTTACAGTATTTCCACCATATACATATACATTTATATTGGTATTTGTTTGGTCATTTACTATTTTAAGCTCACCTTCACATGTAATTCCTTCAGTAGTAACCTCTTCCGTATAGTTATTAATTCTATACACTTCTACATCTAATGTTCCACTTCCTTGTATACTGTAGTTATTATTAGATGAAAATATACCCTTACTTTTATTTTTAGTTCCACTATATACAATCTTTATCTTATTTGTTGAACCACTTGCCAACTCTATTGTACTTTCTTCTCCTATCCATAAGCCACCATAACATGATGTTTCAAGATTTAAGCCATTTAGAATTAATAATTCACCATCATTTCCTACAGACCATCCTGGCACCTCATCACTTGTTATAGGTCCAACTTGTTGCCCATCTTCTGTCACCTTATACATTTGGCCACCTTGAAATTTTAACAGATAATCATTAGGTAAATCTATTTCTACAAATTTATACGAAGCTAATGATGTAAGTAGTGTCTCTTGAGTTATATCTCCCTTATTCGAACCATCATATTGCTCACCAGCTAGTATTTTACCACTTATTGCATTTCCCTCATCAGTATGTATTACTATAGCTTGCTTTGTACCCTTAGCTGTAACATTAGCAGACGTAGTTATAATATTACCATTAACCTCTATACCATAACCATCATCTGTGTTTGTACACGCTGCTTCTAGTTTACTATTCTTTATCTCTAGATTACCATTTACATACAAGGCACTGCCATACCAGGTACTATCATCAGTTAAAGTAATTTGGCATGTTTCATTTTCCATATTAATATAAGCTGCATTATTAACAGTCATATTTCCACCCACATGCATAGCATATGCTGCGTATTTAGGGCAATTAATATCAATTTTTAGATTAGCTCCTGCTATTGTAAAATCTCCATCTGTCATAACCCCATAAATACACATATCAAGAGTATTTACATTCTCTGCATAAGTTGTATGTCCTATAATATTTATATCAATTTTACTATCTTTAATATTCATAGGTTCACTGCTAGATCTAGTATATATTCCCTTAGCTGTTTTTGCTTTTATATCCATATCAATTTGAGAAGCCTTATTTTCTATAGATATAGTTTCCGCACTTAGCCCATTATATGAACTCTCTGCTACTTTTATTATATACTTACCACCTTTTATCTCTAAACCTTGTTGTGAATTTATTGCATTAAATGTAACTTTAGAATCTTCACTATAATTATAATTCTCATAATCACCTCTCTCTAACTCTATAGTACCATTACCTTTTATAGTTAAATTATCTGATGCATATACGCCATATAATTCTGTTGCAGACATCCCTATCTTAGACATATCTAACTCTGTCTTTCCTTTTAACTCTATAGTTGCATCTCCTACTATCTCAATTGCTTTATCCACAGATATTTTAGATAAGAAATCATCTAAAGTCAGTGTACGATTTCCTATACTCCACCCTGCTATTGTATCTTCTTTTTCTGCAATTTGAGCCTCTATTTTAGTACCATTCTCTACATAAACTTTATACATAATATTATTATTTGCATCATATTTCAAACCATATTTTGCAATTTCACCAATTAAAATGTATCGATAATTATTTATATCACTAGCTTGTAATGTACTATCTAATTCTGGATAGGTAACAATAACACCATTCTCATATTCAGTACTTACTTCTTGAACAACAGTATTATATTGACTAGCCTCCGTCAATGTAAGTGTTGACCCACCTACCAAATGTATTGCCCTAGTTGTTCCTTTAACATTAGTTTTACCACCATTAATGTTAATACTATTATTACCATTGTTCATACCTATATGCATTCCATATGCACTATCATACGCATTTACATCTATAGTACACTCCGCTTTATCTAATTGTATATTCCCGCTACCTGATGTATTTTTTATATAAATACCAGTTCCAGAACCACCTGATCTAATATTCATAGTCAATATAGTCCCTTGCTCTATATTTATATCTGCATCATTACTAAAAATACCAACTACTAATGCACCCGCATCACCAATACTTGACTGATTCATTTTCATACCACTATTCTTCACTGTAATGCTTCCAGTAGAATCATCACAATGTAAACCGTGCACATCAGGACATAAATTACCATTTACAAGTATATTTATATTACTTGCATCGATGTCTATTTTCCCATGCTCTGTATTTATTGCACGTATAATACCAGCAGGATTATTATTATCAAACTCTGCAGACACACCTGTACTTATACTATTAAAATCATTAACTGTATATATTGCTCTTTGATACCTACCATCACTTATATTTATATCTAACATTTCGTTATTATTTAATTTCACTGTTTGTGCATAAATGCCATATCCATTCTCTGTAGCTATTAGATCAATATCTATATATCCTGATTTTTCAATATTTAACTGCGTATTAGTAACAGCATAATAAATACCATATAAATCATATCCCTTTTCGTCTATATCAATTTCATCACATAATAGATTTATATCATCAGATGAATTCGAAACAATTCCTTTAATAACTTCATTCTTATTAGTACCTTCACAATTTATTTTTATATTATTATCATGACTAATTATTTTTGATTCTGCTTTAACTGCAGCTATGTCTAGTCCATGTATAAGATTAGCTACTATATCTGAGCTATACATTTCTAATATATTATTTGTAACAATTGCAGAAACATTCTCTGTATTTTCACCACTAGTACCATTAACTCTTATATCTGCATTATAAATAGACATCTTTCCATTACTACTAATTCCATATATATATTCACTTGAATTACTTGATACCTTTAAATTCATATTTAATTTTGAGTGATTTATATCTAATGTGGAAACTCCCCCTATACCACTCAATTTTATATCGGAAGCACCGCTTATATCTAAACATCCGACTCCATCTATTTTTAAAGTACCCGTTCCATATATAACTGAACTATTATCATTTCCTCCATTTTGGTAATTAATACTTATCTTATTTTTACTTCCTTGTGTAAGTTCTAAAGTTACATTTCCCTGACATTTCAAACCATAGCTCGCACTTGTTTCAAATTCAAAACCATCCATAACAATCTTACCATTATTTACATCACAATTAGGCACAGTAACTTCTGTGCTAGTATCATGACTTGCATATAATTTTCCACTATTATATATTAAATAATAATTTGGAATTATTTTTACATATTCGTAAATTCCCGTTGTAAATTCACTATTATTAACTGAATTCTCTTCATTACCACCATTTTTAAGTACTTTTGTTATTTTTAGTTTGTTTGATGTCATTATAGGCACCTTACTACATATTATCCCAGCTGAAATTTCTATAACACCATCATTAAAATTTATAGCATTATTTCCAGAAATACCTGTTGTTGAATTTCCATTCTCATCTTTTATGTCTATTACAACTTTTCCACCATTTATTGTTACAGTATTTCCTTTAATACCATTTACCTCTGTAACATTATAACTGCCACCCTTTATATTTATTTTTCCATTATTTATTGTGACACTTCCTGTAGCATTAATACCATACATATTAGTTCCCATATCCAAACCTTTTATATTAATATTTCCATTATTAAAAGTCAGATCTCCGCTGGTATTTATACCAATTTTATCATTGTTATAATCTGTATATACGTATATGTTATCAACAATTAATGTACCTTCTCCATCAATAGTTAAATTACTATTTGAATCAATACCTATACTTCTATATTTGTAATTACTCTCTTCATTTGTAGCTATTATTCTATTCTCTGTTCCTTCTTTCAATGTAATCTTAGAATTCTTTGATGAAGTTGCTAAATTCAATGCTACAGATTTACTAGTTACAAAATACATATTATCTAGTATAACATTAACCTCGCTACTGGTACTTTTAGTAGATATTCCTATACTACTTTTCTCTGCATCTGATAAAGTAGCTCCACTTGTAGAATCCTTATATATATTTCCATTACTATCTATATACAAAGTAAAATCATATATTTCACCAATCTCCATATATGCTAAATTCTGATTTGAATAAAAATACTCATCCCCATCATATTCTGCTCTATCTAAACCATCATAATCATACGCAGCATTAATAAGACCTACAGTACTCCCTAACGTTATATTGTAATACCAATCTATAGCCTGTGTATCACTTTGAATTTTAATATACCCACCATTTATAATTAAATCCCTTTTTATATATACACCTATTCCAAATGTATTGCTTATATTAACAATTGCACCTTTATTAATTATCAAATCACCTATTTTTGTAACTATTCCATATACACCAAAATCATACTCTTCATTTGTATTATTCATATCAATATTTACTACCGCTGACCCAATCTCTATATTTTTTGATGCTGCACATATAGCTATCGAACCTATTAAATAAAAATCATTTTCAGAATTATATACATCTCCTATTATTGATACTTTAGCCTTATCCTTAATAACAATACCTTCAGCCAATGAATGTAATCCTTTCTTATGTATTCCCTTTATATCTATATTAAGTTCACCACCACCTATCTCTATTTTGGATGAACTTATTGCTGCACCAGAAATTTTAGAAACATCAACATTTTGATCTTCATCATCTATATCTCCACTTACATTAACACTTACTTCTCCTCCTGTAATAGATACCTTAGCATCCCCTTGTAAACCAGTTGTTATACCATTTGCTTTATTATTATTTGAACTTGCTTCTACATGTACTTTTCCACCAGATATATTTACGCTTTTTTCTCCTTTAATTCCTGCAGTTTCTCCTTTAGTACCTCCATAGGCATGTATTGTTCCACTAGTTATATTTACTGCGTTAGATGAATATATTCCGACTCCTTTATTTCCTTTTGCACTTACAACTAATGAACCATCACCACTAAAAGTTATAGAACCGCTCCCATTAGATATACCACAAAATCCTGTATTCTTATGATTAAAGTTATCTAAAACAGTAATTTTATTCTCGCCAACCAAAGTAATATTTACATCCGCACCTGTTCCGTTCCCTATCTTTATTCCAGTATGATGTGTAGTTGTAAAATCAACACCATTAAACTGTAATTGATAAACACCATTTACCTTATCCTTATATGTTATACCTACACTATCATCTAATACATTCTCTGGTTTAATCTCATTTAAATAGAATTGATTATCATCTGGATTAAAAATTATACAATTTTCTCCTATTTCATCAATACCTATAGCTACTGTATTTTTCTTTTGTTCTTTTTCAGGAATTATTAACACAACAGAAACAAGCATCATTACGATTAAACATAAGACGCTTATTTTACAGAAAATTCGATTATTCTTATTATGATTTTTTCTAGCACTATTGCTATTTCTACTTAACCCATTCCTTCTCATATTTTATTACACTCCCATAATTATTCTAGTTGTTATTTCCCCTAAAAAAACACAAAAAGATAGTTTAATAACTTTATATTAAACTATCTCCCTTGAGTATTATTATACCATATATAAGTTTTTAAGTAAATATTTACAATTTTTTCCTATAAGTTATTTTTACTTATGAGTTTTATAAATTTTACTTATAAATGTTATAACTTAATATTTTTCATTTTGCTAGTCCCTTATCTATACGTCCCTACTATCTACCAAACTCCTGTATAATATGTTTCAACACCTGTGATTCTGCGTTAAGTTCTTCACTTGAGGCAGCTGTTTCCTCTGCTGTAGCTGCATTTTTATTAACAACATCTAGGGCAGACTCAAGCTTTTTATTAATAGAATTAATATCTGTTATTTGTGAATCACATGTATTAGATATATTCTCTATAAGTTCATTAACCTTCTTTGTTTGTTCCGTTACATCTTCTAGTGATTTTGCAGTTATATTAGCGATTCCCAATCCTTTTTCTACAGCCTTAGTTGTATTCTGAATCAAGTCTGTTGTATTCTTAGCCGCATCAGCACTTTTTCCTGCTAGATTTCTAACTTCATCAGCAACAACTACAAATCCTTTACCTGCTGCCCCTGCTCTTGCAGCTTCTACGGCTGCATTCAATGCTAATATATTAGTTTGGAATGCTATATCATCTATTGTTTTTATAATCCTTCCTATTTGAGAGGACATATTTGTTATTTCTTCCATTGAAACCAACAATTGTTTCATACTATCATTGCTATTTTCAACATGTTCTCTAGTATCTCTTGATAATGTTTTTACTTGATTTGCATTATCTCCATTTTCTTTAGTATTCTTTGTAAACTGTTCAACTATCTTACTCATATCTGAAAGAATACCGGTTTGAGTATTAGCATCCGTTGCCAATGAAGATGAATTCATAGAAAATATCTCTGCTTTATTAGTAACATCTTTTGATGCTTCTCTTATTCCCGCCATTGTTGAACTTAAAGCATTACCTATATCTTGTATAGATTTCTTTATTGGTGCAAAATCTCCTACATATCTAGCATTAAAATGTACATCAAAATCTCCACTTGCTATATTCTGAAGATTCGTTGAAATATCATTTATATAACTTCGTAAAGTCTCATTAGTTGTCATTAAGTTCTCACAAAGTACCCCTACTGAATCATTACCATTATAATCTACTGAATAGTTAAGATTTCCTTTTGCCATTTCTTTAGCTACATCTTGAAGTTCATTAATTGGTTTTAGACATCTCTTAATTGTATATAATGACACTACCATACTTATTAATAATGCCACAACAAGCAATATAGCTAAGCTTTCTATCATTGCAGTAAGCATTTCTGAATAAACACCATAATCTATTATATAACCAAGTGTCCAACCAGCACCATCTAATTTTACAGTTGCACAGGCAACTTTATTATTATCATAATCATTAAATATACTTATTTTATCTAATTCTATATCTGATTTTTTATAACAATCTATATCATTAAAATTGGTAAATATCGCTTCTCCATTAGCTACAACGGGACTAAATTTCTCATTTTTATGAACTAATATATTACCTTCTCCATCCATTAAAAACGGATATGAATTATTATATATATTTATACTTTCACATTGTTCTATAAGCTGAGTTATAAATGCATCTGCACCAATGACACCGTATAACTCACCCTTATCATATATAGCACAGGCAATTGTTATAACAAGTTCACCTGTTACAGCATCTATATAAGGTGATGTACATATTGGTTCTCCATTTGCTGCTACAGCATCTTTGTACCAACTACGCTCAGAAGATACAAATCCTTCTGGAATTGGTGTATCTGATGCAAAAATAACATTAACCTTTGGATTTGCAAGATATGTTTCAAATATTGCATCATTTGAGTTTTGCACAACATTATTTAGAATTCCTTTTGTAGCTACTCTATTCTTTTTCTCATAAATAAGTGCATTACCTGCTGTTTTAATACTTGTTTTATGATTTTCTATCCAATCGTCTAACACAGTTGCATTACTTTCTAATGCATTTAACACCTTTTGCTCATTTGCAGACCCAATATATTTTTGGCTAATCAATATTGCCACAACACTTAATAAAACAACGACCACATTGGTAAGTGCCATTGTCGCTATCATTATTTTTTTATCAATCCCAAGCTTTTTTTTCATTATAGTCTATCCTTTCATTTCATAATTATTATTATTATTATTATGCCACGATTATTTTATCGTTAAATTCAAGGTATAGCTTTATAAATATTCTTACTTAGGAATATTAACTTGTATACAAGTTCCTTCTCCAATTTTACTGCTTACTTCTATATTACCACTTAGATAACTTACATCATGTTTTACAATTGATAGTCCAAGTCCTGTTCCTCCAACCTCTTTTGAATGACTTTTATCCACTCGATAAAATCTCTCAAATATTCTATCATGATACTCTGGCTCTATACCTATTCCAGTATCTTTCACTGCTATATGCATATATTTATTATCTTCCCATATCTCAACTTGAACCATACCGCCAACTTTGTTATATTTTATTGCATTATCGCACAAATTGTAGAGCATCTCTGATACAATTTGTTTTGGAGAATTAATTATTAACTCATCATTTTCTACCTTTATATTAAAATCTATTTCTTTTTTTGCAATTACTGTAGCTAGTCTATCATTAATTTCTTTTACAAGATCACACAAATTAACATCTATACTTTCATATGACATATTTTCATCATCTAATGCAGACAACTTAATAATATCATTTACTAATGTTATTAATCTTGCGGCTTCCTCATATATGCTATTGGCCATTTCTGGCATATCCTCTGCCTTCACAATTCCACTTTTCATAATTTCTGCAAAACCAGATATTGATGTAAGAGGTGTCTTTAACTCATGAGATACATTGGCTGTAAATTCACGCCTAAAACTATCTCTTTTTTCCTTTTCTGTTACATCCATTACTATAATTATGGCACCTACAATTCTGTTTTCTTCATAAACAGGATTGGATATTACCATATAACTTCGTTCCTTAATTTCAATAACCTTTTCTCTTTGTTTACCCTCAAAAGTTTTCTTTATCATTTTCTTAAATTTCTTATTCTTATTAAATGCAAACACACTATTACTACTAGGCTCAATACCATCTGTAAATAAATCTACGATTGCCTTGTTATAAGAAAGGACTTCATATTTGGTATCAATTATTAAAATTCCTTCGCTCATATGCTCCATAATGGTATTAAATTCTACCTGTTTCTGTTCTGCATCTTTTATCTGACGCTGTAATTGTCTAGCTTGCTTTCCTATCTTAGATATTAATGGCTTAATTTCCTCATACATTTCATTATTTTCCAAATTATCAACATCTATGGAATTAATAGGTTCAACAATTTTCTTGGCAACATTAGATGCAACAACTGTAGCTGCTATTAATATTCCAACGAGAATAATTGATACTGGTTGAAGGATTGATAACATTAATGCATATGATGTTACCCCCAACACCTTTAGAACTTCCTTGTCCATATAGTATGTATTTAGAACACTTGCAAATACTAACGTACTAATGACCAATACACCAAGTGCAACTAAGAAAATAGATTTAAATATCTTTTTCTCCATTAATTATCTCCTCCAATTTTATATCCAACACCTTTTACAGTATGAATATATTCACCAGCTACACCAAGTTTCTTCCTTAATGTTCTTATGTGAACATCAACTGTTCTCGTTTCACCTTCATATTCATATCCCCAGATTTTTTCTAATAATTGATTTCTACTAAGAACCATTCCTTCATTGGCAAGAAGTAGACACAGCATCTCATATTCTTTAAAAGTTAAAACAATTTTCTCTCCTGCAACCTTTACCAAATGCTTTGCAGGACATACATATAATTCTTCTAATTTATATTCTTTAACTTTGCTGTTTTTTTCTATTCTTCTTAATCTAGCATTAACCCTTGCCACCAATTCCAACATACTAAATGGCTTTGAAATATAGTCGTCTGCCCCTTCATTTAGGCCAATTACTTTATCATATTCACTACCCTTAGCTGTTAACATAATTACTGGAATATTTTCTGTCTTGCCCTCTTCTCTTAATTTCTTAAGTATAGACAAACCATCTTCTTCAGGCAGCATAATATCAAGCAATATTATATCTGGCAACTGTCTCTTCATTTGGGCCCAAAATTCTGAAGGTTTCATAAATCCCATGGCCTCCATACCCTGACTATTAAATGTATACAACACCAATTTTCTAATATTTTCATCATCTTCCAAAAGATATATCATTTTATACTTCACCTTTCTTTTTACCTTTTTTCCTTTTTTCCTTTTTTCCTTTTTTCCTTTTTTCCTTTTTTCCTTTTTTGACTACGCCTTGGAGATGAGAATGATATATATGCCCCTCTGGTACGCTCTCGCTTGATTGCTCTCCTAGCGGTACTAGACTCTCACTTCGCTTCTTAGCTCGTGCTCGCCAAGTGCCGAGGTTCGCAAACATCCTTCGGGACACATATATCATTCCCATCTCCAAGGCTTACCCTAATATAAGTTATAGATTCAAAAGCTTTACGATTTTATTTAGTTAAACTCTAATATAGTTGAACATTCTTATATTAATCTATATTGTACTTTGATGTCTATTGTTTATCTGTAATATTAAATATATGTAATATTACAAATGCGTATTTTTTTACAAGTATCTACTTAAAATATAGTAACCATATTATTTATATATTGTTTTATTATACTTTTACTCTTATAATTTATCAACTTTACATTTACCATCTTCTTTATCTTTTTCTAATATTCAGCTACAGCTAAACTCTTTATCTGTATAAGTTAAAAATCCCAATTATATGTAAACAGATTTCTGCATATCATTGCCCCTTTCACCAATGTATAAGATTAAAAAGAGCCATAGTATCAATAAAATGTCCGTTAGCGGCATCTTCCTTCATGAATTGCGGTGCTGTTACGAATGGCTAGTATGGTTCGAGCAACATCTATGTTGTAAGAACCATATCTAGACATTTGTAATAGTATCGCAATCATAGAAGGGCTAGTTGACGCTACCGAGGCGCGAGCCGTGACTTTTATGATACTATGACTTTTTTAATCTTAAAACTAGCAACCTCCGCAATGATATGGAGAAATCGTCACTAGAATCCCTACTAGAACTTGCAGTAGTCTTCACTAGAATAATCCCTACTGAAACTTGCAGTAACCTCCCCTAGAATAGTCCAAAAGCCTAAATAAACAATTTACATTCACGAAGGATATCAATAACTTCATCTCTATAAGCTTCATTAGAGTTAAGAATCGTCTTAATATCGTTCATTCCTGTTGTAACAACAAGTTTATTATTTTCAATAGATTTCTTTACATTATCCTTCTTTTCAATAAGCTTTTTCTCTACCAAATGAAGATGTGGTTCACTTTCAAATACTATTATATTCTTTTTCCACAAATTCTTATCTTCTAGCTCTAGCTTATCTAATTCTGACTCTAATGTTTCACTTTGTATGCCTGTCATTTCCATTATTTGATCAAAACGAAACTTTCTATCCTTTTCTCTTAGATATCTTTCCCATAAGCTTTTTAGTTGTTTGCCATTTTTTATGTCAAACTTTCTATATACATATTCAATAACCTTTACGCTATTAACGTATTTTATCTTAACTTTATTAAATAAACCAATCAACTTATTCTCTTTTTGTCTATTAGCTTCTAATCTTGTTACATTATTTCTTATTGCATTAATGACATAGATTGTATTAAGTGCAATTGCTGCAACTGTTATAAGTACTGGTACATAAGAATTCAACCTATCCATATATAACAATGCTCCAAACATTCCAAATAGCATAATAGATACTATAATTAGCAATCTTACATAGTACTTTAGGAGGCTTTTTTTAGTAAGTAACTTTTGTCTTTCATAATTAAGGTTACCTCTCTCACCTTCTAACTTATGTAAATCAGATCTTATATCTAGATATTCCTGTTCATATCCATCTAATTTTTTTATTTCATTAACCATTATTGTTTCATTTTTTTCTAAAATAAGATAATGATTTGTATCTATTTCTAAACTATCTTGTGACTTTTCATACTTTTGTCGTTCTTCTGTAAGTTGTTTTAACTTACCATCTATATGCAAAATCTTCTTTTTTCTTTCTTCATTAGAATTACGAATTCTGTCTACATCATCTAATCTTGATTTCAACATACTAAATTCTTCTAATGACACCTTTATCTCTTCTTTTGCATCTGAGATATTCTTGCATATTTCTCGTATCTTTTTATTACGATAATCATCTTTTCGCATAGCTTTCATATCATGTTTTGATAAACCGCTAATTTTACTTTCTAATTCTTCATTACCTAAATCATTAATTTTAGATGTATTTTCTTCATATCCACCTGTTGTATCTTGTTTCTTTTTTCTCTTAAATAAATTAAACTTTTTAAAAAACATATTGCACCTTCCTCACTATCTTCTTACGGCACGTTTATTTTTATATTCTGTTTTCCAATTAACTATCATCTTGTCTATAACTTCATAGTACTCGTTAACTCTTCCCTCACCCTTAATTGTCATCAATCTATCAATCGCCATAAATTTCTTTGTTGCCATTGCCTCTTTTCTAAGCTTGATAAATCTCTCTTCAATATTCATAATATCGTCTTTTGAAGGCGAAAACATCCTTATTGCTTCTTGATACTCATCATCTCTATGTTCTAACTTTAATGCACATAAATAGTGACTTAAAGATTCCTTGTTATTATTTCTTACATAAGCTTCTTTAAAACACTCTGCTGCTGCATAAAAGCTTGATATATTCATTCTAACAATACCAAGATTATGTACTATATTACCATAGTGCACACTATCTAATTTATTAATATCTGGACTATCAAGAATCTCCTCATATTCCTTTGATGCTAGAGAATAATTCTTGTATGTCAAATAATTATCTGCTTTTATTTTTCTTCTAAGTAATAAAGGCATTCCTTCTAGCATATCGATTACTTCAATAATATCCTTTATATTTTTCTCATTATAATAATCGGCACTACAAAAAATTGTAACAACTATATCCTTTAAAGAACTTCCATGCAAAGTCATATTGCTTAACTTTTCACTAAGCTCATGCATATTAAATTCATCTTTTAGCCACAAAATCAAACTTTCATCAAAGATTTTTTCTGTAATTATATATATATTGTTGTATATGTAATAGCACAATTCTTCTATTGTATATATATTAGTATCTGTTAATGTAAATAAATATGGCTTACTTGCCTTTACTGATTTACACAGAATCAAACTACTCATAATGTCCTCCATTTCCATTGCCATATATCATGGACACATTAAACCTATAATTTTATATAAGCCTTAACAAATAACATCAATACAGCTATATAGTATAGCTTAACTAAAAACATCTATATTACTATATAGTATATCTTAACTAAAAACATCTATATTACTATTTAGTATGCCTTCATAAATGCATTACCTTAATGTTCAAACTTTATGATTTTCTCCCAAACTCTATTAGTTGCCAAATAAAATTCTCCAAATCCCATATCTCTAATCTTTACAGCACATACATTAGGACTCAAATACTTTACATCCATTTTTATTCTAGTTGCCTTATTCGGTCTATTTTCATTGAGATCAAGGGCCATAATATAGCTTTTCTTTGTATTTTTTAAATCATCTCTTATTACAACTTCCACTTCATTGGTTTCATCTAATATAAACTCGTAGGAATTAATAGCTTCATACCAAGGAGTTCCTGTTTTTACAAATACCAATTCCTGCTCTTTTGCATCAACATACGCTTTTACAGAAATAGCTGTTGTAACCATATCATCAGATAGGAATAAATAATCTTCAAATAATCTTGGATTAGCTGCTGCTCTAGCTGCATAACAAGCTCCTTCAGAGAATAAATTAATTCCCATAAATATTCTCTTACCATTGCCAAAGCTATCTATAGATTTGTGTATCCAATCGCCAGCCATTCCTTTTCCTGTCAAATATACAGTAGAAATAATCTGTTTATACATAGATTTACTAGCAATACCTTCGAATATCTCTCTTATAGCATCCTCATTGGCCTCTTTTAAAGTTGTATAAGACATTGCGTCTGTATAATCCTTTTGTTTTACACCAACAGTAATAGGTCTATGTTTTCTATCTATGCTTATCTGGTAGTATGTAAGACCTTTTATACTATAATTAAATAAACATACATCATTCATCCATAATTCTTTTTTTTGACTCATAACATAATAAAGAAAACTTTGTGAATGACTTTGTATAGATACTCTATCTTTATCGATTCCAATCTCTTCTAATGCTGCAAATATAGCTTTTACCAATACAATCTCTGTCTTTTCTAAAGTAACGACTAATTTGTTAATTGAATCACTTGGATGGTATCGCTTTATTAAACTTAAGCTTTTTCTCAAAAACTTTACTAATATTTCGTGGGCAGTAAATTCTCTGTCAAATAATTTAATAGTTTTATCTCTTCTAACCATATCTATAATATTATTTACCAAAACTGCCTTATCTTCTTTTACTGCATTAATAGCATCCTCTGATAAAAGCCATTCTTTTGTATCCTTTGTTACAGCCATAGCTGTATCCAACAATTCATTCTCACTATCATAGTCAAATTTAATTGTTTCTGGCTCGTATGTATTACTGTTATAGCAACTAATCTGTGTATAATCATTACACAAATCTAGTCCAACTAACAAATTGCGTTGTTCAGACATTGTATACTTCTTCCTTTCTAACAAGAACTTATAATGGCTTAAACATCTCTTGCGCCATATAATCTGTAATAGCTAAGCTCTCCATAACTTCAATTAAAGTCTTCTCATCACCTATGCTTCTCGAAGATAACATAAGATTAATTTTGCTGTATCTAGTCTCATCATCTGTATCACATTCATCAACTAGAATATCATTACTTTCAGTTATATTTACATCTCCATTACTGTCTTCTACAATATAATATTGCAAGTCATCTTCATAAAATAGAATAAATTCTTTTACTCTTATACCATAGAAAACATCTCTCATAGTCTCTGAACTAAAGCGAAGCTCGTCCATTCCATTTTCATCTAAACAATAATGTATATTAACCTTAGACTCAGGGTCTGTTACATATTCAACATAATATTTATCTGCAACATACTCTGGCAAAGTAATAACATCCTTAAATCCTTTAAAAAATGGTAAGATTACATCTTTTGTAACAAAATATCTAACAGTCTTGTCTATAAACTCTATCTCATCTTTTGTATAATCATCTTTTGTTGAATAAAACTTAAGCAATGCCATAGAATACATCTCATTATTACCCATAGATAATTCATTCTTAATTGCCACAAAGAATTCATCATCTAATATTCTATCTTTTACAACATACTTGTATGAATTATACATAAGATATGCTTTTACAACTTTCTTAGTTTTGTAATTATTGTAATAATTAATGAACACTTCTAATGAGTTTGGTACAAAACTTTGAGCAAATAACATCTGCGCAAGAATATTCTCCTCTAAACTGTTAGTATCAATATGATCATATTCTCTACACGCACTCCACAACATATACATCTGCTCAGTTGAACCTACATATCTCTCTGCTAAATACTTTAAAATAACCTCGTTATATTTGTTATTCTCAAATACATAAGAACATATACCAATAACTAACTCTTCATACTTATTCAAGCTGTCATCTGTCTCCATAGCTTCAAGAGTTGTAGTTGCTAATTTTAGAAGTCTAGAAGTAGGAATATTACTATAACCATATGTAATAATAGCCTCTAACGCCTTCTCCTTAAAGCCTCTAATAATCATATATTCTATAATATAACTCTTTTCTTTTGGAGACATACCGTCTATTTCAATCATTCCTAAATATTTATCTAATAAATCAACTTCGTTATTCTCATATGTATAATTGATTAAATCATATAAATATTTCTTCTTATATTCATTGCTAAGATGAGGAACTCTAATAACCTCTTTCTTAACAATCTTACCTTGAATATCATTACGATAATAATTATCTATTTTATCTTGAATATATAAAATCAACATTCCATCGCTTTGATTATATTCATAGCATTTATCTATTAAGTCACTTATATTAAATAATTTCTTAAGTGTGTAGAAATTATTTCTTACATATCTGTTACCCTCTTTATCAACTAAAAATATCTCTGCCGACTCCGTAAATATATTAATCTGAGCCTTTCCATTATTAAATTTCACATATTGCTCAAGTGATAAAACTTTGTGAACAACAACTGCTCCCACATACTCCGGTCTATAACAAGATATGTCGTATTTGAACATAATATATGGTAAATCCTTAGCCATATCCTCTGTTATGTTATCACTTGTAAATAATTCCTCGTATATAACTTTCAAGTTCTCATTTATAACATGAGCCTTTAATTGTTTATCTGCGAATTGTTTTATCTGTGGCAAATATGTATTATATATTGATGGATTATTATTCTTATTCTTTATAACAGAAGCATATAAATATGCCTTTTTATTATCTGCCAAATTACTATTAAATGTAAAATATATAAGCAATGGTTCTAATAGCGGTTCGTTGCTACTTTCATCATATGAATACATATAACTTTCATATAACTGAGTTATTTTTAATTGACGACTCACACCTAATTTGTACCATTTAAAATAAGTCGGACCGCACATCTGTGCTTTTATAAGCAATGTACAAATAGCTGTTAAAATCTCATCTTGCTCATATCTTCCATACAATACAGCTAACGATTTATATACTAATGGATTAAATTCCTTATATCTAACAGCAAGACTTGCATATGCTAAAGCAAGTTCTTTAGATACACAATTCTTCTTAGTTGCCCAATTTAAAATCTGAATTTCAAAATCTCCTAAATTACGCAACAATGTATAATCCTTATTATATACAGCACATACCTCATAATACATAATTGGGCTTGTACATCCTTTTTCATACTGTTCTTTTATTGCTTTTATCTTATTAGAATAATTAGATTCATACTTCTTATCTAAATAAAATAACATCCATAAAATCTTCCAACTATCATCTATATTCTCATAATTATTAGATATGGTTCTTGTAGCTATCTTAACAAAATCCTTATCATCATTAAGTAATGTCTTTAAATACATATAGCCACATCTAGCTACCATATCAACTTCATCACTATCATTAAGTACTTCCTCAAAATCTTCTAACACCTGAACAGCTCTTTCCTTCTGTCCAGACATTATATATAAATGAATCTTAAACAGTTGATTAAGTTGATTATCTTCTAATGCACACAATTCCTTTATAAGTTCTTCATTCTCTGTCAAATACTTATCTAGATTAATGTTACCCATTCTAAAATCCAAATAATTCTTTGTAAAATGATACTTATCTCTTTTAATTAATCTATTAGCATTATTAATCATCTGGATATTGTCATTCACGTTAAGTTTTTCATCTGAATCATGTACCTCATTAGCTAAATTCATATTAGGATTATTATGACAAATCACTTTAACTACTTTCTTATCTGTAGTACTTTTTATCTCTATTAATGCCTCATTATTACCTTTATGCATAAGCTTAGGATTAATGTAAAATTGAATCTTACACTTATTAGCTACAAAATCTTCATTACTTACAAATTCCTTATCAAATCTTATAAATGGACTACTTGCCATTATCTTATACTCGCAATATCCCCAATTCTTTATCTTAATATTAAATGTATCCCTAAATTCTTCCTTATCAGCACCAATATTATACTCAAAACTCTTCTTATTAATATCTATCTCTGTAGGAGATTTCTTTCGTATTGCAACCAAAAATTCTTCCATTGCAATTCTCTTATTGGTACTCTTTATAAAACTTCTATATAATAATTCTGTTTTAATATCTTTGCTAATTAAAGTCTTCTCAAATCTTGAAGATATAAAAATCTCAAGGGCTTCACTTGGATTAACTTTAACTAAATCTGCAAATTGAAATAAATCTCTTATTTCGCCTATTGAGCTGTCAAATTTTGGATGTTGAACATTAAAAATAAAAGGCACCATTACCTCACCACAATTAGTAACAATTGTAATATTGCCCTTAATATCTTCATTATTATCAAATCCTGTAATAACTTTATATCTAATGGAATTTTTTATGCCTGAAAAAGTTTTATCAATAATTTGAACAAACTCATGGCTAGAATACGCTATTCCTTTAATATATGTAGTGCTATCTGTTGATAATTCTATACTACTGTCATATTCTTCTCCACAAGGAATAGTTTCATGTATCTCTTCCTTCGAAAGGTTAATAGTTTCTGTTTTATATTTAAAAATTCCTCTATTGTACTCATCTAATTTACTGTTCATCTGCTCACCTATCCATGCCTACCATACACCCTCATAAATAGTCAAGGTTATTATACCACCTAACCACCATATTTATCAAGCAAAGTATACAATTTTTTCCAACTGCTACTAAAATATTTATTAAATTTTCATAACAATGTAGCATTTTAAGTTTTTTACTATTATAATAACAAAGTGTTTATATTATGGAGGTTAGTGTAAAATGATAAATTTAGGAGAATATCAAGAATTAAGAATTGTAAAGAAAACAGACCACGGAGTTTATTTAAGCGAAATTGACGGTGGTGTTGAAAAAGTTTTATTACCTAAAAATCAAGTAGAAGATAGTTTTAAAATGGGCGATATTATAAAAGTCTTTATCTACAAAGACTCAATGGATAGAATTATTGCAACTACAAGTGAACCTTTTGTAACATTAGGTGAATTAGCATCCCTAAGAGTTACTCAAGTTAATTCAGTTGGAGCATTTTTAGACTGGGGATTAGTTAAAGATTTACTATTACCATACAAAGAGCAAACATATCCAGTTAAGGTAGATGATAAGGTACTAGTTAGTGTTTATATTGATAAAAGTAACCGTTTGTGTGCAACAATGAAGGTATACGATTACTTAAATACAAACTCACCATATAACAAAAATGACACTGTTACTGCTACAGTTATTTCATACAATGAAAACTATGGTGTTTTTGTTGCTGTTGATAACCTATATAATGGACTTATACCAAATAATGAATATCAAACAATTCCAAAATTAGGTTCCACTATAACAGCATTTGTAACAGAAGTAAGACCTGACGGTAAATTAAATCTTACTCAAAAGAAGAAAGTTACAGAGCAAATTGCAGACGATGCTACAATAATACTAGAAAAACTTAAAGTGGCTGGAGGTTTCTTACCATATAACGATAAGTCTGCTCCAGACGCAATAAAAAAAGAATTTAACTTAAGTAAAAATTCTTTCAAAAAAGCAATCGGTAACCTATACAAAAACAAAACCATCACTATTGAACCTGATGGCATTCACTTATGCAAGTAGTTTTTTAGGCTCTTTAATTTGAGCTTCGCTCAAATTAGGGTTTTCTTGTCAGTAATATAAGTTAAAATAGACTGTGAAAACACTTATCACAATCTATTTTGACTTACATTATTAACAAACCTAATCGTTGATGAAGTGCATTCCGCCTCCACCCTTCTTTTTGTTATTAGGCTCTTGCTCTAATTGTAATTTTTTACTTTCCTTCATTAAATCATTTAGACCATTTTGCATTATTTGTCTACAATCAACACAATATCTTCCTTGAAGTATTTCCTTATTACATCTTTCACATCTAAGACCAAAACTTTCCTTAGTGTTAATTTCTAATCTACCATTTTGAAGCCATCTTCTCATAAGACGTTCTGGTACACCTGTTTCCTCTACTATATCTTTAAAACGTTTACCAGGATTCTCCCTAATCGTTTTTTTAACTATTTGATAATACTCTTCTTCTTTTTGTGCACATCTTGGACATATTTTTTTATCATAGGTTTGAAATAATGAACCACATAATACACAAGCTACTAATTCCATATAAATACCTCCCTATATATTCTGTATCATTTAAAATCCATTACCTATAGCTACCGATACAAAATAGATATTATAATTATGATTTTGAGATTTTAATCTCTTAGAGCATGCATTTATTGTCGCTCCTGTAGTATAAATATCGTCTATTAGAAGTATATTGTTTACACAATTAGGTATATTTATATCATTATTTATACTAATAGCATTAATAAGATTTTTTCTTCTACTAATATTATCTAGTCCTTTTTGTGGTTTTGTATCCTCTATTCTAACTAACGCTTCTGCTAGCACATTTATCCCTAATCTTTTACCTAATCTGGTTGCTATTATTTCCGCTTGATTAAACCCTCTAAACTTCAATTTGTTTTTATGAATTGGAACAGGAATTATTGTATCTATCCCCCATTGACGTATTAAATAGCCCAGGGTATCAACAATTTTATCAACATAATAATCAGCATATTCACATCTTCCGTAATATTTAAATCTTGATATTGATTCTTTCATGTGACTATTATATAAAAATACTCCTCTACCTTCTTTGTAAGAAAAATGTTTATTTGAACAATCATAGCAATATTCTTCATTATCTTTTACAATCTTACCACACTTCTTACAAAAAGAATCATTTACTACAATAAACTGGTCTTTGCATTTATCACACAAACTATCTCCCACAGGTAATACTTCATCACACACAGGACATCTTCTTGGATAAAGCAAATCCACTATATACTCATATATAGTGGATTTATCTATTCTACTATTATTATCTTTGTTAAAAAACAACTTTCCAAACGCTTTGAATACATATTGTTTTGCAACACTATATATTCCTCGCTTACTATTACTCGTATTAACCACTCCACCTTCTATAACTTTTATATTCACCATTAATTATTAGTCCCATAATTGTTTTGGATATACACCATCATCAGCTAATTTCTTGAAGAATTGTTGAACTACTTCCTTATCTTCCTTATATGTAACTCCAAACCACTTATCGGAAGTATCTAATACCTTAACAGTTGCCTTTTCGCTATTTAACATACCGCTAACTATCTCTGGTAACAAATATTCTGCTTTAATGTCACCTGGCTTTATTGTATCTAAAAACTCTGGGAATTTTTCATCTAATTCCTGTATTAAATCTGGTGTAAATCCCCACATATTCATTGATACTGGACTATTTAAATCCATTGTATAAGTAACATCTTTATCTTTGCTATAACCTATAGCCTTGTCACCATCTCTTGATATATCATAAGTTTCTCTTACTGAAACTAAATTACCTTCTTCATTGGCACTACATACACCTCTTGTAACTGTTCCATGATCACTTAATGTATTACCTAATAAAAATCCTGCCATACAATAATCATACTTTTTATTATCTTTTTGTACGTTCTCTAAATAATCATGTATTTTTATAAATCCTTCTTTACCGTAATAGTCATCTGCATTAATTACAACAAATGGTTCATTTACAACGCCTCTACACGCACGAAGTGCTTGACCTGTTCCCCAAGGTTTTACTCTATCCTCAGGTGTTTTATAACCATCTGGCAAATCATCCAAACTTTGAAATACATACTCTACATCTACATATTTTGAGATTCTATCACCTATAACTTCTTTAAAATCCTTTTCAATATCCTTACGAATAATAAAAACAACTTTATTAAATCCTGCTTTTATTGCATCGTAAATTGAATAATCAATAATAATTTCACCACTAGGACCTAGTGCTTCAAGTTGCTTTATACCTCCAAATCTACTTCCCATTCCTGCTGCCAAAATAACTAGTGTACTCATTAACTTCTCTCCTTTTAATTTTAGTCAAGTATATGTCCTATAACTCACTTATCTAACCTTCATAGAATCATATAACATCTGTGCAAGTCCTATATTTCCTTGATCAGATATCTTCTCTGCATATGCAGTTGTAAGCTTATCACCAAACATCTCTGTATAAGAAGATGAACTATTTTCTTCATCCTTCATTATAGTAGCTTCCATAGATTTTATAACTTGCTCAATCATATATGTCTCAAATTCCTTACATACTTTCATTAATTCTTCATCATTTTCTTTATCTATATTAGCAATACTATTCTTTAATTTATCTGCATCTACACTAGTAGACGAATTTAATCCATAGGCTGAACTAGTCAAACTACTTATATCCATACTCATATGCGGCCTCCTTCTGAATTATATTCCTATGCCCTTAAATTATTAGCTTGCTGAAGCATCTCATCAGAAGCTGTAATTATCTTAGAGTTCATTTCATATGCTCTTTGAGCTACAATCAAGTTAACCATTTCATCAACTGCTTGAACATTAGAGCCTTCTAAAACACCTTGTTTTAAGCCACTCTTTGCAATATTATTAGCTGTTGCTTCATTAATTGGTGCACCTGATGCAACAGACTGAACCATTATACTATCTGAAGTTTTTGTTAAGCCTGATGGATTGGTAAATTGATAAATACCCAATGTAATATTTAATGGTATAGTATCTCCTAAAGGATCTGAATATAACATTGTTGCGTCTTCATTTATTACTAATCGGGATGCATCGTAATCTTTACTTATACGAATAGGTACACCATTACTGTCAAGTAGTGGATACCCCTCTGAAGTTGCTATTGTATAATAATCATTATTAGGTATCATAGCAACGCTAAAAGAACCATTTCTTGTATATCCTACTGTTCCATCTGGTAATTGTACACTAAAAAATCCATCTCCTGTAATTGCTACATCTAATGGATTCTCTGTAGTTTGCAAAGTCCCCTGTGTAAATCTACTAATAATAGCAGAATTACGCACACCAAGTCCAACTTGTGCACTAATAGGCTTTGCTGTACCATCTGTAATAGTTGTTTCATCTTGAAGTGTTTGATATAAAAGAGACTTGAATTCAGCTGTCTCTTTTTTATATCCTGTTGTACTAGCATTGGCTAGGTTGTTTGATATAGTATCAACATTAGTTTGTTGTGATTTCATACCTGAGGCTGCTGTCCATAATGATCTAATCATAAAATCATTCTCCTTTCACCTATACTCTTCCGACATCGTTAACGGCTTTATCTGCCATAGTATCCATTGCTTGAATAACCTTTTGGTTAGCTTCATACGCTCTTGTTACTGTTATTAAATCAACCATTTCTGATACTGCATCTACATTAGACTGTTCTAAATATCCTTGTCTAATTGTTCCTGTTGCAGGTATCATTGTTGCTCCTTCAACTATATCATAAAGATTATCTCCATACTTAGAGATATAATCGTAGTTTTCAAAATCAACCAACGCTATTCTTCCCATATTAACCTGATCTGCTAAAATATTCCCAAATAAATCTATTGAAATATCTGTCGCTCTTGGATTAACTCTAACTGGATTCCCATTCACATCAAGTAAATTATCTCCATTACTTGTAACCACATAACCATCTGAAGTCATGGTAAAAGATCCATCACGAGTATACTTTGTTGTTGTTTCACCTTCTGCATTAGTTACAGCTACTGTAAAATAACCTTTACCTTGAATAGCCATATCAAAAGTATTCTCTGTTTCTAATATTGATCCTTGTCCATAATCAGTATACACCTCTCCTATCTTGACACCCAAGTTCATTGAACCTATAACATCAGCTTTGAAAGGTGTTGTCTGATCCTTTATTCTAAGTGTAAGTGCATCATCGAAAGATTGATTACTAACACTCTCGGTTTTATACCCTGTGGTAGCGGCATTAGCTATATTATTACTAATAACATCTAATCTTTTTTGTTCATTACGCATTCCTGTATAAGCTGTATAAAGTCCTCTAAGCATTATATCAACCTCCGAAAACACTCTTACTATTAAGCTTCTAAATCAACTTAATTAATCTATATGAAATTGTATAAAAGTCCAAAAACTAGTCTCTCTTACCTGATAAGAACTCAACGTACTTTCCTGTACCTATAGCAACTGCTGTCATAGGGTCTTCTGCAGTCATAGTTGTTATACCAGTTTTTTGTTCAATTAATTCTTCTAAACCGTATAACAATCCACCACCTCCAGTAAGAACGATTCCTCTATCAGCTATATCTGCTGCTAATTCTGGTGGAGTCTTCTCAAGAACTGCATGTACAGCTTCAACGATTTGAGTTGTTGTCTCTTTAAGAGCTTCAACTGTCTCATCTGAATTAACTGTTACAGTCTTAGGAAGTCCTGTAATTAAGTTACGTCCTCTTACGTCATGAGTAAGAAGTTCTGGTCTCTTATAAGCAGAACCAATCTTAATCTTAATTTCTTCTGCTGTTCTTTCACCGATTAATAAATTATGTTTCTTTCTCATGTATTTTACGATAGCTTCATCAAAATCATCACCAGCGATCTTAATTGATTCACTAACAACAGTTCCACCAAGTGAAATAACTGCTATATCTGCAGTACCTCCACCTATATCAACTATCATATTACCACATGGTTTTGCAATATCTATTCCAGCTCCTATAGCTGCTGCTATAGGTTCCTCAATTATCTTAACATCTTTTGCTCCAGCGTTGTAAGTAGCATCTTCAACTGCTCTCTTCTCAACTTCTGTAACACCACTTGGAACACAAACACTTATAATAGGTTTTCTAAAACGAGTTCTACCTACTGCCTTTTGAATAAAATACTTTAACATCTTCTCTGTTACATTATAATCTGAAATAACACCTTGTCTTAATGGTCTAACAGCTACAATGTTACCAGGAGTTCTACCTAACATAAGTCTTGCTTCTTCTCCAATAGCCATAATTCTATTAGTATCCTTGTTATATGCTACAACTGAAGGTTCTTTTAAAACTACACCTTTACCTTTCACATAAACTAGAATACTAGCTGTTCCTAAATCGATACCTACATCTGTACCTGACATATTACATTTCTCCTTCCAAACTGTATATTATTTCCTTAAATAATCCATAAACTAAGCTTATTACCAACCTAAACTCAATTTCTCTGCTCTACCCAGTCTACAAACTATAATTTCTAAATCAAATACCCTTTTATACAAAATGTATATTCTTTTATAAAAAGCCACTAAAGGCATCCTAATATACACACTTTACTATTATATACATAATATATAAATTTTTCAAAGTATTTTTTTAAAATATTAAAAAAAATAATAATTTTGGAAATCTTTGTAAAATTTTCTAAGTACAAACAGTATAATAACTACTATAAAAAGCAATAAAGACACTTAGAACGCAACTATAAACACCCCTACCAGGCACGTTTCACCCAACAAAAATGCTTATTATGTTCACATCCTATGTGTCTCTTACTTCCTTGTACATATTTTATCGACAAAATTCGCAGATTCTTTATCTTCTCTCTTTTCTTACTTTACTTAAAGTTATAATTATTTTTATACGACTTCTTACAATATTGTAGGGATTGTTTTTGTTTATATAATAAGATACATAAATTATTAAATATAAATTTCTCCGCTTAACCTCAGTCTAAAACAAAAAATACATTTTAAATATCCCCTATTGTCTGTAATAACTTAGACTAATTGCTATTTTACTTTTATATACTACACTTAACATAGCAACTATAGATTTATCAAACACAGAATAATTACATCTATCCCCTTCAGTAAACAGCACATAATAAAGGGGCTCGAATATATATGTTTAATGGTGTCTGAGCACCTTGGCACTGTTATGATGTGACCATTGTCAAGTAGTAAATTTTATGAATTATTTTTACCTTAAATTGCAGTAATCTAAGGATATCTTGAAAAAGCCCTGATTCAAGAGTTCCCGGCATTGGCCACTCTGTTAT